>CAVSAL010000006.1:0-213681 GCA_963725915.1 uncultured Actinomycetota bacterium | reverse complement strand
GAGCGAGCGCGCTCGCCAGCGCGTCGGCGTCCTCGGCAGCAGCGGCCAGCATCGGGTCCGAGAGCCGGCCACGGTCGGCGTCGATCCGCCGCGAGGACTCAAGCCGCGCGCGCTGGCGACGCAGCCGGTCAGCGGCGAGCGCGGGCGGGATCGGCCCGACATGGATGGTCAGGTCAAGCTCGCCAGCGGCCTTCAGCAGCGGCGCGAGCCAACCCTGCGTGACCTCGCGCGGGTAGCCGACGACCGCGAGCGTTCGCTGCCACGTCTCCCCGGCGAGCACACGGTCGCGCTCGACCTCCACCGCAGCCGGCACGGGTATCCGCCCATCAGCGTCGTGCCGGCGCGCTCCCTCAAGTACACGGGGGAGATGGTTCAGCATCGGTGGATCACCCCGCTCAGGTGCGATCCGGCTGGCGGGCCGGGCGCTTCCAGGGCGCCGAGCAGCAGCGTCGTGGCGGCTTCACCGTCGAGCCGGTCAAGCGTCACCCCGGCAGCGCGCAGCAGGTTCGCGCTCTCGCTGGCGTGTCGCTCGAGATCGGCGCTGGCAGCCTCGCGCTCGCGGGCGCGGCTGCTCAGCACGAGCAGGATTTGACGGCGCCGCAGACCTTCACCCTCGGCGGCGAAGTTGGCGAGGAACTGCGCGTAGTCGCGGGCGCAGCGCTCAAGCGCCGGATGCGGCAACCCTGGCGCGGCGCGCTCGATCGCCTGAGCGCGCTCGGTGAGGTCCACGAGTTCTGAGCGAACCGTGATCGCGCACGGCGCGACGAGACTGTTCAGCCACTTGCCATACGCGTCGGCGAGCGCTGCCTGCTCCTCGCTTGAGCGAAGCGCCCAGCTCGTCCCGCTCGCCGCCAACAGCAGGACGCTCGTGCCGTCGGCCAACTCCACGACGCCGCTCCTGAGGATCGCCTTCACCGGCACCCGCAGCAGCGAGACGGCCGGCTGGACAGGCGCACCCGCCAGCTTCGCGGGCACCCCATCGGGCGCCGCGACCCGCAGTTTCGATTGCGTGGACTGGCGGGCGGCGGCGAGCGCGATCCGCTCGCCCGAGAGGCCGTCCAGGCGCCCCAGCGCGAGCCCGACACCTACGAGCGCGAACGGTGCGGCGAGCACGGCCGGCAACGGCATCGGCAACAGCGACCCGATGGCCTCGAAGATCGCGTAGCAGACGATCGCGGTCACTACGAGGATCACGAGCTGCCGTGCGCTGAGCCCCCACGCGAGACGGTCCTCCATCTCCACGTCGGCGGGGAGCCGGATGCGCTGCTCGTTCACAGCGCACCCCCGATCGCGCCCTTTACGACCTTGTATGCGATGTAGGACTTTGCGACCCGCCCAACCGTTGAGGGTCGGCCCGAGAACACAAGCTCGCGCACCCAGAACGGGATGCGCAGCAGCACGTAAAAGAGGCAGATGACGAGCAGCAGGTCGATCAGCGCGCCGCTCGCGCTGAGCCCCAGGACGCTGCTGCTCGACGCGAAGAAGACGTGGACGATCGCGGCGAGCGTCAACGCTTGGGCGACCTGCACGCCGAGCGCGCCGATCATCGCGCGCCACCAAAGCCGCGCGAGGCCTTCGGTCTGCGGGAGTCCGTGCGCGAGCAGACAGATAGGGGCGGCGCAGACCAGGAGCACGATCAGCGCCGCCCGGACGAGGTAGAGGATCAGGAGCGCGACCGCGAGCACGGCGCAGACGAGCCCGAGCAGCACGAGGAAGATGCCGCCGTCGGTGATCGACTCAACGACCAGCAGCTCAAGCGTGTGCCCGGCTTGCGTCGGATCGACGCCGTTGCCGAGCAGCGCGCCCGAGAGCGCGTTGGCGATGCTCACCATCTGCCCTGAGATGGACAGGCTCGCGTTGGTCGCGATGGCGGCGATGACCAGACGCGGGATCGCGTCCTTGAGCGCGTAGGAGGTTTGCAGCGTCTCGTGAGTCATCACGAGCGCGCCGGCCACCATCACCACGAGCACGAGCAGCGCGTCCGCGATCCCGACAGCCAACTGCCAGTAGGAGCGGACGTTGGCCTGATCGACTATCTGCGGCGTGGACAGCAGCGCCCGGCCGACAAGCTCCATCGCCGGGTTCAACGCGGACTTGACGAGCCCGGCGAACCATTCATTGATCGCGGCCTCGATTTTCCCGGTGATGTCGAAGAACCCCGGGTGTGAGGCCTTGCCGGCGCTCACGCTGCCGCCCTTCGCTGGCGGGGGCGGCTTCGGCAGGGCGGGCCCAACTTCGATGCCGCCTTCCGGCGCCATGCTTTCGAGCGCCGAGCCGGGCAGCGGCGGCGACGCGGCCGGCGCCGTCGCGGTGCTGGCCGTCGGCGTCTTCGGCTGCGAGCCCTGGCCGGCTGCTGGGGCGGCGAGACTGAGCAGCACCACGGCGGCGGCGAGCAGCACGGCGAGGGCTGTCCGCCGCGTGCTCACCCGACGATGTGCTGCAGGACCGTGACCATCACGGGCGCGAGCGCCGCGAGCCCGTACCCCCAGAGCGCTGCTTTGAGCGCGCTCTTGGCGCGTTCGATCTGGTTGGGGTCACCGCCCGAGATCAGGTAGCGGATGCCCGCGACCGTCAACAGCAGCGACGCCAGCCCGACGAGCAGGCCGATCAACCAAACTCGCAGGTTGTCCACGACCTGATTGAGGCTGCTCGCTTCGGCGGCGTTGGCTACCTGCGGAACAAGCAGTGCCGCCAGCAGCGCCGATGTGATCGCTATGGCGAGTCTGCGTGTCATAAGACTTGCTCGGGTCCGGCGCGGGGGCGGACCCGATATCACCTCCTTCGTCTAACTCGACTGGCTTCTCTCAACCGACCGGGCCGTGTGACCCAGCGCCGGTGACCCGAGCAAGTGACAAAGGGCGGTTTTGCTGTCCTCGCGGTACAGGCCGGTAGCCGAGGAACATGAGAAGTCGTCGCTCCGCACGCTGGCGGCGCAGCTTCATCGTGTTGTAGGAGACGCCCGCCGAACGCGCGAGGTCCGCGACCGGAACACCGTCGATCCGGCTCGCGCAGATGACCTCCGCCTCCTGCGCGGAGATCGCGCACGCCCGCACCGCTTCATCGAGCAGCGCCTCAACGTCGCCGTCAACGACTTCGGGCGCCGGGGTCTTCTGGTCGAAACCGACCCACATCGCGCGCCATTCGCTCTCGCGCCCGAGCACCACGAGCGTCCGGTGCATCGTGTCGAGCAGCAAGTTCGCCGCGACCCTGCGCCTGCGGTGCAGGGGATAGGAGCGAATCCCCTCCCAGAGGGCCGCGCAGATGATCGCCCACAGCTCCTCGGCGTCGCGCGTGTCGCTCAAAAGCCGGCCAGCCATGTTCAACAAGCCGGGGCGAATCGCCTCAAGCACGACACGCCCACCCACGGGCTCGTCCTTCGCCCAGGCCAGCAGCGCGCCCAGAACGGCATCCTTCTCAGCGGGTGCTGCCGGGCGGCGCATGAACCGCACGAGCGCCACGGCATCCACGAACCTCGACAGCACCGGCTCGGCCTCCCGCGCCGCTCGAAAGCGAGCGCGAAAGACCGGTGAGCCAAGCTCTCGGTTCCAGTCACTTACAAGCGTGTTCACGGGCATCGGGCACTCCCTTTCGTCGCGTTGCCGCGAAGGTGCCCGCCCTCGATGACCCAGCGCTTACACGCCACTGACCGGGGCTGTTCCGCCTAGTCGGTTTCTCTGCGCGTCTCCTGGGTATCCATAAGGGACACGGAAAGCAGACCTGAGGTCCAAAGATGCGTCGTGCCGCGACAACCAAACCGGCAAGGGACGCCGCCGCGGACAGCGACGTGCTCAGGCGCCCGTGTGCCTACTCGCCTCCAAGGCGCCGGTTCTGCGCCTCTCTACCCACCGCCGCGATGACGCTTGCAGCCGCGTCCTCGTGGCCGTCCAGCCGGACTCGTTCCCCAAGGACACGAGCCCGATTCGCGCTGGATTGTCGGTGCTGTAAGTGCCGTGTTAGTCGCGTGTCAGCGCTGTGTCAGTGCTGGCAGGAAGGAATAGGCCCATGAACACGCCCCGCCTTACCTCGCTTCTCTCCGGCCGCGACGGGAACGGGTCAGCCGCCGTCGCCAACGGCTCGCCGCCGAGACTGCGCCCGCCTCGCCGTGCCGAGACGCCGCCCGCGCCCGCCCAGCAGGAGGCAAAGCCGCGCCGGCTCCTACAGCCGCTCCCGCTCGCCGGCATGGTGCTCGTGCTGATCGCGGTCATTGCCTATTGGTCGGTGTACGCCTCATCGACCAAACGCACCCCGATCTTGGTCGCCACGCACGCGCTCCCTGCCGGCACGGTGCTGAGCGCGGCCGACCTTCGGACCGGCGAACTGGCGGGCGAAGGATCGGTGCTCGGTGCGCTCGTGCCCGAGCACGAGCTAGGGCAAGTGATCGGGCGCCGGCTCTCAACCGAAGTGTCAGCCGGGGCACCGCTGGCCGCTGGCGCGATGGGCACCCAGCACGCGCAGCCATCCTCCGAGTTCACGCTCGCGGTCCCCGAGTACGACGTGACCGGCACAACCCTCCAGGCCGGCGAGCACATCACGGTCCTGGCGACGTTCAACGCTGGCGGCGGGCAGTCCGCCACCACGCGCCCCGTCGCGCGTGGCGTGCAGGTGCTCACCGTCGGCGAAGCGCCCGCCAACTCGGACCCGGCGACGACCACCGTCCCGGTGACGATCTCGCTCACGAGCCCGTCGGTCGCGCCGTCGCTCGCGCTCGCCAACGAGGACGCCAAGATCGACCTCCTCGTGGAAGGCTCGGGCGGCTCGACCGCACCGATCCCGTCCGTCAACCCAGGAAACGTCGAATGAGCGCGCATCCGAGGCTCGTGCTCGCACTGACGCCGCTCGCCGAGCGCGCGATCGAAGGCACCCTGTTCGACGGCGAGGACGCCGCGCTCGAGCTGCTGTGCAGCGTCGGCGAAGCCGACGAACTGCTGCGCACGATCACCGAGGAACGACCCGACGCCGTGCTGCTCTCCCCAGGCCTTGCGGGGCTCACGCCCGGACACTGCGAGCGCGTCCGCTCCGCAGGCGTGCGGCTCGTCGGCCTCGCACTCGATCAGCGCGACACCGACGCGCTCACGACCATCGGCGTTGACCTGGCCGTCGAGTCCTCCATCTCCCGCGAGGAGCTGATCGCCGCCACCCAAGGCGAGCCGCACGAGCCGGCAGCCGCGCCCGCGATCGTCCCGGCGACCTCGCGGGTGGAGCGGCCCGAGGACGGCGGCAGCATCCTGGCCGTCATCGGCGGCCGTGGCGCCCCCGGAGCGAGCGAGTGCGCCGCATCGCTCGCGGCGCTCGCGCACGGCCGCTGGCCGACAGTCCTAGTCGAGGTCGATGCGCTCGGCGGCGGGCTGGACGTGCGGCTCGGCGCCGACGCCCAGCAAGGGTCGCTGCTCGGGCTCGTGCGGGCCAGCAGCAGCGAGGACGGCGGCGGCGCGCTGCGCGAGCTTGTCGAGCACTGGCTGACCTCCCGCGAGGGCTGGCCGCCCGTGCTGCTCGCGCCGCCCGACAGCGAAGCGCTCGCCGAGTGCGCCGAGCCCGGCGCGATCACGAGCGCACTGCACGCGCTCTGCGGCCTGTACCCGGTCGTCGTCGCCGACGTTGGCTTTCCGCTCGCTGACGGTGCCCAGCTTCCGGCTGCCGCGCGCACCCACCGCGAAGCGCTGATAGCCGCCGACGCGGTGCTTCTCGTGCTCGGCGCCCGCGAGGCGCAGCTGCGCCACGGCCTCCGCCAGCTGGACCTTCTACGCGACAAGCTCGCGATCCCGCCCGAGCGGTTGCGCGTCATCATCAACGGTGTCGGCACCCCAGGTGCGGCGAGGCGCCGTGCGGTTCTCGACAGCGCGGCGGACTTCCTCGCCGAGCGGGGCGTCAGCATCGACGCGTGGCTGCCGTGGGACGGCCGCGCGCTCGCTCGCGCGGGTCGCAGCGGCACGCCGCTCGTCCTCGCCCGCCGACGCGGTTCCTACGCCCGTGCGATCACGCGGCTACTTGACGAGCTATTCATGCCCGCCACGACGCCCGCACCGAGACGGCGCAAGCGTCGTCTGCCTGTGACGGTCACTCGCGCCCGCGACGAGGAGGAGACGGTCGTATGGCAGCGGTAGCCGTCGAGAAGACCGTCCGCGAGGAGGTCGAGAAGGCACTCGCAGAGGGCGAGGTCAACCTCGCCAGCGAGTCCGGGCGCGAGCAGACAGAGCGGATCATCGAGCACGCCGTCAGCGCCCACCAGGCACAAGCGCTCAGCGGCCAAAACGGCGGCGAGTTCACCGACCAGGATCGCGCCGAGTTGACACGCGCGCTACGTGATGACTTCATCGGGCTCGGCACGATCGCCGAGAAGATGCTCGCCGACCCCGACGCGCAAGAGTGGATGGTCAACGCTCCCAAGCGCGTTTTCAAGGACAACGGCGAGCGCATCGAACGCGTCACCGATGTGGTCTTCAGGGACAACCGCCAAGTCCGCAACTTCATCGAAAGGCTGTTGGAGCAGGTCGAGGGAAAGAAGCTCGACCGCCTCACACCGATGGTCGAGGCACGCTTGCCGGACGGGTCACGAATCAGCGCGACGTTGCCGCCGATCAGCAGCAACGGCAACGTGATCTGCACTATCCGCCGCTTCCGGCTCGTGGCGATGACCCTGCAAGAACTCGTGACGCTGGAGTTCCTCAGCGACCAAGCCGCCGACTTCCTCAGCGCCGCCGTGAAGGCAGGCAAGAACATCATTGTTGCCGGCCCTGTCTCGACCGGCAAGACGACGCTGCTGAACGCGCTCGGGCAAGCGATCCCCGGCGGTGAGCGCGTCGTCGTCTGCGAGTCCAGCGCCGAGCTGCAACTGCCCGCAAGTGCTCCAGAACTGCATCGGCTTGGAGGCACGGCCCGCGAGCGCTGACGGGCTCGCCGAGATCGCACTTGAGAAGCTGGTCGCCGAAGCACTGCGCGCGAACCCAGATCGCATCATCGTCGGCGAGTGCCGTGGCCCGGAGGCGATGGCGCTCCTATGGGCACTCGCCACCGGCCACGCCGGCATGAGTTCAGTCCACGGCGAGTCCGCCGAGCACACCATGAGCAACCTCGTCCGCTTCGCGCTCACATCAGGCACGAACATCGACGGCGAGCAAGCCCGCGACTGGCTGCGTGACGTTCACGTTGTCATCCACTGCGACCGGCCACGCAGCAACCAGGCCGGCGAGCGCCACTTCCTACCCAGGCGCATAGACGAAATCGTAGAGGTCGCGGGCGTCGAGGGCCGCCGCATGAGCCTCAACCCACTATTCACCGGCAGCGGCGCCAGCCTGCAATGGGCAGGAACAGGACCCGCCTTCCTCGACGACCTCGAACGCGCCGGCTACAGGAGTCCCCAATGAGACGGACGCTCCTCGCGCTGCTCGTGTGCCTACTGATCGCCGGATGCGGAGGCGGCGGCAGCCACACCGCCAGCACGACGACGACGAGCACGACCACCACCACGACCGTCAACGCGACAGCGCAGCTCGAACAGGGAGTGCGACGAGCAATCGCGCTGAACTCGGAACTGTCGAACTGGGTCCTCTGGCACAACGTCATCCCGACGTGGGCAGCGCGGTCAACGGGCGGGCCAGCACTGGCAGCAATGCGATCTGCCGCCGCCGGACGGCGCCACGAACACCTACAGATGCGCGGCGTCTCGCCGCAGTTCCACGTCGTCTCCGTCACCTTGTCGCCCTCGTTTACGCAAGCGGTCGCAGTCGTCCTCGTAAAGGGCGAAGTACGGCCGTACCGACACGGCAAGCTCCTCGGTCATGCGATCAAGGTGAACGAAAAGGCAAGGCTCCACCTTCGACGGGCTGGCACCGCCTCGACGTTCGTGGTTTGGAAGGTGGAAGCAGCGTGAAGGCCGTTGCTCCGCTGATTGTCCTTGCCGTGATCCTCGTTGCGCCAGCATTGACTCAGGCCGAAGGCGTGAAGGCGGGTTGGTACTCGCAGCAAATCAACTCAAGTCACGCGGCGGTCGGTGGGTCGGTCAGCGTGTCCTCGCGCTCGTCGGGCTCGGCAGGGGGAGGTTCGGAATCGACGCCTGGCTCGGAATCATCAGGTGAAGCGCCAAGCGGGGAAGTGCCCTCGCCCGCGAACCCGACGCTACCGAGCACGTCGCCAAGGCTCGCCAATCCGCATCCGTCAGGTCCTAACTCGTTCTGGTACACGACTGACAGTGGCGAACGGTGCATCTATGAAGCCGCGAGCGACGGCATCTGCTTCAACGTTGTGACGCCGGCGGCGCCGGCTGAAGCGGCGCCGCCCGTTAACCCGGCCGTGCTCGCTGCTGCTGCCGCCAACCGGCTGCCGCTAGATGCTGGACACATCGAATCGAGCCCGTCAGCGCAGGTCGATGGGCTGACGGGAGCAGACTCGTGGTTTTGGCTCTCGCCTGCGCCTCCCTCGACGCGAACGGTGTCGGCCGCTGAGCGTGGCGAGCACGTCACAGTGACCGCGACGGCGAGCACGGTGCGATGGACGTTCGGTGATGGCTCCTCGCTGGCGGGCGGGGCGGGAGTGCCCTACCAGCCCGGGTCAGTGCCCTCTGACGCGATCTTGCACGACTACCAGACGCGGTGTCTGCCGGGCGATCAAGGGCACGATCCGTATGTGCTCGCGAGTGCGGTCCTGATGGGTACACCGTGACCGCGACGCTTGAATGGGGCGTCACCTTCACGGCGCATGGTCCGGTCACGCGCAGCGGCACGCTACCTACCCGTTCGACGGCTGAATCTCTGACTTACCCGGTGAGTGAGGACCGGGCATTTCTGGCATCGGCGGGAGGCGAAAAGTGACTGGCTTTCTGCTGGGGCTGTGCTTCGGTGCTGGCGTGGCGCTGATATGGCTCGGCGTCGTGGTCGGGGTGCGCCTGTCGAGGCCGACGGCACCCGGGAAGTTGAGTGCATTGCTCAGGCAGGGCGCGATCGGTGTGCCGGCGCTCGTGTTCGTCGTGATCGTCGCGGCGTGCGCGGTGTCGGCGGCGCTGCTTGTGTGGTGGATCATCGACGTGCCGGCGCTCGTGGCGGCCGGGGTGCTGGGTGGCGCGTTCGTCCCGATCGGGTGGGCACGGAGCCGCAGGGATCATCTGCTGCGAGAGCGCGAGCGCGCGTGGCCGGCGGTGTTGAATCAGCTTGCCGATGCGCTTGAGTCGGGCATCGCGTTTCCGGCTGCGGTCGCGCACGTCACGGCTTCCGGTCCGGTGGTGCTGCGCGGAGAGTTTGCGGCGTTCGGCGCACGGCTGCGCGGCGATGACATAGCGAGCGCCGTTGAGGGTCTTCGGGGTATCGGCGAACGCACCGCCGATTCTGCGGCGCTGCTGCTGCGCGCGGCGCTTGTCGAGACGCCCACGGGCGGGCTTGCGCCCGTCCTGCGCGAGTTGGCGAGCGTTCTCTCCGAGCGGTTGCAGGCGCGGGAGAAGGCACGCACGAGAGCGGCGAACCTACGCGTCGAGGCAGGCATCGTCGCGTTGAGCCCGATCCTCATTCTGCTGCTGTTCGGCTCGACCTCGCCGGAGTTCTTGAGCGCCTACCGCACCATTGGCGGCACGTTCGTCCTGCTCATCGGCGGCCTTCTCATCTATGGCTGCTACGCCGCGATGCGACGGCTAGGACGTGTTCCCGAGCCTCGCCGAACACGCCCGACGAGTGAAGGCGGCCGGTCGTGAACGGCGGGCTGCTATTCGCCTCGCTGTGCTTGGTCGTCGGTGGGCTTCTGCTGTGCGAGCACGCTCTCTCCCGGCGCCGCGTAGCGCTGTCGGTCAGGCTGGCTCGCGCTCGCGGCGGACGGCCAGCACTTCCCGGCACGATCGAGGCGAGCGTCCCCGAGTCAGTGCGTGTGTGGAGCGAGCGTGTGCGCTTGAGCTACGCCGAGGAGCTGCGCAAGGCAGGCAAGAGCGAAACCGTCGCGCGACTGCTCGCCAAGAAGGCGCTGTTTGCCTTCGGCGTGCCGTGGTGTCCACTTGTCATCTACGCAGCAGCGGCCGGTCGTCTGCCGTCAGCCGTCGTGCTGCTCGTACTCGCAGTCTGTGGGTTCTTTCTTCCCGACCTCGCGCTGCGCATGGAAACCAAGCAGCGCAGGGAGGCACTGCTGCTGGATTTGCCGGATGCGCTGGCGGTCATGGCGCTGTCGTTGGGCGCAGGCCAGTCGTTGCGGCAAGCATTGGAGCTAGCGGCGCAGGACTGTCAAGGGCCGCTCGGGGAGGAGCTGACGCGAGCGCTGTCACTCGCGCGCCGCGATAAGACGCTCGGCGAGCGCGAGGCGTTGGTCGTGGTCGCACACGAAAACGGCGAGCCCGGATTCACTCGCTTCGCTGAGCTGCTGGCCGCGAAGGAGTCTCCCTATCTCGCGTTCCTGCGCACGCAGGCGAAGGCGCTGCGCGCCGACCAGGACCGCCACCTCGAACGCACCGCCGACAGCGCCTATCGCCGGATGCAGCTTTGGATCGCCCCGCTGGCCGGGGTGATGCTCTTGATTTTGGCCTATGGCTTTCTTCACGTTCTCGCCAACTCGACGTAAAGGAGGAAAAGAAAATGGGCATCTTGGAACGGCTTTGGATTGCCCTGCTGACCGGAGCACATCGTTCGCTCGAGGACGAGCGCGGCGAGGTTCTACCGTGGCTCGGGCTCACGATCATGCTCGTCAGCTTGGTCGTCGCGATCATGGCGGTACTGCGCCCTGCCGTCCTCTCAGACGTTCAGAAAATCATCTCTGAACTAGGAGGCTCATAGAGAGCGATCGTGAGGTAACGGCCATGCGCGAGCGTCTGCGTTCAGAGCGCGGAGACGGTGTGATCTCCGTACTGCTCGCCTTCGGGCTCCTGCTCGTGATCGTCGTGTTCGCGATCCAGGCAATCGGGTTCGCGCACGCACGCTCGGTCGCGCAGGCAGCAGCCCAGGACGGCGCCGAGACAGCAGCGAGCGAAGGGCCGGCAGCCGGCATCGCCCGCGCCAACGCGGTGCTGCACTCGGCCGGCGGCGCCGCCAAGGGGCTTCACCCGGCGGTGAGCACGAGCGCCAACGTCGTGACGGTGCAGGTCAGCGGCAGTGCGCCCCGCGTGCTGCCCGGTGTGAGTCTCGTGCTGCCCACGATCGTCGCGCACGCGAGCACGCCACTTGAGCGCTACCCCCAGAACGAACAATGAGCAGAGCACTCCGCAGGAGACTCCGCGATGAGCGTGGTGAAGCCGCTCCGCTCAGCCTGTTGCTGATTCTCGGTGGGCTGATCCTCCCGCTGATGTTCCTCGTCGCGCTCGGTGCTCGGATCGAGCTCGCGCACGTCGATGCGCAGCAGGCCGCCCGCTACGCGGTGCGCGCGGCCGTGGAGGCACCCGACGCCGCTGCCGCCGATGCGGACGCCAATGACGCTTTCGCACGCGAACAGGCCGGCACGAGCGCTCACATGGTCGGGAGCTTGACGGGCACGTTCGCACCTGGCGACGTGATGAACGCTCAGGTGACCGTTGCTGTGCCGATCGGCTCGCTTCCGTTCCTCGGGCACATCGGCACGGTCGTTGTGCGTGGGCAGGCGGCAGCGCCCGTTGACCGCTATCGCAGCGTCCTACCCACGGGGGCGCCGTGATGGCGCGACACTGGCGCAGCCGCCTGGCAGGTGAGCGTGGCTCGGTCGCGATCAGCGGTCTGCTGCTCGCGGTCGTGCTTGCCATGATGATCGGCGTTGTCGTGGATCTCGGGCAGGCGTACCTCGCCCGTCGCGATCTTGCCTCGATCGCTGACGACGCGGCGCTGGCCGGCAGTCAGGACATTGACATTCCGGCACTGCATGAAGGGCGCCTAGAACTCAACGCTTCCCAGGCACGTACCGACGCGCTGAACACGATCGGCGGCTATCCCAAGACCAGGGGGGAAGTCAGCACGACTAATGACCGGGTGAACGTGACCGTCACGCGCCGCGTGCAGACGATCCTGCTTGGCCTCGTCGGTCTGCGGACGTTCACGATCTCCGCTCACGCGAGCGCCGCACCCCGCGCGCCATGACGCAAAGGACGCTGATCGCCGCGACGGTCATGGGCGCGCTCGCGTTCCTCGCGCTCGGCGCCGCGCTCGGGCTGGACCTGCTCACGCTCGCCCGGTTCGCTGTCCTCGGCGGTGCGCTCGGGCTGCTCGTGCTCTACGACGTGCGCGAGCACCGGATACCCAACCGGATCGTGTTGCCGGCAGCGGGCGCCTGCGCCGTGCTGTCGCTCGTGGGCGGTATCCGGCCCAGCCATCTGCTCGCCGGCGTCGTGCTGCTGCTCGCGCTGCTCGTGATCGCGCTCGCGCTCCCGCGTGCGCTCGGGATGGGCGATGTGAAGCTCGTGCTGCTCCTGCTCTGCGGGCTCGACGCCACCACGCCGCGCGCCGTGATCTTCGGTATCGCGCTCCTGGCGCTCCTCGCCGCGCCGCTCGTGATCCGCCGAGGTCGCGCCGCGCTGAACAGTGCGCTGCCGCTCGCTCCGTTCCTCGTTGCCGGCTCCCTACTCGCGCTCCTACGATGAGACGCACGCCGCGCCGGCTACAAATGGCGGCGATGGCCGTGCTCGGCTTCGCGGGCCTGATCGTGCTCGGCCTGCTGCGCCCAACGGTGCCGCACGTCGCGTCGCTCACCGGGCCGCTGACGACCAGCGAAGTCGAGCGCATCATCCTCGCGCTCGCGTGGCTGCTCGGCCTAGCGCTCGCCGCCACGGTGCTCGTGCAGGCGCTTCGCGCGCTGCGTCGGCACGCGCAGCCGCGCGTCCTGGCCGGGGTGCTGCCGCGCGCGCCGGTCACGGTGCCGCGGCGTCGGGTCCGCGACGGCGCGAGCTCTCGCTACGTCCTCACCGTCGCCGCGCCCACTGCCCCCGCCGTGGCCGTGAGCGAGCCGGTAGCGACGGCTCCTGAGGTCGAGCGGGTGGGGGAGAGCGATCAGCGTGCAGTCTCGATCGCCGTGCTCGGCCCGCTCACGGTCGATGGGCTCGCGCACAAGATCAAGCGCGCCGCGACCTACGAGCTGCTTGCCTACCTCGCGTTCCACGCTCAAGGCGCGAGCCGCGACGAGCTGACCGAGGCCATCTGGCCGGGACAGGACCCCAAACGCACCCGCCCGCGACTGTGGCAGTCCGTCAGCGAGGCCAAGCGTGCGCTCGGCGATGCGTGGCTTCACCACGGCGAGCGTTACCAGACTCGACCGCGCGCACGTCCGCGTTGACCTCGATGACCTCGACCAACTGCTCACCACCGCGAGCGACGATGGCGACGACCCCGCCGCGCTCGAAACGGCGCTTGCGCTCTGGCGCGGCGAACCGCTGGAGGGCAGCGACTTCCTGTGGGCCGAAGGCGAGCGGCGCAACCTGCACGCCACGCTCGTGGATCTACTTGAGCGCGTAGGACGGACACGACTCGCCCGTGGCGACGCCCGCGCCGCGCTGCAACTGGCAGAGCAAGCCATCGGCCTGAGGAGCTGCACGAGCCAAGCTGGCGGCTGGCGCTGCAAGCCGAACACTCCCTCGGCCTGCGCGAGTCGATCACCCGCCGCTACGACGAGCTTGCCCGGTCCCTTGACGAGCAGCTTGGGCTTGAGCCCGCGCGGGAGACGCGGCTCGTCTACCGGCAGTTGCTCGGGCAGACATGAAAACGCACAAGTCGCGACTCCTGTCCCTACGGTCGCAATTCCAGTTGCCGGTCGGCAACCGGATATCCCATGCCGAGAGCGCACCCCGTAGGCTTGCGTGAGCCCATGTCCTATCCGGGAGGCATCGCAGCCAAGCACGGCGACCGCTACGAGGCTCGCTGGACGGTTCGCTGCGTCCTAGACATGCTGCGCGGCAACGCTGACGCGATCGAACTTGAGCCGATCGGCTGGGAGGGCGAGGGCGTCGAGTTCGTACTCCTGCGAAAAGGTCAGCGGGAATACCATCAGGTCAAGCGCCGCGGGCGGGGCCGATGGACTCTCGCCGCGCTCATTGACGAAGGAGTCATGGCGACCTTCTCGCAGAAGCTGCAGGCCGGTGGCCTTACAAGGTTCGTCTCCGAACAGGATGCCAATGAATTGAGGATTCTCGGCGAACGAGCGAGGTACGCGCAGGACCTCAGCGAGTTCTTGGGCCAGCATATCGCCGCGGACACTTGGACAAATGCCTTCCGCGTGGTCGCAGACTCTCTCAAGATGACCGAGCAGGACGCTTTCAATGCTCTACAGCGCACCCACGTTACCGTCCTCGATGAAAACGAGCTAATTACTATCAACGAAGCTTGGGTCGAGCCTCTAATAGCCGGTGTCCCCGCTGAGACACTAGCGATCCTTACCGACATAGTGAAAGATGCTGTGCCGGGACGGCTCGACGAGATTACGGTATGGAGAATCCTCAAGGACAAGTACCATCAGTCAGACCCAAAATGGCACCACGACGCCGACCTTCGCGAGCGCGTCCGTGACCTAACAGATACTTACCTGAACCCTCTCCGGGGGATGCGGCTGAAATCGCCAGTTGCCCGAGTACAGGCTGACGAAGTACGTCTATCGCTGGAAGACGAAGAACTCGACGGTGTTCTTTTGACGGGCACCGCAGGTAGCGGCAAGAGTGATCTGTTGTTGCAAACCATCTCAGCGCTATTGTCGGACGCATGGAGCGTTTTGTGCCTGCGGGCAGACCAGCTAGCACCGACACGGACGGCCGACGAGCTTGGACCGCAGTTGGGCCTGCCCGGCTCCCCTGTGGGTGTACTCGCGGCTATATCGCCATCTCAGACATCGAGTCTGCTCGTAATAGACCAGCTCGACGCGGTGAGCCTTGCCTCTGGACGAGTTACGGGTCTGTGGGACTCGCTCTACGCATTGATCTGTCGGGCGAAGTCAATCCCTGGAATGAAGGTGCTCATCGCGTGTAGGCAGTTCGATGTAGAGAACGATCACCGGATGCGCGCGCTCACGAGCGACCAGCACCAACTACAGGTCGTCTCACTTCCTCCGTTGGACGGTACGCAGATCAGTCAGGCCCTTAGCGGCATGGGACTTGACCCTGCAAAGCTAGATGAGAAGCGGCGAGCGTTGCTCGCTGTGCCTCTGCACCTCACGCTGCTTGAGGCTATAGCAACAGAAAGCGACGCGCTTTCGTTCGATTCCGTCACTGACCTGTTCGAGCGCTACTGGCGACGCAAGCAGAAGGACACTGATAGGCACGCTGGACGAAAAGTTCAATGGTCGGCGGTCATCGATGCTGCAACCGGCTACATGAGCGACCACCTTCGGCTGACCGTACCAGCGGTAATCCTCGACGACAGCGCCCTACTTGAGGATGCCGAAGCTCTGACATCGGAGCATGTGCTCGTCGAGGACGGAAAGACGTTCCGATTCTTCCATGAGGCGTTTTTCGACTACGCCTTCGCCCGTTCCTATCTCAAGACCGGCAAAACTATTCGTGACCTGCTTGTCGCAGGAGAGCAGGACCTATTTCGGAGGGCACAGGTACGACAGCTTCTCGCACAGCAGCGCGACACCGACTATCAAGGATATGTCAAAGGACTCGAAGACCTCCTACATCAGCCCGAGATTCGGTTCCATATTAGCAGCTAACAGTCGCGTGGCTGGCCTCGCTGCAGGACCCGAAACGCGATGAGGTCGCGGTACTGACGCGAGCGCTTGCTGATCCTGAGGTCAGCGACGCGTTGGACGCATTGATATGGCGAGTGTTTGGGCGACTGCCGTGGTTTGATGCGGCTCTAGAGCAAGGCCTGATGGACCGCTGGCTTGCTGATGCCAATGCCGTCACTACAAACGCGGCAGTGCAACTCCTAGGGGCGGTAGCTAACGAACGGTCCGAGCAGGTTGTGGGTGTGCTTCGCGCGCATGATGATCGCGGCGAGGTTTGGAGAGACAGGGCGGCCTACGTCGTGCGGTTCAGCAACGTCCACACACGCCGAGACCTCTTTGAGATGCTTGTGGACCTCGTGACGCGAGACGCTTTCGTAGCGAGCAACGATCACGACGTTTGGCTTTACGGCCATGAGCTGCCAGTAGAACAACCGTATTGGGCGGCCGAGCTGATGGAGCTATTGCTAGAGCGTGCGAATGTGCGCGCACAGAAGCTCGGAGAGCGTCACGCGCTCTACGGAGGGTCTCCTATAGAGCATGAACATAGCCCGATGGAATATGTGACCCAGCTCGGCGAGTCAAGCCCTGAGATGCTGCTGACCGCTTCGCTTCCATTCATAATGGTCGTTATTGATAGCGATATCGACCGTGATGAGGACATTGAGGAGCGCCTGCCGAGTGATCGTGTATGGCCGTATCGTCTTAGTCGCGAAGCATATACGTTCTCTGACACGTTGCTGGCGAGCACGAGAATCGCTATAGGCCGGCTCGCTAGTGAGCAGCCCGATGTATTCAGAGTTTGGGCCAATCAGTTGCGCCAGCGGCGTGATGACACCTCCCAATACCTTCTTTATTACGGACTTTTGGGGAATCCAAGCGAGTTCTCCGACTTCGCGGCGGAAGTGTTGACGGAAGGCGACTACCGCTTTCGCTCAGAAGAGGAGGGAGACGGATTCTGGATTCCGCACCAACTGCTCAGCGCCATCGCGCCGCACTTGACGGCAGCGCGCGTGCGAGAGCTGGAAGCGGCCATTATTGGGTTTACGACGCCGTATGAACGTCTGCCGGTCGGCGCGAAGGCCCGTGGCTTGGCTGAGTTTTGGCTCCTGTCGGGACTCGCGCGTGGCAACATCAGACAAAGTACGCGCGGGCGTCTGCAAGAGCTTGAGCGGAAGTTCCCACAGAATCGGCCTCAGCGGCCTCGGGGAATAATCGCGGGGGCCGTCACGTCGCCGATAGAGAGTGAACGGGCTCGCCTCATGTCCGACGAGGACTGGCTTCGCGCGATTGACAAGCACCGTGAGCGGTGGGAGGACAAGAGGACGGCCGATTTGGTCGGAGGCGCAGACCAGCTCGCGGCGGTTTTGCAAGAGATGGCTCAGAAGGAGCCAGAGCGCTTCGCGCGTCTTGCGCTCAGGTTCCCCGAAGATACCGTAGAGACATACGTCGAACATCTGATGCTCGGCCTGATTCAGGTGGGCGGAGAGGTAGCGCCCGCGACGCTTGAGAGCGTAGCTTCCCTTTGCCGGTATGTAGGAGGGTGGCCCAGCGTGCCGGCGACGCGATGGATTCCGCGACTGATAGCAAAATACGCCAACGAAGCCGTACCACGCGACCTTTGTCTGATGGTGGCGCATATAGCCACAGAGGACTCAGACCCAGCGCAGGACATCTGGAAGGTCGATGCTGGCAGTGGGCGCACTTACTATGGCGGCGATATTCACGGCGCAGGCATGAATAGCGCACGAGGCGCAGCTGCTGAAGCGATAGCAGAACTGGTCGTCGCAGATGAGTCTAGGGCTGAACTCTTTGCTCCCGCTATTAGGACACTCTGCGACGACCCCACTGCTTCGGTGCGGTCATGCGCCGCGATGGCGGTGCATGGGCTAATGCGTTGGCGGCGCGACGAAGCCGTCGCCGACCTTTTGGCACTCACTCAAAGCGACGAGGAGGGTCTGCTCGCCACTAACCCGGTGCAGCAGGTAATGATGAACGCGATCGGGACGCATTGGGATGAGGTCCGGGCAGTAGTTGAGCGGATGCTCAGAAGTGAGGACGACGCAACGAAGGATGCGGGTGGGGCGCTCGCAAGCATCGCGGGACTCGATAAGGATGACGCTGGCGATCTTCTGACCCAGGCGCTTACCGACGAAGACGCCGATATTAGGAGAGGCGTCGCCAAGGTGCTTGCCGCGAGAGCGATTGCAAGTCGATATCGCGACCGCTGTACGGCTGGGCTTAGAAGTCTATTTAACGATGAGGATGGAGAGGTCCGTCAAGAGGCCGCAAAGGTATTTTGGCGAGTACGCGATCGCCAACTGGCCGATCTTTACGAGGTGTCATACGCGTTTCTGGATAGCAAAGCGTTTGACGGTCACCACCAGCATTTCTTGCACGCGCTTGAGGTAAGCACTGCTGATGTTGTAGACCTCGTCCTTGCCACAGCCGATCGCATGGTCAAGTCGTATGGGAGGCAACTCGGCGACCTTCGGCAGGGCATCGGTGGAGACTCACGACACTTGAGTGATCTAGTGTTGCGCGTGCTCGGCACCTTGGACGCGGATCGAGAGAAGATCGACCGGGCGCTCGATGTGCTGGACCTGATGCTAGAAGCCGGCGCATGGGGAGTGACCGAAGCTATCGAAACGGTAGATCGGTAAACGAGAGCGAGGCGCGCCAAACAATGAATCGAGATGCCCGCTTCTTGCTAATCGTGGAGGGAGTAGATGAGCTTCGTAGGTTGCCTGGGCTCTTGCCCGAGATCGACGCTCAGAGTTACATCATGCTCGACGGACAAGGATTTCGTGGGGTGCGTGACACCTGCAAGACGTTGGGCAGCGGTTTCGATCAGCCCTACGTTGGGGTCTGCGACCGCGATCTCAGAAGCGATGACGAGACAATCCAGGAAGAAGAGAAGGCGCCCGGCCTATTTTTTCTAGCATCCCGTTGTCTTGAGAACGAACTACTACATCCGCCATTGCTTATGCGCACGCTGGATATGGCAGGCTATGAGATAACTGAGGCTGAGATTCGTTTGACCCTACGGACGATCGCAGATGGACAGTACCAGGAGGTTCACGCGAGAATGGTTGATAGCGAGTTGCGTCGTATGAGGGATTTGCCCTTGGGGCGCGAGGAGGGTGAGGCGCCGCTGGGTGGGATTAGGAGGAAATACGAAGCTAGGCGAGAGGCGGCGCAGAATCGACTACTTGCAATGTCGGAGGTTGCGGCACGTATTGAGGACGACTTGCAAGGAAGATGGGATACGGAGCATCTGGCGCTTCTAGACGGAAAGACGGCGATGCCACAACTGGCGCAACAGCTCGCTCCCGGCTTCAAGGGCCGTGGCCTTGAGACTGCAGTGCTCCGGCACGCGAGAGACTTCCCGCCGCCCGGCATCGCGGCGTTGCGAGCAGAGGTCGGTCGGCTCATCGTCAGTTAGAAGTGTCATCGGCGGCGAACTGGTGGGTACGCGGGCGCCGGTTGCGGTTGGGATGAGAAGGCGCGAATCTCGAAGGTCGTTGCAGGACGGGTCGTTGCTCCAGCACGAACCATTACTCGATCACGACAGCGGTAGGGCTTGCGGTATGGATCGCCCGATGGCACTATTACCGCCTGAACGTAACTCTCGCCGAGAGCGATCTCGTGTGTTTGCACTGCCACGGGCTCGACCACGAGATTGCGCGCGATGTTTGTGATCTGATCCGCGGTCTTGTCTGTCTTGTAGCCGACGATCTGCGCGTCGTCTGCCACGCCGACGAGGATGACTCCTCCGATCCCGTTGGCGAACGCGGCGATCGTCTCCGCGAATGATCGGCGTGCGGGGTCGCTGTTGAGGTCTTGCTTGAACTCCACGGTTGCGCTCTCGCCCTCTGCGAGCCATCGGGTCGCGAGTCCTTGCAGGTCGGACTCATCGGAGGGAGGCTGACCAAACTGCTCGGACCACCCGCGCTGATCGAGTAGCGCACCATCGGGAGCGAGAAGCGCTATCGACATCTCGGTAGGCACGCCGTCCGTAGGGACAGGAATCTCGCCTACGTTTGTCGGGTCGGCACCTGTGTAGTGATGCCATGCCGTGTCGTCTGGATCATCGCGCCAAGCCGCATGAACCGTCATCCCGGCGATGCGGCTACCCGCTGGCGCAAGGCCAACGACGATCTGCCCGTCGCGAGCCTGCAGTGACGTGATGCGTCCACGGGTGTCGGGCAACTGCACCATGAGCGTCGAGGTTGTGTGGTTATGTAGTGCAGTCGGGACAACGCCAAACACGAGGCTGGCGAGGACTGGCATCAACGACGGGAAGTACGGCTGTCCGCGGGCGACCAGCGGCTCGTAGAGACGATCTGTGCTGATGGAGTCCGCGAGCCGCTGATGGAGGTAGTAATGCGCCCACGGCGTCGCCCGGAGATACATGCTGTCGTTGCTAAAGCACCACTGCCCAAAGACCTGCCCATTATCAGGCGTAAAGCGCAGAGCGTCGGCGAGCTTGCCACGAGCCCCGACTGCTCCGCGACGAAGCCGACTGGCGGCGGCGCGAGGAGTGATCGCTTCGGAACGGACGACTACGTCGCCATAGCGCAGCTTGCGATCCGGGACGGCTGTCGCACCGCGCAGACAAACCGCGAGGAGCTGCCACTCGCCACTGTTCGTCCGTGCTGCCGCCCAGCTCCAGGCGATTGGGCCGTCCGCGCGCGCAACCCGATTGCATAGCGCACGCCACGTTTCACCGGGAAGACTGACCGGCATCAGGTCGCCTTGCTAGGGCTATTTGCGATGCTTACGGTGGAAGGCATGTCGAGCGACGGTAGCGCTCGCACTCGACAGTACCCGCGAGGAGTTCTGTGGTCCTCGGACGACGGCGAGACTGCACGACGGGCGCCTTATCTGCGCGTCCGAAGCTCGATGTCCATGCCGAGCACTTGCACGACCAAGAGCACGATCCGTAGCTGGACCGTGCTCTTGCCGTGCTCTAGCTGCCCGACTACGACCCGATTGACTACCGTGAGGTCCGCCACGAGCTGCTGCGTGAGACGAAGCTCGCGACGCCTCGTGCGGATCGCCCGGCCAAGCTGCTCCGGGCTCGGGATGCAGGCCGCAGTCGCGCTCACGCTGCCGCCGCCTCCTCCCTGCCCGCGTCCTGCTGGCCGTCCATGAACTCGTCGGCGAGCCGGGCAAGCATCTCCGGACACGCCACGACGGCTTCGTTGAGGTTGGCAAGCGCCTCCTCGACCAACTGATCCGGTTCGTAGCTGAGCGACGCGACAGCCGACCAATAGACACGTTCGATGATCGGCCGCAACTCACGCGGCGCCATCGTCAACTCGAACTGCTCAGCCTCGGGCTCGCGCTCCCACCCGAGATCATCGAGCAGCCGAAGCTCGCCCTTGAAACGGTAGTGCAGCCGCTTGGCCTCCGTTATTTCGTCGTTGCGCAGGAGCGAGAAGAGATCGCTGTGCGCGGAGATGTCCATCATCAGACCGTCGTACAGCGCATCCCGATACCGGCGATTGATCGTCATGCCCATTTGGGACACTTCCTTTCGGTTCGACACCGAAAAGGCGCCACGATCCATGCAAGGCAAACTAGCCGTAGGAGCTACGGTTAGCCGGCGGCATCGAAGGTGGTTTCTTCGGTGCTGTAAGGCCGGGGCGGGTGCTACCAACACCCGTCTCGGCCGCTTGGTTTATGGGTCGCGCCAGAGCAGAGCAGAGCCCCCGGCGGACTTTTTGCACGCGTGTTCGCGGCGCTTCGCGCAAGGGCGCCAAGCCGGCTCACGGCTGTCCGCGGCGCGTATGGCACGATCCTGGCGCGATGAGCGAACCGGAGGATGACGGCGTGAAGCACCTGACGACCGGCAACTGGCTGGACCCCGACCCGATCTGCCCGAAGTTCGGGCCGACCCGTGACGACTGGGCCGCGCAGTTCCTCGCCGTCGATCTCGAGCCAGCCGTGCCGAGTGAGGTCCGCGATATGTGGGAGGCCGCTCGCGGGGTGCTCCTCTACGGCTGGTTCTACTACGCCATCTACGCGATCGGCGAACACGAGCTGCGGCGCGTCGCCGACGCCGCGATCCTGCACTGCTACCAGCAGGCCGGCGGCCCACCGAACAAGAAACGTGACCACGAAGGCGAGTTGCGCTGGCCGAGCATGATGCGTCGCGTGGACTGGCTCATCGAGGCTGGTGTGATCCCTGCCGAGAAGCACGAACGCTGGGACGGCCTGCGCGACCTGCGTAACGAGACGACGCACATCAGCATCCGGCATCTCACGAGTCCGCACGAAGCGCTACGCGTGCTCGAACTGCTGGCGAGCGAGATCAGCGCCTTGTTCGCGACGCCGCGTCCGAACGCGGCGCTCTAGCCAAGCGCTCGGCGCCGGCTGGCTCGGCCCGAGGTCAGTACCGCAGCGCTGGCCCAAACGACCTTCGTTGGTCGTGAAGGGACTTGTCCTCAATAGCTCGGCGTGTGCTCGACGGCCAAACCGCTGCCGCGCGGTCTACATCGCCTCTTGAGATCGCGTCCCGGCTCTGCTCTGATCGCCCGCCCCCAAAGAGCAAAGGAGCCCACGATGGACGAGGACAAGCAGCACACGCAGGAGTTGGCGAACCTCGGACGTGCTTACCGCGAGGCACGCGAACGAAGCGGCCTCAGTGAGCACGAGGTCGCCGACGCCGTGCCTGGCGTATCGCTCGCTGGCGTGCGAGCGATCGAGGCCGGCGAGCGCCCCAGCCTCAACTACGAGCAGATGATCCGCCTAGCCCATGTGCTCGGCGTCGAGCCGTCGGCGATCATCGTCCGTGCGGAAAGCCTAAGCGCGGAGTGAGGGTATTCCTCACCGACTCACTGCTCATCCCGGTACGCTCCGGGCGTGCTCTTGCAATGGTTCGGCGGTGCGGCGTGCGCGTTCTTCCTGGCGCTCTTGACGACGCCAGCGGGCGTCTCTGGCGCGGTGCTGCTTTTGCCCGTGCAGGTGAGCGTGCTCGGGGTGCCGAGCCCGGCGGTGACGCCGACGAACCTGCTCTACAACGTGTTCGCCACGCCGGGCGCGCTGATGCGCTTCGGTCGCGAAGGGCGCCTGCGCTCCCCCGCTCGCAGGTCTGCTCGTCGCCGGCACGCTCCCCGGCGTGATCGTCGGCGCGATCGTGCGGGTGGAGTGGCTGTCGGACTCTCGGGACTTCACGTTCATCGCGGCCGGTGTGCTGCTGCCACTCGGGCTTTGGCTGTTGACCGGCAACCAGCCGATACCGCGCGAACGCACCATCACGCCACGCCTGCGCCGATGGGTGTGGGTGCTCGCGCTCGTCGTTGGTGTCGTCGGTGGCATCTACGGCATCGGCGGGGGATCGCTGCTGGCGCCCATTCTGATCGGGCTCGGGTTCAGCGTGTACGAGGTCGCGCCCGCGACGCTCGCCGCGACCTTCCTGACCTCGATCGCCGGCATCGTCACCTACCAGGTCCTCCAGCTCAGCCACGGCGGCGCCGTCGCGCCCGAATGGACGCTGGGAGCGTTCCTCGGTGCGGGCGGCTTCGCCGGCGCGTACTGCGGCGCGCGCCTACAAAGTCGGCTGCCGGAGCGCTCGCTCAGGCGCCTGCTTGGTTGCGTCGCCTGTCTCGTCGCCGTGCGCTACCTCCAGACGGCCGTAACTGAACGCTCGACACACCAGCCGACACCGCACCGCGTCCCCGCATAGAGCCCCGGTGCGGGGCTGGTCCAGGTGACCGCAGAATGGCCGCAGAAGCGCAGAAAGCGGCATAGCAAAGCCGATCTGAACCGTTCGCCCCGACTAATAGGTCTTCACGTTTGAAGGCCCCTCCAGTTCACGTTTGGGCCTGGCTGGTCGTGTTGCCGGCGGGCTTTCTGCGTTGGGGGGTGCTGGTGGTGTGGCTGGGGGCTGTGCGTGTGTCCTGGTGGAGGATTTCAGCCGGCCCGGACGGGTTCTGCGGGCCTGTTGGGGCGTGGGCTCATGGCCGGTTCTGCCTGGGGGGGGTTGCGTTGCGGCGTGCGGGGCTCAGGCCGTGATCGCCGGCGGCGCGTTGGCCTGAGCGGTGATCTGCTGGAGGCTTGTTCGGCGTTTGCGCCGGCGGCGCGGCGGCAGTCCATGTTCGGCGCGCCGCTGATCCTCGGCCTGCCGCGCGGCGAAGGCCTCTGCCGTGCGGATGTTGGCGGTGATGAGCGTGCAGGTGAGAAAGAGCGCGGGGCCGGTGAGCCCCATCAGGCGGCACCATCCCCGTTTGATGTCGATGCTGGCGGGGTCTGATACTTGCGAGAAGCTGCGCTCTGAGGCGGTGCGCCGCGCGTAGGAGGCGCGGTGCGCTTTGGAGGGGTAGTCGTGCTTCTGGGCGGTCTTGGCGTTCACGCTTCCCGGCACGGTGATCGTCTGCTGGGTGCAGCAGAGCGGCGGGTGCTCCGGCGGGCTGGTGATAGTCGGGCGCTGATGGGAGAGGCTCATCGAGGATGCTCGCAGGGGGCAGCGGAGCTTGCCGGCCGCAGCGGGGCAGATGGCGCGGTGATATCCGTCTTGATCTGTGGCGGTGAGCGCTGAGAGCTTGTGGCGGGAGAGCTCTTCGCTCTTTTGGTCGTGGGCGGCAAGCTCGGCTTCTGTGGCGGCGGGGCCGGCGGGGCCAAGCGCAAAGAGCGCCTTGGGTGTGGCCGGGCAGTAGAGGTTGCCGTTGCAGGCGATCGCGCCCTCATGGCTGCCCTTCATCCCGCGGTCGTTTGGGTGCAGGTCCATGACGAGGCTTGCGGGCAGGGCGCGGGCTGGCATCGCGAAGGTCTCGGGGGCGCGGTATGCGTAGCCGCTGTTGACGATCAGGTCGCCGATCTCGATGCCGTCCTCGTGCATGCGCCCGATGACGGGGACGATCATCGCGGGCGGATCGTGATCGCAGGATACGAGCTGGATGCGGCGCACGTACTCTGGGATCTCGGGGCCGTTCTCTTCCTTGACGATCGTCACGCCCTGCAGGTGGCAGCCGAAGAAGATCTCGCTGCGACTGGGGTGGTTTGTTTTGCGGTGGCCCCATGCCGCCTCTTTATCGGCGCGGCGCTCCTCTTCCGCCTCCTGCTCGGTGCCGTTGTCCACCTCGTCTTGCTGGGGTTCATCTGCCTGCCCGGCGGCGTCCTTTGCCTCGGCGCCGCCGGCCTTATCTGCAGAGTCCGTCGCGCTCTGCGGCGCCTGCCCGTCGTCGCCACTGCTCTGCTCGGCCTTGCCGGCTCTTTTGCGCGGCGGGCGGGCGAAGCTCTCAAAGCCCGCCCAGTCGATCGCATAGGAGCTTGACTCAGGGACGCCGAGCACCTTGACGCTGCCCTGCAGCAGCGCGTCCATCACCTCGCTGAGCGCCTGTGAGGGAGCGCCGTCGGGCTTCTCCTTGCAGAGCGCCCTGTTCACGAGGCCGAAGGTGCGCTCGGTCTGGCGGTAGGTGAGCTCATGAGGGCCGCTCTTCCAGACGGCGATCACCCCGAGCCGGCGCTGATCTGGCTCGCTCAGGCCGATCAGCGCCCGGTGCACCCGAGCCAGGTGCGCGGGGCGGCCGTCGGACAGGCAGAGCAGGATGCCGATCAGCAGGCTGCGCACCGAGAGCTGGCGGGGCCTGACACCGACCGGCAGCATCGCCTCGATCTCTGCGCTCACCCCCGAGGCGTCGATGATCGCCTCAAGGCGCGCCAGATCGATCCCGGCGCTCACGGTGAGCCTCCCAGGAGCGCCACCATCTGCGCCTCGTCCACCGTGGGCAGGGCCGCGGCGATGTCCCCCAGCCGCTGTGAGCAGCAGACCCCGGCGGCGGCCATGAACGCGCCGAGGCCGATCAGCGCCGCGGTCTCATGCAGCCAGGTCGATCGCAGCCGGCCCGCCACAAGCCGCGGCAGGCCCCGATCGGCAAAGAGGACGGCGATCTCGCTGGTGAGGTTCTTGCGCTCAGGAGCCCTGCCGCCAGTCAGATAGCCGTTCCCGGCGAAGGCGGCCGCCTGTCCCAGCGGCTCCTGGAAGCGGCAGAGCACCGGCACGCTGCGCGCCCTGCTGCCGCCCACCGCCACAAGAAGCCCGCCGCGGCGCTCTCTCACGTCGCTGCCGCGGATATGGCGAAGCTCGCCTGCGATCACCCCCGCGCCCGCACCCAGGCAGATGAGCGCCTGCGCGCGCATCCGCCGTGATTGCGTGGAGAGCGCCTGAGCGGCCTGCAGCAAGAGCGCGATCTCATGCTTGCTGTATGGCGCCTTCGCGCGCTCTCTGGGCAGCGGCACGGGCGGCGGGCAGGGGTGCTCCTCGAGCATCCGCGAAAGCGCCCTGAGGTTGGTCCTGATCGTGCGCACGCTGGCCGGGGAGAGCCCTGCTGTGCCGCAGATGATGAAGCGCTCGATCGTTGCCTCAGACAGCAGCGCCTGCGCAGAAAGCTCAAGCCCCACGCTCTCCCCGAAGGCCGCCAGCTTGGAGGCGCAGAACAAGAGCGCCTTCGCCCGCGCGAGGCTTTCAGGGCAAGCCGCGGCCACCAGCTGCCGCGCGAAGCGGCCCGCAGCCTCGCTCACCGCGTGCGGGCGGTAGGCGCGGGTCACGGCGAGGACGCGCCCATCGCGCGCCGTAGCGGGAGGGCCGCTCATCTTCTCATTCCCTACCTACTGTATGCTGCAAGTAGGTCACGGTCGGAAGGTAAAGTAGCCCGCGGACGGAAAACGAGAACGAAAAGCGCGAGATGGCCAAGCGGACTGAAGCCCCCCAAAAGCGCCTGGCAGAGCTCTCAGAACAGCTCGCCGCGGTCGGCTTCTGCCTGCCCGGCAGCCTCTCAACGCGCAAGCTGCGCTGCGGCAACCCTCGCTGCCGCTGCAAGGCCGACCCACCCAAGCTGCACGGGCCCTATACCTACTGGACGCGCAAGGTGGGCGGGCGCACCGTCGCCCAACTGCTCTCAGCCGAGCAACTGCAGCGCTATGAGCCCTGGATCGAGAACGACCGCCGCCTACGCCAACTCGTCAGAGAGCTCGAGGCGCTCTCACTGCAGGCCGCCGAGCGCGAAGAGGGCTGGGCGCCCAGGACGCAGGACGCACAACGGCGCTCCAAGCCACGCAAACGCTGAAACGCCAGGCCAGTGTGGTCAAACGCCACTTAAGGTGTGGTCAGCACGCTACAGAGCCCCGAAAACGCCTGCAAATGCGCAAACGTGAAGACCTGACTAACTGGACAAAGACTTGCTTCTATCCTGCAAGGGCGGGCATTTTGACGTCCTTGTTTGAACCAAGGAGATCGGTCTTATTTGAACCGCCGTGGGCGAGAAGTAAGCGTGACGGGCGTTCCCAAGGAGCTGTTCGCTGCGCTGCTCGCTGAGCCCTTCGATCCTGATCGGCTCGCTCGGGCGATGCTGGAGCTGAGTCCGGAGGACTCCGAGCGCATTGAGAGGCTGCATGCGTTGCTGCATGAGCATCCTAAAGGCGAGCGCCAAAGATCCGCTTCGGAAGCACGCCATCCGAGGTCGCAGGAACGGCGCCTCTGACTCCCGGATGATGGCGCCGACGACGACGCATCTTGTGATGGCCGATCGCGCGCGAGTGGCCATCCAGCGTCTTGAGACCGTAGGCTTCGGCGAGTATGGCGCGGACTCAGGCGATCTACTATCGGGACGCGCGCGGGCGCCAGCCGGTTGAAGAGTTCATCGATCGTTTGCCGGTCAAGCATCGCGTCGTGGTCGATCTTGCGATCGATCGTCTCAACGGCCTCTCGCCAGGCGAGCCGCCGTTGGCTTTTCCAGCCAGCTCGCAGGTCGATGGCGAGCCTGCGAGAGCTTCGCTGCCACTACGGCCCAGTGCTCTATCGGGTGCTCTATCGCCGCTCGAGGAACATGTTCATCTTGTTGCATGCGTTGCGAAAGAACACCAGGAAGATCCCTGCGGTGGACATTCAGACCGCCCAAGAGAGGTGGGCGGACTTCAAGGTCCGCATGGACGCGGAGCCGCGCCGGCGGCCGCGTGCCGCGGGCAGAGATGCGCCCTGATGCTTGTTACCAATTTTGGTAAGCTATGCATGTGCCGATGAATGTCGCCAAGAACGTCTCGCCCGTCGGCGCTTCTCATACGGAGTCGATGCGTCGCCGCGCGCGCAACCCGGAGTATCGGGCTGAGCTTGAACGCCTGGCGCCGTATGAGGCCCTGGCGCGCATCGTGATCCGCCGTCGCGGCCAGCTTGGCCTCAGCCAGGCGGAGCTGGCCGAGCGGATGGGGACGAGTCACTCGGCGATTTCGCGCATCGAGAGCGGCCAACACCCAACCACCGTGCAGACGCTGCGCCGACTTGCCGTCGCGCTCGGGACGCATCTGGTCGTCGGTTTTGCGGACGAGATCCCCGGCTTGCAGGGCACCGGAGTGAACACGACGGACCTTGTCGCGGTCGGCTGAGCCGGGTTGCAGCTACTCGGTGTCACTGCTGATGCTCGCGTCTGCGTCGTGCTGCCGCGCTTGCCGTTCGTAGCTCTCGGCGATGAGCCGCAGGACGCGGGACGTGCGGCGAGCGGTGGTCGCTGTGGCGCGTGACCACGCCCGGTACTTCATGGCGAGATTACGCTCCTGTCCGCCTCCGTCATAGACGCCGCGCGTAGTGGTGCCGCGTTTATTGAGCCGACCCACAACGATTCCCGACTCGATGTTGGTGCTGCCGATCGTCTCGATGATCTCCCGGATCGGCGCGGCTGGCCATATTCCGTCTTCTCCCACCGGGCCGTGGCTCAACACCTGACCGATTTGCTCGTCGCCGATGTCCGCGCGGTCGTTCTCTGCGAACAGAAGGCGGGCCTCGGTGACCCATTCCTTTAGATGGGCGCTGTCTATCGCGCCGGAGTCGTCAAGGCCGGGCAGTCCATTCCAGTGGATGAGCACCCAGTAGGCGTGTTGAGCCAGCGCAGCGTCGGATTCATCGAGCTGCCGCTTCGGTTCGTCCTTCCCTCTGAACACGCGGGAGACTAGATCAACGTAGCTGTTGTAATCCGAGCCGAGAGCCTTGAACAACGCCCGCGGTTGGCGGTGGTGCTCGATCAAGCGGAAGAGCGCGAACTCGTACCGCGCGAGCGCCATCTCGTCAACCCCGCTCCGTTCGAGGTAGTCGAGGACGACGCCTACCTCATAGCCGATCGACTGTCCGGGGTGTCCCGGCGGCGGCGTGGTTATAGCCATCTCCAATGTCCGAACCGCGGCCTCGACCTTGAGGGTGCTGGTCTCGCCGTCGCTGTGGTGCAGCTCCGCAGCGATTAGGTTGACCGCAACCCACGGACGCCCGCGGGAAAGCAGCTCGTTGACTGTGCGCGCCGTGTCCGCGGACGAGACCCGGATCGGCTGGCAGTGTGACCAGTACTGGTCGGCGAAAGCCGGATCGATCTCGATCATCAGGTCCCAGAAGTCGCGGCGGGCAGGCGTGCTGAGCGCCAAGTCGAGGCGGCGATTCTCCGAAGCCATCGCATTGGTGCTTACCATCCGACAAAGCCAGTCCGGCCCGCTCGTCGGATCAGCAAGCTTGCACCGCAGCCAGGCCAAGGCCGCATCGCGAAGGTTGGGCTCGTCTGACTCCAACCAAGCCACGAGGGCAGGCTCCATCGAATCGGGTGCAACGTCCCCTATCGCCCATCCGAGCTGCCCTGGCACCTTCACGCGGCGGGCCAATGCTTCGAGGTCAGCCATCGAGCCGGTAGCGAGCGCCTCACGGACCGCCTCGTTGCGGTGGCGCGTCAAGCGTTCCTCGCGCGCTCGGAAGTCGAGTTGGTCGCTGTCCGGGAGATCAACGTGCCACTCGAAGAGGTAGGCGAACCGCTCCGTGCCGCTCGTTGGCTTCACAAGATCGGCAACGCGCTCGAGTCTGTCCACGGTGGCTTCGTCCATCGCCCAGACCGCGTCCTTGAACTGGCGGTGGCGATCCACCTCTGCGCGAAGTGCCTCCCAGAGTTCGAGCTGCACCTGCCCGGTTGCCGAGCCTGAGCTTGCGAGTGCCTCAAGCGCGTCGAGCAGGACGGTGCGTTGATCCGGGGGCAGCGGCGCGATGGCGTTGGCGAGATCCTTCCACCGGCTGATGTCGGCGCTCGCGAGGGAAATCGCCAGCGCGACCAGGTGACCGATGAACTCGACCGCCTCGGCCATCGGCACGTCTCGGGTGTCTGGCTGCCAATCTCGGTATCGGGGGGAGACCGGCGGCATCGCGGTTGCGTGCATGCTTGGCCACAGGCCGAGTACAAGCCGCCAGCCGACCTCCGGGACCTGCTGACAGATCGTCTCGATCGCGGCCACCTTCGCGGGGAGCGGCGCCGACGTGTGACGGACCCAGAACACCAGAACCGACTGGAGGCTGGCGAGCGGCCGGTTGGCAAGCTGTCCGCCCGGATCGACCGCTTGCAGCTTGGCCAGAGCGAGGCTTGCGAGGCCGATGTACTCGGGCGACCAGCACAGCACCTCAAGCGCCCAGAGCAGTCCGCTATGCGGCGATGAGCTCCCCATCCATGAGCGGCTCTTGTCGTCCTGAAACATGGTTCTGAGCACCGGAGACGCTGTGTCAAGGTCATCGAGGGCGGCATCCAAGAACTTCGCTGGTGCTGCCTCGGCAAGCAGCGGCAGGACATCCGATAGGGACTGCCAAGTCCGACCTGAGTCATCCGCCGCAGCGTGGGCCAGGATCGCCGACACCACTTGGCCCGCAATCTCCTCGCAGGTCGTGTTGCCTGCGATCGGCGTGTCCTCGAGGCTGGCGAGCGCGGCTACGCCTTCGGCCAGGCCGCGTCTGAGCACGCCTGAGACGTCGCGGCCGATCCCGCGGACGCCGGCAATCATCTGCTCTTCAGGCTCAAGATCAAGCACCGGATTCAGCTCAAGCAAGACCCGAGGAGTCTGCTGGAGCCACCGCACGAGGTCGGCGGTAGTCAACTGGCTGACGAGCACCATCAGCGCCTCCTCGCGTGAGACGACGTGCCACTGCGACTCGCCTGACTGGACGAATGGCGGATCGTCGAAGCGGCGCCAGTGCAGGAGGAGCCGCTCGATGGTCTCCTTGTCCGCCCCGGCAAGCGCGGACACCACCTCCCAATCTCCATCGCGCGTCGTCCACGCTCCCGTGAGCACGAGCGGCGCGAGCACCCGGGCTGAGTTCGCGTCGGAAGCCCAATCGGGTTGCCGACGCCGCTGGTCACGTGACAGGGCGCGCACGAACGAAGGCATGTTGCGACGCGCCAGCGCCGAGAGCTTGTACGCCTGATCAAAGGCCATCCCAGCCTTCTCGAGGCTCTTGCGTGCTTGCTCGCGGTGAGGCGGATCGAGGTGGATGACCTTCGTCTCACGGACAACCGCGTCCGTGCCAGCTGGGATGACGACATGGTGCCCGCTGTCAAGCGCCGCACCGACATCAGCGTTGTCGAACAGTGGGATCAGGATCGTTGGGGTCGGAGATGCGGCGAGCCGGTGCCACGGATCGGACTCGGTCACAATGATCGCGGGCGGCGGCGCCGTCTCCCGCTCGCTCGCGATCGAATCAAGGGCAGCAGCGGTGAACGCCAGGGCGTCTTCCCGCCACCTCGCCTGGACCGTGATGACGTCAGGATCGCCAGTTAGGAATTCGCCGAGCTTGTCGCGAGCACGCTCCCGTCCAGCGAGGAAGAAGCTGCTTGGCAGATTTGGCCTGGTCTGACGGCTGAACCGCGACCACCACTGCTCAAGCGTCTGTGCGTGCTGAGGCGTTCTGCCAAGCTGCTCGGACATCCAGTAGTGCACATGCGGCACTGACTGGAGCCAACCCTCGAGGTCATCGGCGTCGAGGACACGCACATCGGCAAAGATGCCCTCAGCCTTGCGCGCCTCTGTCCACGCTTTCCCGTCGCGCCAACGCCGTGAGGTCACAAAGACGAAGCAGAGCTCGTGTGCGTTTGGCGTGTTGCGGCGGTCATTCCAGTCTTCGTCGGCCTTTCGCTTGGGCCGCTGCCCGGCGCCGATCTCAAACCTGAGACGCCCCGCCGGAAGGAACGATGCTCCAGTGGAGTCGGCTTCGCCGTCCCAACCGGACAGGGCGACTCCGTCGCCAGCGCGCATCGAGATCGCGGTGATGCCGGGCGTATGACTGAGGAGCCGTCGGATCAACTCAGGCAAGGTGTCCTGTGCATCACGAGACGCTGTCTCAGCCCACTGCGCTAGCTGAGATGCGTCCGCCAACTCCGGGCCTACCGTCCGTCTCTCCCGCGAGACTGTGGACACGACCTCGCCGCGCTGTCTTACGAGACGCTTGACATCACGTGCGTCGAACTGATTGGCCCGCGCGCCGGGGATGCGGGTAGACGACAGCTTCCCGCTGCGGGCCCAGTTGCGGACGGTGTTCTCGTGTACGCCGAGGCGCTTCGCCGTCTCAGCGACCGTAAGAAATTTGGGACCGCTATCACCAATCATGCTTTTAGCATAGCGCAATTGTTGCTATTGTGGGCACCAACGAAAGGTGTCCCATGGGTCTGCAGGTGCCCCGCAAGGCGAGGCGGGTATCGTCGGTCGAAGAACGTCGGACAGAGCGCGACCTCTTCTTCTGGACGTGGAACAAGACGCTGAAGCTCGTGCTGGCGACCGCCTTGGTGGTGTAACGCGATCATCGCTCTCTTCCACGGCAAAGCCCCAGACATCGCGGACGCCGCCAGGCTGCTCGGAGCGCGTTGAGCGACCCAGACGGGCCAGCCACAATGGATAGACATTCATCCGCATTGCTATGCCGGTCATCGCTACCAGTCGAGGATCGATTGCGCATCAGAGGAGCGCGTAGGGCTCGAGCGTCCGGTGCAGCCGCTCGATCGTCGCGATCGCCTCGCGGTTCAAATACCGTCCGGTTAGGGCGGGGGCAAACTGCGGCCGGAGGCAGAATCAGCAGTCGAGCGTGGCCTCGGCGGCGAGGCATATCTCATGCATCCTCGGGCCCAGCGCTCCGAGGCGACGCACGAGCATCGCCTTGGGGAACGGCCTGAGGTTGTCGAACGACGCGACGGACTCCACGGGCAGACCCTCCGAGAGGCCGAGTCGCAACTCACTCGGCAGGTCGCGGATTCGGCGGCTTACCGGGGCGACGAGCACTCGCTGCATCACCTCGTTGGCGGCATCTCTGCTGACGACAAGGAAGGGCCGTCCCTTCTCGTCTGGTGCCTCGCCCCACCACACATCGCCCTTGGCTACCACCACCGCTGCCAAGGCTCCTCTTCGATTGCCTCCGTTGCAAGGCGCCTTGCGTCGGCGATCTCGTGTGATGTCTCTGGATGGCGCTCCATCGCCTTGCGATAGCGCTCACGCACTTGCTCATGCTCGCGCGTGGCGATGATCGTCTCCAAGCCGGCGCGCAGTACCTGCGAGCGGCTGTCGAAGTCTCCACTCTCAACCAGGCGATCGAGCTCGCCAGCGAGCGAGTCTGGGAGCTTGACGGCGACTTGGATGGTCATACCGACAGTATAACCAGCCGGTATGCGGTCTACTCGCAGTAGGAGCGCGCGAGCGCGACCAGCAGGCGCACGCCGTAGCCGGAGGCCTGCTTTTCGGCGTAGGCGCGGCCGAGGTCGTAGGCGGAGCCGGCGATGTCCAGGTGCGCCCAGGGCATCTCGCCGACGAAGTGGGAGAGGAAGGTGCCGCCGACGATCGTGCCTGCCTTGCGTCCTTCGGGCGCGTTGTCGAGGTCGGCATAGGCGCCTTTGAGCAGGTCGTCGTACTCGTCGTGCATCGGCAGGCGCCAGACGATCTCGCCGGTCTGTTCGCCGGCGGCGCCGACGCGCCCGGCCAGCTCGTCGTCGTTGCTGATCAGGCCGGCGTGGGTGTTGCCGAGCGCGACGATCACCGCGCCGGTGAGGGTCGCCAGGTCGACGATTCGCTCTGCCCCGAGCGAGATCGCGTGGCAGAGGCAGTCGGCCAGCACCAGCCGGCCCTCGGCGTCGGTGTTGTTGATTTCGATCGTCTTGCCGTTCGAGGCGGTGACGATGTCGCCGGGCTTGACGGCGGTGCTGCTCGGCATGTTCTCGGTCGCGCCGATCACGGCGATCGTGCGCAGCGGCAGGCGCAGGCGGGCGATCGTCGCGATTGCTGCGATCGCGGCGGCGCCGCCGGACATGTCGAACTTCATCTCCGCCATCTTCGCTCCCGGCTTGAGTGAGATGCCGCCGCTGTCGAAGGTGACCGCCTTGCCGACGATGCCGAGGACGGGCGCGGCGTTGGGCTGGGGCGGGTCGTAGCGCAGCGTGATCAGCGCCGGCTCTTGGGCCGAGCCTTGGGCGACGGCGGCGAAGGCGCCCATCGAGCGGGCCAGCAGGCCCTCGCGGCCCTCGACCTCGACGGTGAGGCCTTCGATCTCGGCGGCCAGCGTGCGCGCGTGATCCGCCAGCGCGGTCGGGGTGAGGTCGTTCGCGGGCCGGTTCTGCAGGTCGCGGGCCTCGTTGACCGCCTGGGCGACCAGCGCCGACTGCGTGACTGCGTCGCCCAGCTCGCCGTCTCCGCTGACGATCAGGCTGTCGAGGTGTTGCGGGACAGCAACCCCATCGGCGCTCCGCGCCGCTGAAGACTTGTAGCGATCGAAGCGGTAGTCGGCGAGGATCGTGCCCTCGGCGATGGCGCCGACCGACGCTGCGTCCGCGTTTGCCGGCGCCTGCCAGCAGAGAGTTCTGGTCGAGAGCTCGCGTGCGCGCTTTCTGGTCAGCGCCGCCGCCACCCGCAGGCGCTCGGGCGTGAGGTCCTCGCGGCCGCCGAGACCCACCAGCAACCAGCGCTTGCCTTCGGCGTGGGTGAGCGCGAGCGACCTGAAGGTGGGTCGCGCCTCGCCGTTGTCGATCAGCGCGGCGACCTCGGCGGGCGCCGACGCAGGCCGATCGGAGAAGACGCCGATGACCACCGTGTCGGCATCGGTCTGTCCGACCGGCTGATTGGTGAAGGAGACCCGCATCGGTTCCGGCGCACGATATCCGGCCCGATAGCATTGCGTACGCTCGCAAGCACCCGATCAGAGGAGAAAGCTCAACCCATGTCCAAGACCGTGATCCTCAGCGCCGCGCGAACGCCTGTCGGCAAGATGGGCGGTGGCCTCGCCTCGGTGCCGGCGACAGAGCTTGGAGGCATTGCGATCGAGGCCGCGCTGCAGCGCGCGGAGGTCGAGCCCGAGCAGGTTCAGCATGTGGTGATGGGTCAGGTGCTGCAGGCAGGGCAGGGGCAGATCCCCTCGCGCCAGGCCCAGATCAAGGGGGGCATCCCCAAGGAGGTCTCCTCGGAGACGATCAACAAGGTCTGCGCCTCGGGGCTGCGCTCCTGCGTGATCGTCAACCAGGCCGTGCGCGCGGGCGATCTCGAGGTCGCGGTCGCCGGCGGGATGGAGTCGATGAGCAACGCGCCGTATCTGCTGCCGGGCGCGCGCTTCGGCTTCCGGATGGGAGACGTCAAGGCGCTGGACGCGATGGTCCACGACGGGCTGACCAACCCCTTCTCGGGCAAGCAGATGTTCGTCGAGGCCACCGAAGTCGGCGATGAGCTGGAGATGACCAGGGCCGACCTCGACCGCTGGGCGCTGCGCTCGCACGAGCTGGCGCTGAAGGCGACCGACGAGGGTCGGTTGCCGGAGGAGATCGTGCCGGTCACGATCAAGGGTCGCAAGGGGGACACGGTCGTTGAGATCGATGAGGGCCCGCGCCGCGACACCTCTCTGGAGAAGCTGGCCGCGCTGCCCGGCCTGGTCGGCAAGGAGGGCTCGCACACGGCGGGCAACTCGCCGGGCGTCAATGACGGCGCCGGGGCGCTCGTGCTCTCCTCGGACGAGTGGGCGCGCGCGAACGGACGCGAGGCGCTGGCCGAGATCGTCGCCCACGCCCAGAGCGCGACCGACTTCGCCTACCTGGCCAAGACTCCCGCCACGGCCGCCAAGAAGGCGCTGGAGAAGGCGGGCCTGCAGCCCGGCGACATCGATCTGTGGGAGATCAACGAGGCCTTTGCTTCGGTGACGCTGAACTCGATCCGGATGCTCGGCATCGAGGAGGATCGCGTGAACGTCAACGGTGGCGCGGTCGCCCTTGGGCACCCGATCGGCGCCTCCGGCGCCCGCATCATCGGCGCGCTCGTCTACGAGCTGCGCCGTCGCGGCGGCGGCCTCGGCTGCGTCGCGATCTGCAGCGGCGGCGGCCAGGGCGATGCGCTGATCCTGCGAGTCGGAGGGTAGCCTCTGAGCGCGCCGCGGCAGGACGGCTCCGGTGTGCAGCAGACGCCGGAGCAGGCCGGGGCTCCGGCGCGCGAGCGTGATCGACCAGGGCGGTCGGCCGCGTTCTTTGACCTTGACCGCACGCTGATGGCCGGCTCATCGGGCGTCTTCTTCGCCAAGGCGGCCTTCGAAACGGGCATGATCTCGCGCCGGCGGCTGGTCAAGGATCTCTTTGAAAACCTGCGCTTCCGGCTGGTGGGCTCAACCGACGATCGTGCCGACGCGGTTCGCATCCGCGTGGGAGAGATGATCGCGGGGGTCCCGGTACGTGAGCTTGAGCGGCTGGCCCCGCGCGTGCTGGCGGGGGTGCTGCCGCGCATCTATCCGGACATGCTCGCGCGCGCGTATGCCCACCAGGACGCCGGGCGCCTGGTCTTCATCGTCACCGCCGCCTCTCAGGAGATGGCCGACCTGCTCGCGCACGTGCTTGCCTTCGACGGCGGGCTCGGCTCGCGCTCGGAGGTGCTCGACGGCGTCTACACCGGCAGGGCGGCGGGCCCGTTCAACTATCGCGACGGCAAGCGCATCTCGCTGCATGAACTGGCACAGCGGGAGAACATCGCGCTCGGCGACTCCTACGCCTACTCCGACTCGGAGTCGGATCTGCCGATGCTGCGCGCGGTCGGGCATCCCGTCGCGGTCAATCCCGACGCCGCGCTGATGCGGATCGCGCTGCAGGAGGGGTGGGAGATAGTGCGCCTGGATCGTCTCGGGCGGCGCCTGAAGCTGTTCGCCGCGGTCAGCGCAGGCAGCGTGGCGGCGGCGGGGGCGCTGGCCACGCAGCCTTGGCGACGCACAGGCCGCGGCGCCAATAAGCTGCCGGAGCGATGACCGCGAGCACCGAGCAGAAGTCCAAGATCCGCGTCGTGGTGGCCAAGCCCGGGCTGGACGGCCACGATCGCGGCGCCAAGATCATCGCGCGCGCATTGCGAGACGCCGGCATGGAGGTGATCTACACGGGGCTGCACCAGACCCCCGAGCAGATCGTCGAGACGGTGATCCAGGAGGACGCCGACGCGGTCGGGCTCTCGATCCTCTCCGGCGCCCACATGACGCTCGTGCCGCGCGTGCTGGAGCTGTTGCACGCGCAGGGGATCGACGACGTGCTGGTGACCGTGGGCGGGACGATCCCCGGCGAGGACGTCGGCGAGCTCAAGCGGCTCGGCGTGGCCGAGGTGTTCACGCCCGGCGCGCCCACGCAGGCGATCGTCAACTTCATCCGCGGTGGCGTCGGTCCTCGCGCATCTGATTGACTCGTCAGTCAACCGCCATCTCGGGTAGGATTTCCCCCAACAAGACCCTCCAAGGAGTCATCGACTGAAATGAAGATATGCGTCCTGGTCAAGGAGGTCCCAGACGCCGCCGTCGAAAAGCGCATCGACCCATCGACGGGGCGCATGGACCGCAGCGGAGAGAAGAACCTCAATCCGTATGACACCCACGCCATCGAGGCGGCTATGCAGATCCGCGAGGGCGGCACCGTCCCCGTCGAGGAGATCGTGGCAGTCACGATGGGCCCGCAGAGCGCCGTGCGCGCACTGCACAAGGCGGTCTCGCTCGGAGCCGACCGCTCGGTCCACCTCACCGACGGCGCGCTGGCCGGCTCCGACGTGGCGGCGACCGGGTATGCGCTTGCGCAGACGCTCAAGCGCGAGAAACCCGATCTGGTGCTGCTCGGACAGCAGTCCGACGACGGCGAGTGTTACACGATCGGCGCGGTCGTGGCAGAGCATCTGAGCATGCCCTCGCTGACGCAGGTGATCAAGATGGATGTGGAGCCCAGCTCGCTGCGCTGTGAGCGCCAGGCCGAGTACGGGTATGACACCGTCAACATCGCCCTGCCGGCCGTGATCTCCGTCGGCGACGCGATCAACGAGCCCCGCTATCCCTCGCTGAAGGCGATCATGGGCGCCAAGAAGAAGCCGCTGGACACGCTGTCGGTCGGCGATGCGGAGATCGACGCGGGCAAGGTCGGCGGCGAGAACTCCGCCGCTCAGTGGGTATCGGTGAAGGCGCCGCCGCAGAAGTCAGCGGGCACGATCATCGAGGACGAAGACACGGGGGAGACGGTCGAAAAGATCGTCGCCTGGCTCGACGAGCGCAAGCTCCTCTAGAGATTTGACCAGCGAAAGGAACTGAGAAAAAATGGCGAACATCCTGGTCTACGCGCTGCATTACGAAGGCGCGATCAACAAGAACTCTCTGGGAGCGGTGAGCGAGGGCGCGAAGCTGGCGGCCGAGCTCGGTGGCGAGGCGCATGCGATCCTCGTCGGCGAGGGCGTTCCGCAGGATCTTGCGGCATCGCTTGGTCGCTACGGCGCGAGCAAGGTGCTCGTGGCCGAGGGTCCCGAGGGACTTGCGCAGCCCGTCGTGGATGCGATGGGCAAGGCGATCTCCGACGGCGGCTACTCCTACGCGATCTTCGGGGGCGGCCTGCTCGGCTTCGAGATCGGCGCGGGCCTTGCCGCCCGGCTCGGCGCGGGGGTGGCGATGGAGGTCACCGGCGTGCGCGCCGAGGGCGGCAAGCTGATCGCCGAACGGCCGATCCTCGGCGACTCGGCGATCTCCGAGATCAACTACCGCTCGCCCGTGGGCATCGTGATCGGGCGCCTGAACGCATTCGAGATCAAGGAGAGCGGCGCCGGCGATGCGGCTGTGGAGCAGCTGAGCTTTGAGCTGAGCCCGCAGGCTCAGCAGGCGAGCATGGTCACCCGCGGCGAACAGCGCGGCGCCGACGTCGACATCGAGGGTGCGAGCATCCTCGTGGCTGGCGGTCGCGGCCTCGGCAAGCCGGAGGGCTTTGAGCTCTGCGAAGCGCTGGCCTCGGCCTTCGGCAACAACGCCGCCGTGGCGGCAACGCGCGCGGTCGTGGATGCCGGCTGGTATCCCTACGCCGCCCAGATCGGCCAGACGGGCAAGACCGTCGCGCCGAAGCTGTACCTGGCCGCCGGCATCTCCGGCGCGATCCAGCACAAGGTCGGGATGCAGGCCTCGGAGAACATCGTCGCGATCAACAAGGACGCGAACGCGCCGATCTTCGAATTCTCCGACCTCGGCATCGTCGGCGATCTGAACAAGATCTTGCCGAAGCTGACAGAGGCGATCAAGGCGAAGAAGGGCTGAAGGCAATGAGCGGCGCAATGAGCGCGAAGCGCGAATGGTCAAGGTCGCCTGGAGGGCGACCGCAGGGTCCGATCGCGGGGCTGGATGCCCCGCGGAAGTGACCTCCAACAACGGGAAGGTCGTACCTGCGGCCTTCCCGCCCCCTGTCGATTCGCCCAAAGAGTTCGTCAAGCAGGGGCTCGACGGCGAGGACGAACGGATCGAGGTCGGCGTCGCGATCGTCGGCGGGGGCACCGCCGGGCTTGCGTGCGCGAACCGGCTGCTGCAACTGCTCGGCGAGGACCCCGAGACGATGGAGCGTCTCGGCGAAGTGCCGGTTGCGGTGATCGAGAAGGCCAAGACCTGCGGCGGTCACAACCTCTCCGGTGCGGTGATGAGGCCAAAGCCGCTGCTGGAACTGTTCCCCGAGATGAGCCGCGAGCAGTGGCGCCAGGAGGGCTTCGCGTTCGGCGAGGTCAAGAAGGAGGCCGTCTACCTGACGCCGACCTCCAAAACGGCGATCCGGATCCCGACGCCGCCGCCGTTCAAGAACCACGGCAACGAGGTGGTCTCCGTCTCGGCGCTTGCTCGCTACCAGCAGCAGCAGGCCGAGGAGGCCGGCGCGTACATCCTCACCGAGACCGCGGCCACGCAACTGGTGCTGCAAGACGGCCGGGTCGCCGGTGTGCGCTCGGGAGACAAGGGCCGCGGCAAGGACGGCGAGCCGCTTGGCAACTTCGAGCCGGGAACCGACATCAAGGCGAGCGCGACCGTGCTCGCCGAGGGCTGCTGGGGGTCACTCACCGGCGCCGCGATCCGCGAGTTCGATCTGGGCGCCGGGCGCGAGCCGCAGGTGTGGGAGCTCGGCGTCAAGGAGGTCTGGAAGGTCCCCAAGCCGCTGAACCGGCTGATCCACACGATGGGTCCCTGGCCGCTGAAGATCTCTCCGAAGTACGGCCAGATCGGCGGCACCTGGATCTATCCGATGACCAACGCCAAGGGCGAGCACCTGATCTCGATCGGCTTCGTGGTCGAGCTCGACTACGCCGACGCGACCACCTCCGCCCACGACCTGCTGCAGACCTTCAAGACGCACTCGCTCGTGCGCGGAATCCTGGATGGCGGCGAGCGGATCGCCTGGGGCGCCAAGGCGCTGCCGGGCGGCGGCTGGTGGTCGATGCCCAAGCTCTCGATGCCGGGCGCGCTGCTTGTCGGCGACTCGGCCGGCATGGTTGACACGATGGCGCTCAAGGGCGTGCACCACTGCATCAAGTCGGGCATGCTCGCGGCCGAGACGATCTACTCGGCGCTCCAGCGCGGCAGCCACGACCTCTCCCCCTATGAGACGGCGATCGAGCAATCTTCAGTCGGCAAGGAGCTGTGGGAGGTGCGCAACGCGCGCCAGCCGCTGCAGAAGGGGCTGCCGCTCGGCGCTCCGCTGAGCGGGGTGCAGCAGATCACGAAGGGCAAGCTGCCCGGGCGCGCCGCCTGGCACCGCAACGATGCCAAGCCGGTGTTCGTCGGAAACACCAAGGACAGGTACGTCAAGCCCGACGGCAAGTACACCTTCGACAAGCTCTCCTCCGTGTTCATCACCGGCAACGCGACCCGTGACGACGCGCCCAACCACATCAGGGTGCGCAAGAACGTGCCGCGCGAGGTTGCCGAGACGTGGCGCTGGATGTGCCCCGCCGGGGTCTACGAGATCCCCGAGGACGCTCCCGAGCACGGCAACGTGGACCTGATCGTCAACTACACCAACTGCGTGCAGTGCGGCGCGATCACCGCCAAGGGCGGGCGGCTGACGACCCCAGAGGGTGGCGACGGGCCGCTGTACCAGATTACGTAGGCGCGGCGGACATGGCGCTGGCCGAATCGGGGATGCGACCGTAGGGAGCGTCTCCCTATTCTGTCGCGCCTGGGCGCAACATGCAGCCATCTGGGTGTGTTAGTTGACTGCCATGGATTCTGTGAGACATCGCCGCAGCGGCGCAGCGCACTTCGCGCTGGCATTCGCGTGCTGGGGACTCGCGTTCGCCGCGAGCGGCGGGGGAGCACTTGCGGATTCCGGGCAGGCGCGGGACATGGCCGCAGGGGGCAGTTGGCCGCGGGGGATGTCCCGCGCTGCGGGGGCGCTGCGCGCAAGCGCCCCTGAGGCGCGCACGCCGGCCGCGGCGACGGTCGAAGAGTGCGTGACGGCGACAGAACCGTCCGAACGCTCCGCGACCTTCGTCGGCCGGATGACCGCGGTCCCCGGTGGCGCTTCGATGGCGATGCGCATAGGCGTCGAGGAGCACGTCTCGGGAGTGCCCGGCTTCCACAGCCTCGAAGGGACCGACGCGCCGGCGCTCGGCGCCTGGCGCAGCTCCGAACCGGGCGTGAAGATCTTCAAGGACCTCAAGCAGGTGACCAACCTCAGCGTGGACGCCTACTACCGGGGCGTCGTGCGCTTTCGCTGGACCAACGCCAAGGGGGCCGTGGTCAAGCGGGAGACGCTGCGCACCCCTGCCTGCCATCAGCCCGCGTCCGAAGGCCAGGTTGGCGGCGAAGGCGCGACCGCTAGAATGCCTTCACGATGAAGTCAGCGATACATCCCAACTACGTAGAAGCCCACGTGCGCTGCACGTGCGGCAACGAGTTCAGCACTCGTGCAACCAAGTCCGAGCTGCACGTCGAGGTCTGCTCCAACTGCCATCCGTTCTACACGGGCCGCCAGAAGCTGATCGACACGGGTGGTCGCGTCGAGCGCTTCCAGAGGCGCGTCGCGAAGGGCAGGCTGCGCCAGGCGCAAGGCACCGCTTCGCAGCAGAGCGCCAGCTAGGGCAATGGCCTCCCGTCTCGCCGCCCCGCAGCGCGAGACCGAGGCGGGCGCCTCAGAGATCGACGGACTCCTCACTGCCTCACGGGATGCTCCCGTCGGCGGTCAGGCCGTGCTCGAGGGCGTGATGATGCGTGGGGTTGCAAACTGGGCCGTCGCCGTGCGCAAGCCGGTTGACAAGCAGTCCCCGATAGCCGCGGAGGCCGCGCCGGCGGCGCCCACCGAGCAGATCGCAGAGAGCGGCAATGGGGCGGGCGACCCCTCGCAAAGCGCAATCGGAGACATCGAGGTCACCTGCTTCCCGCTGGAATCGGCGCTCGCCCGCCACAGGTGGCTGCGCCTGCCGATCGTGCGCGGCATCGTCGCGCTCGGCAGCTCGCTGGCGATCGGCTTCAGGGCGCTCGGCATCGCCGCCAACGCGCAGCTGCCTCCAGGCGAGGGCGAGGAGGAGCCGCAGGAAATCTCGGGCGGCATGTGGGTGGGCACGATCGTGGTCGCGGTCGCCTTCGCGGTCGGCGTGTTCTTCCTGCTGCCGCTCGGCCTGACCAGCCTGGTCAACCAGCAGCTGCACTCCTCGGCGCTGTTCTGGGTGATCGAGGGGGTGCTGCGAACGGCGATCTTCCTCGGCTACCTGGTGCTGCTCACGCGGATCAAAGACCTGCGCAGGGTCTTCGAGTACCACGGCGCCGAGCACAAGACGATCTCCTGCTTCGAGGCCGGCCTGCCGCTCACGCCGGCCAACGCCCAGCGCTTCTCGCGCCTGCACCCGCGCTGCGGCACGAGCTTTCTGCTGGTCGTGATGGTCGTCTCGATCTTCGTGTTCGGTGCGGTCGGGATGCACGCCTGGTATTGGCTGATCCTGACGCGCGTGCTCGGCGTCCCGCTGATCGCGGGCATCTCCTTCGAGCTGATCAAGTTCGCCGGCCGCAATCGCAGCCATCGCTGGGTCAGAGCAGTGATGTGGCCGGGCCTGAAGCTGCAGCTGCTGACCACGCGGGAGCCCGACCTCAGCCAGCTCGCCGTCGCGATCGCGGCGCTGAAGGCCGTGCTGGAGCGGGAGGACCTGGAGAGCCTGACCGCAGCCGACCTCGTGGGCGTCGAGGTCGTGGCCTAGCTTTCTTTCGCGGCGCCGCCCGGCTGCGGGGGGCGCGCGACCGTTGTCCGTAAGCTGGGGCCATGATCGAAGATCTCGTGGCCCAGGTCGAGGTGCGCTTCGCCGAGCTGGCGGAGCAGATGAGCGACCCCGATGTGATCGCCGACCGTGAGCGCTACGCGGAGGTCGCGCGCGCCTACCGCCAGCTCGAGCCGGCCGCCAAGCTAGCGGTGGAGTGGCGGCGTGCCTGCGATGACGCTGCTGGCGCCGAGGAGATCATCGCCGAGAGCGGCGAGGATGCCGAGATGCGCGAGCTGCTGCGCGGCGCGCGCGAGCGCATCGAGCAGGCTCGAGGACGAGATCCGGCTGGCGATGCTCGAGCGCGATCCCAACGACGACAAGAACGTGATCGTCGAGATCCAGGGCGGCGCCGGCGGGGACGAGGCGAGCCTGTGGGCAGGCGACCTCTACCGCATGCTCACCCGCTACGCGGAGCGGCGCGGCTTTGCGACCGAGCAGCTGGAGGCCGGCGAGGGCAAGTACACCTTCGAAATCAAGTCCAGCCCGCCCGACGGGGCCTTCTCCGTCTTCAAGTTCGAGGGCGGCACCCACCGCGTGCAGCGGGTGCCGGTGACCGAGTCGCAAGGCAGGACCCACACCTCTACCGCAACCGTCGCGGTGCTGCCGGAGGCCGAGGATGTGGATGTCCATGTCGATCAGCAGGATCTTCAGATCGACGTCTATCGCTCCTCCGGGCCGGGCGGGCAGTCGGTCAACACGACCGACTCTGCCGTGCGGATCACGCACAAGCCCTCCGGGATCGTCGTCTCGATGCAGGATGAGAAGTCCCAGCTGCAGAACCGCGAGAAGGCGATGCGCGTGCTGCGCGCGCGGCTCTATGAGCGGGCGCTGGCCGAGCAGCAGGCCGAGCTTGCCGCCGACCGCCGCTCGCAGGTCGGCACGGGCGATCGGGCGGAGAAGATCAGGACCTACAACTACGGCGAGCGGCGCGTGACCGACCACCGGATCAAGCTGACGACCTACAACCTCGACCAGGTGCTCGCGGGCGAGCTCGAGGAGTTCACGGACGCGCTGAGCGCAGACGAGCGGCGCCGGCGCCTGCAGGCGCAAGCTGCCGCGTGAGCATCCGCGCGGGGACCCCGGTCCGCGATGCGCTGGAAGGCGCGATCACGGCGATTGCCGCCGCGGGCTGCGAGACGCCGCGTCTCGACGCCGAAGTGCTGCTTGCCGCTGTGCTCGGTGTCGGCCGCGAGCGGCTGCTGCTCGACCGTGATCTGGAAGTCGAAGGAGATGCGGTCCATGCCTTCAGGGATGCCGTGCGTCGCAGGTCGGTCGAGCGAGAGCCGGTCGCCTACATCACCGGCCGCAAGGGCTTTCGGCGCATCGAGTTGGCCGTAAATCCGCGTGTGCTGATCCCGCGCCCGGATACCGAGCTGCTTGTGGAAGCTGCGCTTCGCCTGCCACAGGGCGCGAGCGTGCTCGACCTCGGCACAGGTAGCGGTGCAATCGCGCTCGCGCTGAAGGATGAGCGCCCGGATCTGGAGCTTTGGGGAAGCGACGTCAGCGAGGATGCGCTTACGGTGGCCAGGGCCAATGGGCAGCGATTGGGCCTGGAGGTGCGATGGCTGCACTCCGACCTGCTGGAGGACGTGCCCGACGAGATCGACGCCGTTCTATCCAACCCTCCCTACATCGCCATTGCTGAAGCCGCCTTGCTTGCGCCCGAGATCACCCGGCACGAGCCCGCGCAGGCGCTCTTCGCCGGAGAAGATGGCCTCAGCACGATCGCCGCGGTGCTGGCACAGCTCTCCGGTCGCAGGCGCGTGTGCAGTGTCATGCTGGAGGTCGGAGCGGGCCAGGCTGCCGCAGTGCAGCAGATGGTCGAAGACGCCGGCTTCACAGAGACCCGGCGGCTGCGGGATCTCGCTGGGATCGAGCGGGTCGTTGCCGGAAGGCGATGAGGCGGGCCTTGTTGGACAGCAGCGACGCGGCCGCGCTCCAGGAGTGCCTTGCCGGAGGCGGCGTGGCCGTGTTCCCGGCCGACACCGTCTACGGGCTGGCCTGCGACCCATCCTCACGCACGGCCTTTGAGCGCATCTATGAGATGAAGGGACGTCCCGCCGCAAAGCCGGCCGCGGTGATGTGGTTCTCGCTCGACGCGGCGCAAGCCGAGATCGAGGGGCTGCCGCCGCGCACCAGGCAGGCGGCGCAGGCGCTGTTGCCCGGTCCGGTGACGCTGCTCTTGCCCAATCCGCAGCGCAGGTTCCCGCTGGCCTGTGCGCCCGACGGCATGGACACGGACCCGCCTGCCCCGCTCGGACTGCGCGTTCCGCAGTGGCCTGCCCCGCTGGCTGCGCTAGGTCTCGTGAGCGCACCGGCGCTGCAATCGAGCGCGAACCTCTCCGGCGATCCGCCGCCCCGGCGGTTGAGCGACGTGCCACAGCAGATCAGATCCGCCGCCGACCTGCTGATCGATGGCGGCGAGCTGCCGGGGCTGGCCTCGACGGTGATCGATCTGACCGGCTTCGAGCATCAGGGCCGGTGGAGCATCGCGCGCGCGGGAGCGATGAGCGAGCAGGAGATATCCAGCGCGCTGAACGCTGTCGTGCCGCGCTGCTAGCCTCCTGGATTGTCGCGACTGGCGCTAATGGTGGAATAGACCACCGGGGAGCGATTGACGGGACTTGCCGCGCGCCTGGGCACCACATAGCTGCCCCTGCCCGAGGAGAAGGTCTTGTCCCAGCTGCCATCCGACTACTTCAACCGTTCGCTGGAGGAGGTCGACCCCGAGGTCGCCGCAGCGGTCGCCGGCGAGCTTGCGCGCCAGCGCAACACGCTCGAGATGATCGCCTCCGAGAACTTCGTGCCGAGGTCGATCCTCGAATGTCAGGGCTCGGTGCTGACCAACAAGTACGCGGAGGGCTACCCCGGACGCCGCTACTACGGCGGCTGCGAGTGGGTTGACGTGACCGAGCAGCTGGCGATCGACCGCGCCAAGGCGCTGTTCGGATCAGAGCACGCCAACGTGCAGCCGCACTCCGGCGCCCAGGCCAACACCGCCGTCTACCACGCGCTGATCGAGCCGGGCGACACGATCATGGGCCTCTCGCTGGCCCACGGCGGCCACCTCACGCACGGGATGAAGATCAACGTCTCGGGACGCCTCTACGACGTCGCCGCCTACGAGGTCGATCCGCAGAGCAGCCTGATCGACATGGACCAGGTCGCACGGATCGCGCGCGAGCGACGGCCGAAGCTGCTGCTGGCCGGCTGGTCGGCCTATCCGCGCCAGCTCGACTTCGCCGCCTTCAGGGCGATCGCGGACGAGGTCGGCGCGCTGTTCATGGTCGACATGGCCCATTTCGCCGGCCTCGTCGCCGCCGGCCTGCACCCGAGTCCCGTCCCCTACGCGGATGTCGTCACCACCACCACTCACAAGACGATCGGCGGCCCCCGCGCCGGCATGATCCTCTGCAAGCAGGAGCACGCCAAGAAGATCGACTCCGCCGTGTTTCCCGGCCAGCAGGGCGGCCCGCTGGAGCACGTGATCGCGGCCAAGGCAGTGGCGCTGCGAATCGCCGCCAGCGAGTCCTTCCGCGAGCGTCAGCGGCGGACGCTGGATGGCGCAAGGGCGCTCGCCGAGGAGCTGCTGGCCGAGGTGGAGCCCGAGGGCGCTCCTGGCACCACAGTTGCCACCGGCATCAAGGTGCTGACCGGCGGCACCGACGTGCATCTCGTGCTGGTGGACCTGCGCGACGTGCGCCCGGAGCTGACAGGCCGGCAGGCCGAGGACCGGCTGCACGAGGTCGGGATCACGGTCAACCGCAACGCGGTGCCCTTCGACCCGCGGCCGCCGATGGAGGCCTCGGGCCTGCGGATCGGCACCGCGGCGCTGGCCACGCGCGGCCTGCAGCACGATGACTTTGTGGAGATCGGAGAGATCATCGCCGACACGCTCAGCGCGGAGTTCGAGCAGCTGGCTCCCGAGCTGAGTGAGCGCGTGAAGGCGATCGTCGCGCGCTACCCGCTCTACGAAAGCCTTGCCGCAGCCGTGTGAGTGCTCGGCGGCGCGCCTCTGCGATGCTGTTGGCAGCCGATGCGCGAACCGACTGAGCTCGATGCGCTCTATGCCTTCCTGGCGGCGGCCGCTCTCACCGCGCTGCTGACGCCGCTGAGCATGCGACTCGCGCGGTTGGTCGGCGCGATCGATGTGCCGCGCGAGCGCGGTCTCTCCCAGCGGGCCACGCCGCTGCTCGGCGGGCTTGCGATCTTCGCCGGCGCGCTGCTGGCGGGGCTGATCTGGCTGCCCGCCGGCTACCAGGAAGAGCCCGAGCTCTGGCACGGCGTGCTGATAGCCGCGGCGCTGATAACGGTCGTGGGGGCGATCGACGACCGCACCGACCTGCCTCCGGCGATAAAGCTGGCCGGCCAGATCGCGGCCGCCGCGATCGTCGTGCACTACGGGGTCGTGATCCACTTCTTGACGATCCCCTTCTTCGGGCGGCTGAACTTCCCCAACGCCGGCGGTCCGATCACGGTCGTCGGCCTGGTCGCGCTGATGAACGTCGTCAACTTCTCCGACGGCGTGGACGGCCTGGCGGCTGGAGTCTGCGCGATCGTCGCCGCCGCCTTCGCAGTGATCGCCTTCGACCTGCATCGCGACGCGCCCGGCGTGCTGGCGGCGCTGACCGCGGGCGCCGCGCTCGGCTTCCTGATCCACAACTTCCCGCCCGCCTCGAGCTTCATGGGCGACTGCGGATCGAACCTGCTCGGGCTGCTGATGGGCTGCGTGATGGTCGAGGGGGCGATCAAGACCACCGCGGTGGTCTCCTTCGTGGCGCCGCTGATCCTGCTCGCGGTGCCGTTTCTGGATACGACCTTTGTCGTCTTGAAGCGCCTGAAGTACAGGCGCCCGATCTACGCACCGGACAGCGAGCACTTCCACCACCGGATGGCGCGGATCGGCTTCTCCAGCCGGCGCACGATCGCCTATCTCTACGGCTGGACGCTGATGCTCGCCGGACTTGCGCTGGCGCTGCGATTTGTGCCCTACAGCGACCACCACGGCCACTTCCGCACCGGCTGGCTGGTGGTGATGGTCCTGCTCGGCGCGCTGGCGGTGGCGGCCAGCGTCTACCTCGTCTACGTGCTGGAGATCCTGAAGTTCCGCCGCGTGGCCACGGCGCGCCTGCGCCGGCTGCGTCCGCAAGCCACCGCTGCCGAGATCGAGCAGACGGTGTTCGAGGACTTCGAGACCGGCGAAATGAACGTCGTCACGCTGGCGGGGCAGGAGCCGGAGGCGGCGCCCCCGGCGGCCGGCTCAGACTCCGGAGTGCAGCAGCGGTTCGGCGACTGGGAGCCGGATGGCGACCGCGTAGGCGCAGAACACGAGCACGGCTGAGCGCAGCTTGCGGTCGGGGGCCACTGCCGCCAGCGGCAGCGCCCAGACTGCGTACCAGGGCAGAAGCCAAGCCGTTGAGATCAGCAGCGCAAGCGTGCTCCAGCCGGCCGCCAGCCGCCAGTCGAAGCCCCTTGCGGTGCGCCAGAGGCAGACCAGCACGACGCACGCGAATCCGGCCAAGAACAGGTAGCGCCACCATTCGGGCGTGCCGTGCAGGCTCAGCAGGCGGGCCGTCTCGGCCGGGATGCTGTGGACTGCGATCTGCTGCTGCTCTTCGGCGATCGGCACGATGAAGCCGGTCAGGCTCAATCCGAAGCCGACCGCTCCGACTGCCAGCACCGCGAGCAGGCCGCCGGCGGCGCTCGCAAGCACCTTCGCGCGCTCCGCGAGCCTGCGCGGCGCGAGCACCAGGAACGGCAGCAGCAGCCCCGCCGAGACCTTGAAGCCGACCGCGACCACGAGCGGCCAGGCGGCGGCGCGAAAGCGCGGCGAGGAGCCGGCGGTGAGCGCCAGCGCGCCCGCGAGCAGCAGCAGCGTGATCATGTCGTTGTGGGCGCCGCCGACGGCGAAGGCGAGCACGACCGGGTTCAGTCCGAGGAAGGCCGCCGCGGCCTGTGGCGAGCGCCCCTCGCGAGCCGCCGCGTTGGCGACCAGGGCGACCGCCCCAAGGCTGCACAACACCGCGACCAGCTTGAAGGTCCACAGATCGGCTGCGAAGCCGAGCGGCACGATCGCGTAGCTCGAGAGCGTGAACAGCGGCCCGTAGGGGCTGTGCTGGAAGGGCCAGCCGATGTAGGCGAAGGTCGGGTCGGCGGGCGCTTCGACCGGCACGTGCGTGTATGGGTCCAGGCCGTGCAGCACGCCCATGCGCGCGTAGGAGATGTAGCCGAAGACGTCCTGGGAGAGCAGCGGCGGCCCGAGCGCCAGCAGCAGGTGAGCCGCCACGATCGCGCCCGCCACCGCCGCGATCGGCAGCGTGCGCGCGCCGATCAGCACGAGCACGTAGCAGCCGACCATGATCAGGATCAGCGTTTCGAAGCTGCCCTTGCCGATCCCCAGGCCGAGGCTCTGGTAGGGGCCCGCGATCCAGCCCGGCCACCCGGCGTCGCGCACCCGCACATAGTTGGACGGCGCGCCTGCCGCCCTGGCCGCCAACAGGAAAGAGCTGGCAACGACTCCGAGCAGCCCGACCGCTCCCAGCGCGCGCAGCGGCAGCGAGCCGGAGAGCGATATGCGGTCGGCTCGCGGTCTCGCCTCGGCCTGCACGTAGGCGGGATCTGACACCGAGCGCGCCATTCGGGGTATCTGGAGCGTGCCCTTGATGCGGTCATTGTGGCGCTCGGCACGGCGAAGCGGTGGCACCACCGCGCGTGGTACGCGCCGGGCGCCTGCGAAGCGCTCGCGCCCGGTGCTTGTGCGGCGCGGACGGTCAGCCGTCGCGGCGGTCATGTACGCTGTGCGCGGCATCATGCTCGCCAAGAGTTCGCGAGCATGGCTTAGCCCATGAGGGTCAGGGGACGGTCCAGAGCAAGCCGCATGCGACTTCGCAACAGCAAACCAACCCAGCCCGCGGGCAATCCGCGCAAGGTCCTGATTCTCTCCGCCGATGTCGGAGAGGGCCATGCCGCCGCTGCGCGCGCGTTGGCTGAACAGATCGCAAACTCGCCGCAGCCGGCGCAGGCCACCGTGATCGACGGCCTTGCCGCTATGGGTCCCGTGCTGCGGCAGGTCGTCCAGGACGGCTACCGCATTCAGTTGCGGCTGATGCCGTGGACCTACACGATCGTCTACTGGCTGCTGGAGAGCGTCGCGCCCGTGCGCTGGCTCACCCGCCGCATGCTCTGCCTGCTCGGCGGCCGCCCGCTCGCCAACCGCATCGCCGACCACGACCCCGACGTGATCGTATCCACGCACCCGGCGATCACCGTCGTGCTGTCCTCGCTTCGCCGCCGCGGCATGATCGACTGCCCGACGGTCGCCACGATCACCGACCTGACCGGCCTGTTCTTCTGGGCCCAGCCGGGCATCGATCAGCACCTGGTGATGTACGACGCCTCGATCGCCGCGGTGGAGCGGATCGCCGGTGAGGGCAGCGTGACGCTCGTGCGGCCGCTGATCTCGGCGGAGTTCTTGCGCGATCGCTGCCCGCTTCACGCGCGCCGGGACCTCGGCCTGCCCGAGGACGGGCGGATGGTGATCGTCTCCGGCGGCGGTTGGGGCGTCGGCGACATCGAGGGCGCCGTAAGGCGGCTTTGCGAGGCCGACGGCATCGGCAGCGTGGTCTGCCTGGCAGGACGCAACGAGCAGCTTCACGAGCGGCTGAGCAAGGTGTTCGCGCAGGAGTCCCGCGTGCACATCTACGGCTTCACCGACCGCATGCCCGACCTGCTCACCGCCGCCGACTCGCTCGTGCACGCCACCGGCGGCGTGACCTGCCTGGAGGCGCGTGCGACCGGCACCCCCGTCGTCTCCTACGGGCTGCCCGTCGGGCATGCGCGGCTGAATACGCGTGCGATGGCCGACCTGCACCTGCTGCGCCTGGCCGGAGACACCGAGGACCTCGTTGAGCAGGTGCGCGCCTCATTCGCCGAACGGGCGCCGGTGCGCGAGCGTGCGCTTACGCAGGCGATCGAGGCGGCGCAGGGGCAGGCGGGACAGGGCCAGGCGGGACAGGCCTCGATCGCAACGACCGATCCCGCCGCTCAGCGGGCCGCCGTGGACATCGTGCTCGACCCTCCCCGGCGCGTGTTGCCGCGCCCGGTCTGGCGGGCTGCGCTGGTGACGCTCTCGGTGCAGCTGCTGATGCTCTTCGGGGTCGGCACATGGATCATGTCCACCGACGAGGTCAGTGCGCTGGCCAGCATGATCCTCAAAGCGGAGCCGCTGACCCGCGTCCGCACGAGTCAGCGGGCGGCTGGGATCATCGTGCGCGCACCGGCTGCCGACATGACCGTAATCGCCAGAGACCTCGCAGGCCGGGGGATCCACGTCTCCTTCGCCGACGACGGCACCGCGCCCAAGCCTGCGACGGTCGCGCAGATGCGGGCGCTGCGAGAGCAGATCGTGCCACAGATGCCGGTGTCGGCCAGCCTTTTGCGGTGGCTTCGCACACGCGGGATTCTCGGCTCTCAGGCGCGCGCGCTCGGGCTGCGGCACGGCTACTACTTCCTGCAGCCCGCGGGCGGCCTCACGGTCGGGCAGATGGTGCTCGCGCGCAGCGCCGACGCCACGCCGGTGAAGGGCGCGGCCAGGTTCTCTGCGACCTCGCCGCTGCCTCAGTGGTCTGCGCGCGCCGGCGACGTCTTGGTCGTCAGCGTCGCGGGGTCGCGCGCCTCGGTGCTCGGGCTGGAGCGGGCGGTGCGGTGGCTGCGGTCGGACGGGCTGGCGTCGGAGTCGCTTGGTGCGCTGACGCGCTCGCGCTCCATCAGCGCCACCAGCACCGGCGAGCGGGTCAGCAGCACCGCGCCGCTGACAAGCAGCGCGAGCGCAACTGCGAGCGGCAGGCCGCCGAGCACGGTGCTCGTGAAGTTTTCGCCGAGCAGCGTCAGCGCGAACACGACCGGCACTACCGTCTGAGTCACGAACACCACAGGCGCGACCTGAATCGCCGGCCGCGACTGCAGCGCGCTCATCTCGCTGAGGGTGGCAAGCGCCGAGGCGACGCCGGTCGCCACGCCCCAGCCGGCGGCGATGCCGAGCTGACCCTTGGCCAGAGCGTCAGAGGCCAGCTTCGTGCTCACGCCGGCCCAGCCGAACGCGAGGCCCGCCGAGACCATCGTGATCGACGCGGCGGGGTGGTGGAAGAGGCGCAGCACATAGGGCAGCAGGCTCGACCCCGCCAGGCAGGCGAGCGCCACGTAGAGCGTGAAGTTGCCGACATATTCGCTGCTGCGGTTGGGCGCCGTGAGCGCGACCCCAGCAACGCCGATCACGATCGCCGCCATCGCGAGGTGCTCGACGCGACCGGCCCGCTCGCCGAGCAGGCGCTCGCCCATGAACATCAGCACGAGCAGGCCGGCGGCGAGCGTCGGCTGCACGACGACCAGCGGCGCGAGGATCAGCGCGACCACCTGCAGCGGCCAGCCGAGCATCGAGAGCCCGGTCCCGAACAGCCAGCGCCTGCCCCTGATCAGCCGCGCGGCGAGCGCGAGTCGCAGGTGGTCGTTCAGTGGCGCCTCCTTGGCGTCCATCGCCTGGTAGGCGACCCCTATGCTGTAGAAGCACGAGGCGGCGAGAGCCGCGAGCAGACCGAGGATCAGCTTTTCCATGCCCGCCGATGATCGCAGCCTTGGCCTTCAGAGTGCCGGCATGGCGCTTACGGTTGCGGGCATCTCCTACCTGGCGCCGGCGCTCTGCGGCATCGACTACCAGGTTCCGGCGCTCGCTCCGGCCGCGGCCGGGCTGCGCCGCGCGCTGGGTGTCCAGGACCGCACCGCCGACGCGGCCGGCTGCGCGCTGACCTTCGACGACGGGCCGCATCCGGCGGGCACGCCGGCGGTGCTGGAGGCGCTTGCGGCCGCCGGGGCGAAGGCCACGTTCTTCCTCGTGGGCGAGCAGGTGCGCGCCAACCCGGCACTGGCGCGCGAGATCATCGCGGAGGGTCACTGGATCGGCTTGCACTGCGATCGCCACCGCAACCTGCTGCGCCTGCCGCCGGCCGCGGTGCGGCGCGACATCGCGAGGGCGGAGGCGGCAATCGGGGAGGCGACCGGATGCGCGCCGCTGCTCTACAGGCCGCCCTACGGGGTCCTCAACGCCGCCGCGCTGCGGATTGCAAGGCGGCGGAGCTGGAGGACGGTGCTGTGGAGCCACTGGGGCCTCGACTGGCAGGCCAAGGCGACTCCCGAGTCGATCGCCGATCTGGTGAGCGCCGATCTGCAGCCGGGGTCGGTGCTGCTGCTGCACGACGCCGACGACTACGGGGCCAGCGGCTCCTGGCGCAACACCGCCGCCGCGCTGCCGCGGATATTGGAGCGCGTGGGCGAGGCCGGGCTGGCGCTCACCGCTCCCTGAGACCGGTTGAGGCGGCTCTGAGCCGCGCTGCGGGTCGGCGGCGGCGGGTAGCATCATCTGCTTGGCAAGCGAGCTGACCACAGAGACGCAGGCAATCGGGCTGCGGCGCAGGATCGCGGTCTCCACGGGCTGGCTGCAGGACGCCAGGGTGGGACGCTCGCCGCTATTGGTCGAGGCGCTGGCGATCGGCTGGCTTTGCTGGCTCTACGACATCCTCACCAACCTCGCGCCGACGCGGCGCGCCGTTGCGCTCAGCCACGCCGCGGCGGTGCTGAAGATCGAGCGCACGCTCGGCATCGACCCCGAGCTCTCACTGAACCGCTGGCTTGCCGGTCAGCACGCGCTCGCGCTCGCGCTCTCCGACTACTACGACAACGCCCACTTCGTTGTGACGCTCGGCCTGCTCGGCCTGCTGTGGTGGCGGCGCGCAGATACTTATCCCTCACTGCGCAACGCGCTCGTTGTGACCAACGTGATCGCCTTCGCCGTGTTCTGGCTGTGGCCGATGGCGCCGCCGCGGATGCTGCCGGGCAATGGCTTCGTCGACGTGGTTGCCGCGACTCATGCCTTCGGCTCCTGGCACACCGGCAGCCTTGCCGCGGATGCCGACCAGTACGCGGCGATGCCCTCCCTCCACATCGCCTGGGCCGTGTGGTGCGTCGTGGTGATCTGGCGGCTGACCACCCGCCGCTGGCTGCGGGCGCTCGGGCTCATGCACGTGGGGATCACGACCTTCGTCGTGCTCAGCACCGGCAACCACTTCGTGCTCGACGTGCTCGGTGGAGCGGTGACTGCGGCACTGGCGTTCGCGATCGTGGAGCTGGTTCGAAGGCTCGCGAGGCGCCCCGTGACCCGATTGGCCGGCTGAGAAGGCCCTGATGCGCGATCTGGCTCTGGGGAGCCGGTGGCGAATGTCACAAACTTGTCACGAAGTCGCGCATCGGGTACAATCGCGCGGCGACCGCCGCGGATCCCCGATCGACTGATCGGCCGCCGCGAGACAAAGGACCGGCCTCCTGTTCAAAGAGCAGGCTGGGACTTCCCTCTATAGGCTGGCCGCCATCAAATGCGAGACAACGAGGCAACGATAACGCGCGTCGGCGCGGCTCCTGCGGAGCGACTCATCGGCGTCCTGCGCTACCTGGACGTCGTCGCTGTCGTGGTGCTGACAGCGCCGGCGATCGTGCTCGGCGCGCCCGTGCTCGGCTACGTGATCGGAGCGGTTACGTGGATCGTTCAGCGCATCCTCGCGGGCACCGATCGCCGCTGGATCAAGCAGGCGCGTGAGCCGCGTGCCCAGCTGGGACTCAACCTCTTCGAGGCGTTCGGCCGGATCTGGCTGCTGGCCGGCGCAATCGTCGCCGCCGGTGTGATCGGCGGCCGCGCCGACGGCCTGACGGCTGCGCTGGTGATCTTCGGCGCCTACTCGATCGCGTTTGGGATCCGGGTGCTGAGCGGTCCTCCGGATCGCGGCTCGGACAGCGCCTCGACCGGGAAGCCTGCGCGATGAGCGCCGTCGAAGCGCATCCCGCGGGCGGGCCCGCGATCGGCGGCGCCCCCAAGGGCGGCCCCTTGCGCCGCATGAGCAAGCGCAAGAAGATCCTCTGGGGGATCGCGCTGGTCTACGTGCTCGGCCTGATCTTGTTGGGGGCTGTCTACGGCATCAAAGGCCACAAGAACGAAACCTTCAACGTCATCGACTCCTTCCACCTGCTGACGTGGTTCAGCGTCGGGGGGATCGCCTTCAACAAGGGCGTGATGTACCTGCTGATCACCACTGGGCTGACGATCGGCGTGATGCTCACCGTCGCGCGGCGCATGCAGGCGCGACCGGAAGGCCGCTTGCAGGTCGCGGTGGAATGGCTCTACGACATCGCGATGAACGTCACGCGCGAAAGCATGGACGAGGAATTGGCAAGGCGATGGTTCCCGGTGATCGCCACCCTCTTCGTCTTCATCCTGATCACCAACCTGATCGGCTACATACCGCTTCCCGTGGATTCGGCGCAGACCATCAACATCTTCGGCGTCAAGGTCCCGGGCTTCCAGATATACGCAGCCGACACCAACGTGGCCGTGCCGCTGCTGCTCTCCCTCGGCGTGTTCATTGCCTTCAACGTCGAAGGCGTCAGGGCGCACGGGCCGCTCGGCTACATCAAAAGCCTCGTCCCGTCCGGGATGAAAGGGCCGATGCTGATCTTGCTCTATCCGATTGAGATCGTCTCGACCATCCTGCGGCTGCTCTCGTTGACGATCCGGCTGTGGGCCAACCTGCTTGCGGGCCACCTGCTGATCGACTTCATGGGCGGCGCGCTGGCTGTCCTGCTCGGCCTGCAACTGCTCGGCTGGCTGACGCTGCCCATCGGGGTGGCGATCTATCTGCTGGAGGCCGTGCTGATCGCCGGCCTGCAGGCATTCATCTTCGCAATCCTCACCGCCATCTATATCGGTGGATCCACCTCCCACCACTAAGCACTGACAAGGAGCCTCACACAATGCTGACCCAACTCTTCGATCCCGCGCTCATCCAGGCAGCGGTCCACCCGCTCGTCCTTGCGGCGAGCTCGTCTGTTGAAGTGGGCCAGGACGCCGGTCGCGCAATCGCGCTGGGCGTCGGCGCAGGCGGCGGCGCCGCGGGCGCAGGCGCCGGCATCGGCATGCTGTTCGGAAAGGTGATCGAGTCGGTCACCCGCCAGCCCGAGATGCGCGATGAGATCACCTCGATCCAGTGGCTTGGCTTCGCGCTGACCGAGGCCACCTTCTTCTACGGCCTCGTCGGCGGGTTCATCGCCTTCTTCCTCTAGATCGATGGCACCCCTGGCAAACATCGCAGCCGCGCCAATCGCCGCCTCGAGCAACTCGTGGCTGATCACGCCCAACGTGGGCCTGACGGTCTGGACGCTGGTCGTCTTCGGCATCTCGCTGTTCATTCTCAGCAAGCTCGTCTTCCCGCGCATCCGCCAGGCGCTCGACGATCGCCGCCAGGCGATCACCGACTCGATCGACGCCGCGGCGCGCACGCGCGAGGAGGCCGAGAAGATCCTGGTCGAATACCGCGAAAGGCTGACCGAAGCTCGTCAGCAGGCCGAGGAGATCGTGCAGCGTGCGCGCCAGCAATCCGAGGCGCACGCGCGCGAGGCGCACGTTGAAGCGCAGTCGCGGCGCGAGCATCTGCTGGAGCAGACCAAGCGCGACGTCGAAGCCGAGACGCGGCGCTCGATCGACCAGATCCGCCGCGAGGTCGCCGACCTCACCGTGATGGCGACCGAGAAGGTGACGCGCAGGGTGCTGACCGAGGAGGACCAGCAGCGCCTCGTGCAGGACGCCCTCTCCGAGCTCGACTTCGAGACGCTTTCCAGCGGGGCGCGGTAGTGGAGCGGATCGCCGAGGTCTACGCCCGCGCGCTGTTCGAGGCGGCGCAGGGCAGGGGCGTCCTGGATGCCGTGCGCGACCAGCTCGCGGCGTTCGTCGACGCCCTGCATGCCAACCGCAATCTGATGATCTTCTTCTTCTCCCCCTACTTCTCCGCGCAGGAGAAGAAGGACGGGCTGCACCGCGCCGTCAGCGATGCGGATGAGACGTTCATGCAGTTCCTGGAGGTGCTGCTCGAGAGCCACCGGATGCCCGCGATCTTCGCGATCAAGGACCGCTACGAGCGGCTCTGGCGCGAGGAGATGAAGCTGCTGTCCGTCGAAGTGACAAGCGCCGTCGGCCTCGACTCGCAGACTCGTGGCAAGCCTCGGCGACCGGATCGGTCAGCAGACCGGTCGCGAGGTCGAGCTCTCCAGCCGCGTGGACCCCGAGATCCTCGGCGGGATCGTCCTTCGCGTCGGCAACTTCGTGCTCGACGCCTCGATTAGAAACCAGCTCAACCAACTTCGCAAGCAAGTCGCGCAGGCGTAGCCAACCGCCCTGCCAAGGAGCCAACTGATGCAGATCAACCCAGACGAGATCACCTCAATCCTCAAGAGCAGGATCGAAGGGCTGGACACCGCCAGCGCCGACCTCACCGAGGTCGGGACAGTGCTGTCGGTCGCAGACGGCATCTGCCGGATCCACGGCCTGGAGAACTGCATGTCCTTCGAGATGCTCGACCTGCCCCACGGCGTCACCGGTCTCGCGCTCAACCTCGAGTCCGACAACGTCGGCGCCGTGCTCTTCGGCGAGTGGGAGAAGATCGTCGAGGGCGACACCGTCAAGCGCACCAAGCGCCTGCTGGAGATCCCCGTCGGTGAGCAGATGCTCGGCCGGATCGTCGATCCGCTCGGCAAACCGCTCGACGGCAAGGGCGAGATCGGCGGCACCGAGCTGCGTCCCGCCGAGTTCAAGGCGCCCGGCGTGGTCCAGCGCCAGCCGGTCAAGGAACCGATGCTCACCGGCCTGAAGGCGATCGACTCGATGATCCCGATCGGCCGCGGACAGCGAGAGCTCATCATCGGCGATCGACAGACCGGCAAGACCGCAATCGCGATCGACACGATCATCAACAACCGCGACCGGGACGTCGTCTGCGTCTATGTCGCGATCGGCCAGCGCATGGCCACGGTCGTGCAGCTCGCCGAGACGCTGCGGCAGGCCGAAGCGCTGCAGAACACGATCATCGTCGCCGCGGCCGCCGATGAGGCCGCCCCGATCCAGTTCCTGGCCCCGTATGCAGGCTGCGCGATGGGCGAGCACTTCCTCTACAAAGGCAAGGCTGCGCTCTGCATCTACGACGATCTCACCAAGCACGCCTACGCCTACCGGCAGATGTCGCTGCTGCTGCGCCGCCCGCCGGGCCGCGAGGCATACCCGGGCGACGTCTTCTACCTGCACTCCAGGCTGCTGGAGCGTGCGGTCAAGCTCAACGACGAGCTCGGCGGCGGCTCGCTCACGGCGCTGCCGGTGATCGAGACCCAGGCCGGCGACGTCTCGGCATACATCCCCACCAACGTGATCTCGATCACCGACGGTCAGATCTTCCTGGAGCCGGGCCTGTTCAACTCAGGCGTGCGGCCGGCGATCAACGTTGGCATCTCGGTCTCGCGCGTGGGCGGCAACGCCCAGATCGGGCCGATGCGCAAGGTCGCAGGGCGCCTGAAGCTCGAGCTCTCCCAGTACAGGGAGCTCGAGGCCTTCGCCCAATTCGGCTCCGAGCTCGACCCGGAGACCCAGAAGACGTTGGCCCGCGGCGAAAGGCTGGTCGCCACGCTGAACCAGGGTGAGCGTGAGCCGCTGCCGGTCGCAGACCAGGTGCTCCAGATCTTCGCCGCCACCCAGGGCTTCCTGGACAGGATGCTGCTGGAGCGCGTCGGCGAGTTCCTGAAGGAGCTGACCGAACGCGCGCACGCCAACCACCACGAGCTGCTGGAGAAGATCACCGGCGGTGACTGGTCTGATGAGGTCCAGGCGGAGTTGCAGAAGACGGTCAGCGAGTTCGCCGAGGACTTCGGCTACGACCTCGACGAGGAGGGGCACCCGATCGAGCTGGACACGCCCCCGGCGCGCCCGCTCTCCCAGCCCGATGCTCAGGAGTCGGCCCAGCTTGCGGAGGCTGCGGCCTAGCGCCGCGGGCACCCCGCCCGGAGTCACAGGAGCCACATGGCCTCACAGCGCGACGTCAGAAACCGCATCGCAGCGGTCAAGAACATCCAGAAGATCACGCGGGCGATGGAGATGGTCGCCGCCGCGAGGCTGCGCCGCGCCGAACAGCGGATCGAGGCGCTGCGCCCCTACGTCGGTGCGATCCGGCGGATGACCAGGGACGCCGCCCAGGCCGCCGGCTCGGTGCCGAGCGTGCCGATCCTGGCCGAGCACGAGAGCCTCGACGCCGTCGGGCTGCTGCTCGTCGCCGGCGACAGGGGCCTTGCCGGCGCGTTCAACTCGAACATCGTGCGGGCCGGCGTCGGTGCCGGCCGTGAGTACAGCGGCGATGGGCGCAAGGTGCTCTACTTCGCCTCCGGGCGTCGTCCGGCGTCTTCTTTGACGTTCCGCGGCCTGGAGCCGACGGAGAGCTTCATCGGCTTCACCGACCGCCCGGCCTACGCCGACGCGCGCCGGATCGCCGAGCGCCTGATGGCCGCCTACATCGACGGCGAGCTCGACCGGGTCGAGATCTTCTACAACAGCTACGTCTCGCCGCTGTCCCAGATCGTGCGCCGCGAGACGCTGCTGCCGCTGGCTCAGGCGACGCTGCTTGCCGAGGGCGAGGGGGAGGCCGCCCCCAGCGAGGAAGCCGAGGATGCGGGTCGCCGCATCAACGTCGAATACGAGCCCGACGCCGAAGCCGTGCTCAAGCGGCTCGTGCCCGACTACGTAAAGCTCTCGATCTACCGCGCGTTGCTGGAGTCCACGGCCTCCGAGCACGGCGCTCGCATGACCGCGATGCGCAACGCCTCCCAGAACGCGGGCGAGCTGATCCAGGATCTCACGCTGGAGATGAACCGTGCCCGCCAGGCGGAAATCACCCAGGAGATCATGGAGGTCGTCGCGGGTGCCGAGGGCTTGGGCTAGTGTGGACCATGAACTTGAATAGAGACCAGGAGAACTGAAGATCAATGGACGCGAGCATTGCCACATCACCGACCAGCGGCCCGGGCGCGCCCACTGAGAGCGCCGGCGGCAAGCGCAACGTCGGGCGCATCGAGGAGATCCAGGGCGTCGTGATCGAGGCCGTCTTCCCCGAGCGCCTGCCCGAGATCAACCACGCGATCACGATCGCGCGTCCCTCGGCCGCGGCCGAGGAGGAGGCCGAGGGGATCAGCTCGGAGGCCGGCGGCGACGTGCTCGTCTGCGAGGTCCAGCAGCACCTCGGCGACAATCGCGTCAGGGCTGTGGCGATGGACTCGACCGATGGCCTCGCCCGCGGCACACGAGGTCCTCGACACCGGCGGCCCGATCACGGTGCCGGTCGGCGAGGCGACGCTCGGCCGCATCTTCAACCTGCTAGGCGAACCGATCGACCTGGGCGAGCCGATGCCTGCGGACGTAAAGCGCCGTCAGATCCATCAGGAGGCCCCGCGCGTCGAGGACCTGTCTCCGACGACCGAGATGTTCGAGACCGGGATCAAGGTCGTGGACCTGCTGGCGCCCTACGCCAAGGGCGGCAAGGTCGGCCTCTTCGGCGGCGCCGGCGTCGGCAAGACCGTGATCATCCAGGAGCTGATCCACAACCTCGCCAAGGAGCATGGCGGCCTCTCCGCCTTCTGCGGCGTGGGCGAGCGCACGCGCGAGGGCAACGACCTCTGGTTGGAGATGAAGGAGTCGGGCGTCATCGACAAGACCATGCTCGTCTTCGGCCAGATGAACGAGCCGCCCGGAGCCCGCATGCGCGTCGCGCTCTCCGGCCTGACGATGGCCGAACACTTCCGCGACGCAGGGCCAGGACGTGCTGCTGTTCGTGGACAACATCTTCCGCTTCGTCCAGGCCGGCTCCGAGGTCTCGGCCTTGCTGGGCCGCATGCCCTCCCAGGTCGGCTACCAGCCGACGCTGACCACCGAGATGGGCGAGCTGCAGGAGCGGATCACCTCGACCCGCACCGGCTCTGTCACCTCGGTGCAGGCGATCTATGTGCCCGCCGACGATCTGACCGACCCCGCGCCGGCCTCGGTGTTCGCGCACCTGAATGCCACGACGGTGCTCTCGCGCAGCATCGCGGAGAAGGGGATCTACCCCGCTGTCGATCCGCTCGACTCCACCTCGACGATCCTGAAGGCGGATCTCCTCGGCGATGACCATTTCCGGGTCGCCAACCGGGTCAAGGAGGTGCTGCAGCGCTACAAGGAGTTGCAGGACATCATCGCGATCCTCGGCATCGACGAGCTCTCCGACGAGGACAAGCTCGTGGTGCAGCGCGCCCGCAAGATCGAGCGCTTCCTCTCTCAGCCCTTCCACGTCGCCGAGCAGTTCACCGGCACGCCCGGCACCTACGTGCCGATCAAGGAGACGATTCGCGGCTTCGAGGAGATCCTCGACGGCAAGCACGACGAGGTGCCCGAGCGCGCGTTCTTCTTGAAGGGCACCATTGACGACGTGCTCGCGGACGCGCAGCGGTAGAACATGGCGCACGCAAAGTTCCCAGTCGAAGTGCTGACGCCCGAGGGCGAGGTCTTCTCCGAGGAGGTCGAGATGGTCTCCACGCGAACCGGCCTCGGCTCGATCGGCCTGCTCGCTCGGCATGAGCCACTGCTTGCCACGCTCGTGCCGGGGGAGCTGCGGATTTACCGCTCCGAGGATGAGATCGTGCGCTTCGCGCAGGCGGAGGGCTACTTGCAGTTCCTCGACAACCGCGCGCTGCTGCTGGTCGAGGAGGCGATCGCGCCCGATCGAGCTCGACCGGCCGGCGCTGGAGAGCAAGCTCTCCGATGCCCGTGGCGTCGCCGAGCGCGCCGAGGAGGGCAGCGAGGAGCGCGCCAGCGCGCTGCGCGACGTCAAGCGCTGCGAAGCCTTCCTGGCGATCGGCGAGTAGCCTTTCGCCTCATGGAGGCGCAGGGTCCAGCTGCCGCCCACTTCCAGCGCAAGCGTCCGGGCTGGTTCACCGCGCACGTCTTCAACCCGCTCGTCGGCGCGCTCACCGGGATGGGCATAAGCCTGATGGGCTCGCGCGTGCTAGAGGTGCGGGGACGCTCCAGCGGCAAGCCACGCCACACCCCCGTCAACTTGCTCACCTTCGAGGGGCAGCGCTATCTCGTGGCCCCGCGCGGCGAGACGCAGTGGGTGCGCAACCTGCGCGCGAGCGGCGAGGGCAGGCTGCTGCTCGGCCGCCGCGGTGAGAGCTTCAGCGCCGTTGAGGTGCCAGACGAGGAGAAGGCGCCGATCCTCCGGGCCTACCTGAAGCGCTGGAAGGCCGAGGTGGGCGTGTTCTTCGACGGCGTGGGGCCCGACTCGCCCGAGGAGCAGCTGCGCGCGGCGGCGCCCAAGCACCCGGTGTTCAGGGTCTCCTAGGTCGCCCCACACGAGCACGGAGCATGGCCGCTAGCCTTCCGCGTCCAATGGGCGACGATCTTTCAAATCGGCGCGAGCCGATCGGCGTGGTCGGCACCGGATACGTCGGGCTGGTGACCGCGGCCGGATTCGCCTCGCTGGGCAGCGAGGTTTTCTGCGTGGACACCGACGCGGAGAAGGTGGATCGGCTGCTGGCCGGCGATGTGCCGATCTACGAGCCCGGCCTCCCCGAGCTGATCGAGCAACACCGCAGCCGGATGCACTTCTCCACGCATCTCTCCGACGCGGTGGAGCACGCGCGGCTGCTGTTCGTGGCCGTGGGCACCCCGCCCACCGCCTCCGGCGACGCCGATCTGGCCGCCGTGCACCAGGTTGTCGATGCGATGCCACACTCCGACAGTCACGCCCTGGTGATGAAGTCGACGGTCCCCTGCGGCACGGGAGCCACGATCCAGCGCGTGCTGCGCGAGCGCGGCCGCGACGGGATGCGCTACGTCTCCTGCCCGGAGTTCCTGAAGGAGGGCTCGGCCGTCGGCGACTTCCTGGAACCGGATCGTGTCGTGGTGGGCGATACGGGCGATTGGGCCGGCGACGCCGTCGTGGAGCTGTATGCGCCGCTCGGCGCGCCGCTCGTGCGCACCGACATCGCAAGCGCGGAGATGATCAAGCTCGCGGCCAACGCCTTCCTGGCGACGAAGATCTCTTTCATCAACGAGATCGCGAACGTCTGCGAGCAGCTCGGCGCTGACGTGGTCGAGGTCGCGCAGGGGATGGGCCTGGACAGCCGCATCGGGCCGAAGTTCCTGCAGGCAGGGATCGGCTACGGCGGCAGCTGCTTCACCAAGGACGTGAGCGCTCTGAAGCTGCTCGCCGGCAACTCCGGCTACCACTTCCAGCTGCTGAGCTCGGTGATCGAGGTCAACGAGCTACAGAAGCGCCGCGTCGTCAGCAAGCTGCAACGACACCTGGGCGAGCTTGCGGGGCGCCGCATTGCGCTGCTGGGGCTGGCGTTCAAGCCGAACACCGACGACATGCGCGGGGCATCCTCGCTGGTGCTCGCCGCGCGCCTGCAGGCCGAAGGCGCCCATGTGCGCGCATATGACCCGGTGGCCGAGGCGGAGGCGCGCAAGCTGATGCCCGCCCTGCACTACGCCTCATCCGCAGACGACGCGCTGCAGGGCGCCGACGCGGCGATCCTCGTGACCGAGTGGCCTGAGTTCCTGCAGGTAGACTGGCGCGATGTCGCGGCGCGGATGCGGGGAGATCTCGTGATCGACGGGCGCAACGCCCTCGACGGCCATGTGGTGCAGCAGGCGGGGCTTACCTACGAGGGGATGGGACGCAGGCCATGCAAGCAGTGATCCTCGTCGGCGGAGAGGGCACGCGCCTGCGCCCGCTGACCTCGACAGTGCCAAAGCCGGTCGTCCCGCTCGTGGACCGGCCGTTCATCGCTTACATGTTGCAGTGGCTTGCCGAGCACGGCGTCGACGACGTGATCATGTCCTGCGGCTTTCTGGCCACGAGCGTGCGCAACGTGCTCGGCGACGGCTCGGCCTACGGCCTGCGCCTGCGGTTCGTCGAGGAGCCGGACCCGCGCGGCACCGCGGGCGCGCTGAAGTACGCGGAGCCGATGCTCGACGAGCGCTTCTTGATGCTCAACGGCGACGTGCTCACAGACATCGACCTGAGCGCTCAGATGGCCCAGCACGAGCGCACCGGGGCCAAGGCGACGCTGGCGCTCGTGCCCGTCGAGGACCCGAGCGCCTATGGCCTCGTGCACCTGGATCCCGAGAACGCGGTGCTCGACTTCGTGGAGAAGCCGAGTCCCGACCAGATCGACACGAATCTGATCAGCGCCGGCGCCTACGTGCTCGACCGCGAGGTGCTCGAGCTCGTGCCGCCCGACCGCAAGGTCTCGATCGAGCGCGAGGTGTGGCCGCTGCTGGTGGGCGACGGCCTCTACGGCTACCCCTCCGAGAGCTACTGGCTGGACATCGGGACGCCGGATCGCTACCTGAAGGCGACCTTCGACATCATCGAGGGCAACGTCGGCACGGAGGTGCGCGAGCGCCTCGGCAGCGACTATCTGGCGGTCGCGCCGGAGGCTGAGGTGCTCGGCCGGGTGATCCCCCCGGCGGTGCTCGAACGCGGCGTGAAGATCGCCGAGGGCGCCCACGCCGGATCGCTGGTGGTGCTCGGCCAAGGCGTGAGCCTGGCGGACGGGGCGATCGTCGAGCGCGCGGTCGTGCTCGACGGCACCGAGATCGGGGAGGGCTGCACGCTGCGGAACTGCATCGTGGCGGCCGGATGCAGGATCGGCCCGCGCACGCATCTGAGCGGCGGCGTCGTGCTCGGCGAGGGCGTGACGGTCGGGGCGGACAACGTGATCGCTGGCGGCGCGCGTATCTTCCCCGGTGTGACCATCCCCGACGGCGCGATCAAGTTCTAGGCAAGCCGGCGGCGGGGGCAGACCCCTGGCGGCGATTACGGGAGAATGAGCATATGAGCGATGGCAGCCCCGCAGCCACACCGACAACCGACGCGCTTTCGCGCGAGGCGATCGCCCGCGTGGACGTCTCCGGGCAGCTGAACGACGTTCTGGGGCTGCCCGATCACCTGCGCGACGCGCTCTGGCGGGTCGAGTCGGCGATCATGTCCGAATGGAATACCCCCGGCGGCCTGGTCGTCGCCGGCATGGGTGGCTCGGCGATCGGCGGCGCGCTCGCACGCGCGGCGCTCGGCGATCACTCCTCGCGTCCGATCTTCGTGACCAGGGCTTACGGCCTGCCATCGTGGACCACGCCGGAGACGACGGTGCTCTGCGCAAGCTACTCGGGCAACACCGAGGAGACGCTGGCCTGCTACGAATCGGCCGGCGCGCTCGGCGCCCAGCGGGTGGTCGTCACGACCGGCGGGCGCCTGGCGGCGATGGCACGCGACGACGGCATTCCCGTGATCCCGGTTCCGGGCGGCTTTCAGCCGCGGGCGGCGGTCGCCTACATGACGGTCGCGGCGCTCGAGGTCGCGGCCCTGTGCGGCGCGGGCCCGCGTCTGACCTCGGAGATCGACGTCGCCGCCTCCCACACCGAGCAGCTGGTGGCGGAGTGGGGCCCGGAGGCGGGGCAGGACAGCCTCGCCAAGGCGACCGCGCGGGCGCTGCACGCAACGATCCCTGTGATCGCCGGCGCGGGGCTGACGGCGCCGATCGCCTACCGCTGGAAGACCCAGATCAACGAGAACGCGAAGCTGCCGGCCTTCTCTCACCAGCTGCCGGAGCTGGATCACAACGAGATCGTCGGCTGGGAGGGCTCGGCCGAGCTCGGTCGCTTCGCGGCAGTGTTCCTCGACGACTCCGACGCCCACCCGCGCGTGAAGGAGCGGATCGAGCTGACAGAGCGCCTGATCGCCCCCCACGCCGCCGCCTGCCTGCGCATCGAGACCCGCGGGGAGAGCGCGTTCGAGCGCGTGATCTCACTGGTGCTGTTGGGCGACCTGGTCTCGATCTATCTGGCCACTCTGCGCGGCGTGGATCCGGGGCCGGTCGAGCTGATCGAGCGGCTGAAGGCGGGCCTGAGCGAGCGCTGAGGGCGGATATGGGTCACTGATAAGGTGGCCCGCATGACCCTCACCGCGACGCAGACCTCGACAGACTTCAAGGTAGCCGACCTCTCGCTCGCCGAGTTCGGCCGCAAGGAGATCACCCTGGCCGAGCACGAGATGCCCGGTCTGATGGCGCTGCGGCGCGAGTACGCCGATGCCCAGCCGCTGCAGGGCGCGCGGATCACCGGATCGCTGCATATGACGATCCAGACGGCCGTCCTGATCGAGACCCTGGCAGCGCTCGGCGCGCAGGTGCGCTGGTGCAGCTGCAACATCTTCTCCACCCAGGATCACGCCGCCGCGGCCGTGGTGCTCGGTCCAGAGGGCACCGTGGAGAGCCCGCAGGGAGTGCCGGTCTTCGCATGGAAGGGCGAGACTCTCGCCGAGTACTGGTGGTGCACCGAGCAGGCGCTCGCCTGGCCCGGCGATTCGGATTCCCACCCACCCACCCCCACCGGCCCGAACATGATCCTCGACGACGGCGGCGACGCGACGCTGCTCGTGCACAAGGGCGTGGCGACCGAGAAGGCGGGTGTGGCCGAGGGGGCGGGTGGGGCCGGATCATCTGACTCCGAGGAGATGCAGGTCGTGCTCGGCCTGTTGCAGAGGAGCCTCGCTGAGGACCCCGGCCGTTGGGGCAGGGTCGCGTCTGCGATCAAGGGCGTCACAGAGGAGACGACGACCGGCGTTCACCGCCTCTACCAGATGATGGAGGCGGGAGAGCTGCTCTTTCCGGCGATCAACGTCAACGACTCGGTCACGAAGTCGAAGTTCGACAACCTCTACGGATGCAGGCACTCGCTGATCGACGGCATCAATCGCGCCACCGACGTGATGATCGGCGGCAAGGTTGCGGTCGTCTGCGGCTTCGGCGATGTCGGCAAGGGCTGCGCGGAGTCGCTGCGCGGCCAGGGCGCCCGCGTCGTGATCACCGAGATCGACCCGATCTGCGCGCTGCAGGCCGCGATGCAGGGCTATGAGGTCCGCACCTTGGATGAAGTCGTGGAGAGTGCGGACCTGTTCGTCACCGCGACCGGCAACAGGGACATCGTCACCGCGGCCGACATGGCCCGCATGAAGCACCAGGCGATCGTCGGCAACATCGGCCACTTCGACAACGAGATCGACGTGGCGGGCCTGACGGCCACCCCGGGCATCGAGCGGATCAACATCAAGCCGCAGGTCGACAAGTGGGTCTTCCCCGACGGGCACGCGATCATCCTGCTCTCCGAGGGCAGGCTGCTGAACCTCGGCAACGCCACCGGGCACCCGAGCTTCGTGATGTCCAACTCGTTCACCAACCAGGTGATCGCGCAGATCGAGCTCTTCGGCAAGGGGGAGCAGTACCCGCTCGGCGTGCACGTGCTGCCCAAGCACCTCGACGAGAAGGTCGCGAGCCTGCATCTCGACGCGCTGGGCGTGAAGCTGACGCGGCTGACCGACACGCAGGCCGCTTACCTCGGCGTTTCGCCGCAGGGCCCGTTCAAGCCGGATCACTATCGCTACTAGCGATATGAGGGCGATGGTCCTTGCCGCCGGGCTCGGAACCCGGCTGCGCCCGCTCACCTACGAGATCCCCAAGCCGATGGTGCCGGTGCTCGACCGGCCGGTGATGGCGCACATCCTCGACCTGCTGGAAGCGCATGGCATCGATCGGGTGATCGCCAACCTCCACTGGTTCCCGGACACGATCACAGAGCACTTCGGCGATCGCCTGTCCTATCGCTTGGAGCCGGAACTGCTCGGCACCGCGGGCGGGGTACGCAACTGCGCCGACTTCTTCGGCGATGAGAGCTTCCTGGTGATCTCCGGCGACGCGCTCACCGACATCGATCTGACGGCGCTGATCGAGCGGCACCGCTCGGCCGGGGGCGTGGCGACGCTCGCGGTCAAGAAGGTCACTGACACGCGCGAGTACGGCGTGGTGCTGCACGACCGCGAGGGACGGATCACGGGCTTTCAGGAGAAGCCCGCGCCCGAGGAAGCGCTCTCGGACCTCGGCAACTGCGGGATCTACGTCTTCACGCCCGAGATCTTCGACTACTTCCCCGACCGGCCGTTCGTCGACTGGGCCAAGGACGTCTTTCCCACGCTGCTGGAGGGCGACGTGCCCTTCCATATCCACGAGACGCGGGAGTACTGGAACGACGTCGGCTCGCTGGCGGAGCTGCGCCAGGGGACCTTCGACGCGCTGCGCGGGGAGCTGCGCCTGCAGATGGAGGGGGCTGAGCGCGCTCCCGGGGTGATCCTCGCCGAGGATTGCGTGCTGCCCGCCGGTGTGGAGATCGACGGGCAGGCGTGGATTGGCGCCGGCGTGAAGGTCGAGGAAGGCGTGCGGCTGATGGGCCCGATCGTGGTCGGAGACGGCGCGAGCATCGGCGCCGGCGCGCAGCTGCGCTCGAGCATCGTCTTCCCGGGCACGCAGATCGCGCCGGGAGCGGTGCTGATCGGCGCGATCGCGGGTCACGCGCAGATCGCGAAGAGTCTGCGGCAGATCTGATCGTCCATTCGTGGAAACACGGTGGACAGACGCCGCCGCTGGTTCTACCATCGAAGACGATCACCCCATCTCCAGGCCAAAGAATGGAGGCCGACGATGCAAATCGACATCAAGGGCCGCAACGTCCCGGTCACCGACGAGATGCGCGCGCGCGTCGCGCGCCGGCTCGAGAAGATCTCGCGCCAGGTCTCGCCACTGGCTCGAGCCGAGCTGGAGATCTTCAGGGAGCAGAACCCCTCGATCGCCGCGCGCGATGTCGCTGAGGCGACGCTGTATCTGAAGGGCGCGACGCTGCGGGCGCACAAGGCCTCGGAGGACATGCAGCACTCGCTCAACCTCGTTACCGACGAGCTTGCGCGCCAGGTCAAGCGCCATCGCGACAAGCGTCGCCGGCGGCGCGAGCAGCGCGCCGCCGCCGCGCCCGAGCGCCAGGAGACGCCGCCGCTGCCGGAGCCGGTGCCGGCGGTCATGTTCCTCGGCGGCTGAGCCTCGCCCTGGCGACTGAGCTCGCGCCGAGGCGGCGCTCAGTCGCTACTCTGGGGACGTGTCCATCCTAGACCGCGCCCTCAACATCGGCGAGGGCAAGAAGTTCAAGCAATACCAGGGCCGCGTGGGCCAGATCGGCGCCTTCGAGGAGGAGCTCGAACACGAGGAGGACGCCGAGCTGCGCGAGCGCATGGACGTCCTGCGGCAGCGCGCCGCGGAGGGCGAGAGCCTCGACGATCTGCTGCCCGAGTGCTTCGCGCTCGTGCGCGAGACGGGCAAGCGGACGATGGGGATGCGCCACTTCGACGTCCAGCTGATCGGCGGGATGGCCCTGCACGACGGGCAGATCGCCGAGATGAAGACCGGTGAGGGCAAGACGCTGACAGCGACGCTCGCGGTGGCGCTCAACTCGCTTGCAGTGCGCGATGAACCGGGTTCCCGGGCGGGCGGGGACCCGGTTGGCGAACCGGTCCGCAAGGGCGTCCACGTCGTGACCGTCAACGACTATCTGGCGCGGCGGGACGCGGAATGGATGCGCCCGATCTACGACGCGCTCGGCGTCTCGGTCGGGGTGCTGCAGAACATGCAGCCCTATGAGGAGAAGCAGGCCGCCTACGCCTCCGATGTGGTCTATGCGACCAACTCCGAGCTCGGCTTCGACTACCTGCGCGACAACATGGCCAAGGACCTCTCCGAAAAGGTCCAGCGCGGTCACCCGTTCGCGATCGTGGACGAGGTCGACAACATCCTGATCGACGAGGCGCGCACGCCGCTGATCATCTCCGGCGCCCCCGAACAGGCTGCGGATCTCTACGTTCGCTTCGCCAAGCTCGCGCCGCGGCTGACGCCCGGCAAGACGCCGGAAGGGCTCGACCCGCGCAGCAGGCGCGAGTTCCTGGCCGACTTCGACTACGAGTTCGACGAGAAGCACAAGACCGTCTCGGTGATGGAGCAGGGCGTCGCCAAGGCCGAGCGCTTCCTCGGCATCGACCACCTCTACAAGGCCGAGAACGGGCATCTGGTCAACCACCTGATCCAGGCGCTTAGGGCCGAGTCGCTTTACAAGCGCGACGTCAACTACGCGGTCGTCGACGGCGAGGTCAAGATCATCGACGAGTTCACCGGCCGCATCCTCGACGGCCGGCGCTGGTCGGAAGGGCTGCACCAGGCGGTCGAGGCCAAGGAGGGCGTGCGGATCCAGGAGGAGAACCAGACCCTGGCGACCATCACCTACCAGAACTTCTTCCGCCTCTACGAGAAGCTCGGCGGCATGACCGGCACGGCGCTGACCGAGGCGACCGAGTTCATGAAGATCTACGAGCTGCCGGTCGTGCAGATCCCGACCAACATGCCGATGGTGCGGGCCGACCGCAACGATCAGGTCTACAAGACCAAGGACGGCAAGTGGAACGCGGTCACCAAAGAGATCGCCGCCCGCCACGAGGCCGGCCAGCCGGTGCTCGTCGGCACGATCTCCGTCGAGGTTTCAGAGTTGCTCTCCGACCGGCTGAGCAAGCGCGGGGTCAAGCATTCGGTGCTCAACGCCAAGCCCGAGCACGCCGCGCGCGAGGCCGACACCATCGCCGAGGCGGGGCGGCCCGGGGCGGTCACGATCGCGACCAACATGGCCGGCCGCGGCGTGGACATCAAGCTCGGCGGCAACCCCGAGCACCTCGCCCGCGGCGAGCTCGCGCGCGAGGGCATCGACACCGAGCATGAGGACTTCGAGCGGCGCCTGGCCGAAGTGCTGCCCGAGATCGAGGCGCGGGTCGAGGGCGACCGCGAGCGCGTGATGAGCGCCGGCGGCCTTTTCATCTGCGGCACCGAGCGCCACGAGTCGCGCCGGATCGACAACCAGCTGCGCGGCCGCTCCGGCCGCCAGGGCGACCCCGGCGAAACCCGCTTCTTCCTCTCCGCCGAGGACGATCTGATCCGACTGTTCGCCGGCGACCGGATCTACAAGATCCTCGACCGCCTCGGCGGCACCGACGAGGAAGGCAACGAGGAGCCGATCGAGGCGGGCATGCTCTCCAAACAGATCGAGAACGCCCAGAAGAAGGTCGAGGAACAGAACTTCCTGATCAGAAAGCGCGTGCTCGAATACGACGACGTGATGAACGAGCAGCGGCGCGTCGTCTACGCCTATCGCGACAGCGTCCTCGAAGGCAAGGACATGAGCGAGGAGGCGCGCCGGCAGATCGGCGGCGTGATCGATCGCGCGATCGTCCAGTACACCGCCAGCGAATACATCGAGGACTGGGACCTCGACAGCATGTTCTCGGTGCTCGAGCAGCTGTTCCCGATCGACCTCGGCGAGGAGGTCGCAGACCGCGAAGCGCTGGATCGAACCAGCCTCGGCGAGCAGATCGCCGAGGCGGCGCTGGGGCACTACCAGCAGCGCGAAGCCGAGCTCGGCGAGGAGCTGATGCGCGCGCTGGAGCGCTTCCTGCTGCTGCAGATCATCGACGAGCGCTGGCAGGAGCACCTCTACGACATGGAGTACCTGCGCGAGGGCATCCACCTGCGCGGCTTTGCCCAGGTGGACCCGCTCGTGGCCTACAAGAACGAGGCCTACACGCTCTTCAACGATCTCATGAACACGATCTGGAGCGACTTCGCGCGGATGATCTTCAACGTGCAGGTCAACGTGGAAGGTGACGGCGTTTCACAGCCGCCGCCACTTGCGGCTGCCGGCAACAGCACGCGGGCGGGCAAGGTCACCTATTCGGGCGGCAGCAGCGCGATGGGGGCCGGCGCGCTGGCGGCGGCCGCCGCCGCGGGGGCCAACGGGGACGTCGATCAGGCTGCCCAGGCCGCGTTTGCCGCCGGCGCACAGGGCGAAGCGCCGGTCGCGGTGGTCGAGCAGCGCACCGTGGACGCCGAGCACCAGGTCGGGCGCAACGACCCCTGTTGGTGCGGGAGTGGCAAGAAGTACAAGAAGTGTCACGGCTCATAGAGCGCTGATATCGTGGCGCTGATGGCCACCGCACCGGTCGAGACCACGCCGCAGCGCCTTGCGGCCGTCCGTGGGCAGCTGAAGCTGCTTGCGGACTATCTTTGACCCCTCGAGCTGAGCGGGCGCGTGGGCGCGCTCGAAGCCCAGATGGAAGCGCCCGGGTTCTGGGACGACGCCGAGGCTGCCGGGAAGATCTCAGCCGAGCACGCCAAGGCCGCCAAGCGGCTGCAGACGTTCGCCTGCCTGCAGAGCGACGTCGATGACCTCGAGGGCCTCGTCGAGATCGCGCAGGAGGACGACTCGCTGCAGGAGGAGGTCGATGAGCACCTGCGCTCCGTGGAGGAGAGGCTGGCCGAGATGGAGGAGCAGCGGCTCTTCTCAGGACGCTACGACAGCGGCGATGCGCTGGTGAGCGTCAATGCCGGGGCGGGGGGCACCGACGCTCAGGACTGGGCGGAGATGGTGCTGCGAATGGAGATGCGCTGGGCCGAGCGGCGCGGCTTCACGGTCGAGTTGCTGGAGGTCAGCCCCGGCGAGGAAGCGGGCATCAAGTCGGCCACCTTCAGCGCCGGCGGCGAGAACGCCTACGGGCTCTTCGGCGCCGAGCGCGGGGTGCACCGGCTCGTGCGGCTCTCGCCGTTCGACTCCGCGCACCGCAGGCAGACGAGCTTCGCCGGCGTCGAGGTCGCTCCCGTGGTGCAGGAGACCGGCGCGGTGGAGATCTCCGAGGACGACCTCCAGATCGACACCTACAGGGCCTCGGGCGCCGGCGGCCAGCACGTCAACAAGACCGACTCTGCCGTGCGCATCACCCACCGGCCGAGCGGCATCGTGGTGCAGTGCCAGAACGAGCGCTCCCAATCGGCCAACAAGGCGACCGCGATGGCGATGCTGAAGGCCAAGCTCCTGGAGAAGCAGGAGCGCGAGCGCCGCGAAGAGATCGCGCGCGAGAAGGGGGAAGCGCAGGACGTCAACTTCGGCTCCCAGATCCGTTCCTACGTGCTGCACCCCTACTCGATGGTCAAGGACCACCGCACCGGCCACGAGGTCGGCGACGTGCAGCGCGTGCTCGACGGCGACCTCGACGGATTCGTGCGCGCCTACCTGCTGAGCGCCGCGGCAAGCGTGGGGTAGCCGCGTCGGCCTCAGCCGCTCTGCGCGGTGCTCATGCGCTGCACGAAGCGGGTCGCGGCGGGCTCGCCGAGGAACGGCGCCAGAGTAACGCGCGTAGCCTCGGGAGCGATCTTCGGAAGCGTCTGCGGCGACTCGCGCAGCACGTGATCGCGCAGCAGCGCAAGCAGCTCGTTGCCGATCTCGGCATCCAGCGAGCCGGCAGGGATCGCCCGCTCGCCCGCGACCCGATAGCCGGGCGCGAGGAACAGGGCGAAGGCGTCGATCAGCGAATCCATCAGCTCGATCGCCTGCGGGCCGGCTTGCAGCATCTCGACGAAGACGAGCCGGGCGAAGGCCGGCTCCGAGGCCGCCCACTCCATGAAGACGGCGCTGATCGCCCATACGCTCTCGGGCCAGCTGTGAGCCGCGGCGAAGGCAGCGCGACAGTCGGCCATCGTGTGGTCGGCGATCGTTTCGGCCGCTGAGAGCACCGCCTCGAGCTTGCCGGAGAAGTGCTCGTGAAAGGTCTCGACCGAGACTTCCGCGATCGCGCAGATCGCCTCGACCCGCGCCTGCTCATACCCGACCGCGGCGACCTCTGCGGCGGTGGCGGCGTGGATGCGCTCATGGACGTTCGGCGTGGGAAAGCGGCGCGGCCTGCCCGCGGCGCCGCCAAGCGCGCCCTCTGCTGCCCGCAACAGCGGACCGGCTCGGTCTCTCATCGCCATAGTGGCTCAGCGCCCGGGCAGGGCCCGCGCGGGAAGCGCGATATTCGAAGCTGAGTCGTGGACGATGACCATCGAGGGTTGGTAACAGAGTACACCAGATATCGCCGATCTCTGGTCTATGGCGTCACATATGCGCGTCGATCGCGTCACGTATCCTGGCGGGGTGACGCTCCAGATCTCTTCCGATGACCTGACGGCGCTCGTGCGGCGCGCGCTCGCCGAGGACCTCGGGCCCGGCGATGCGACCACCGAGGCAACCGTCGCCCCCGATGCGCGAGCGCGCGCTCTGATCAGCCAGAAGGCGCCCGGCGCTCTCTACGGGCTGGACGCGGCCGAAACGGCGTTCAGGCTGCTCGATCCCGCCGTGCGCTGCGAGCGGCTGACTGCCGAGGGGCGCTGGCGGGAGGAGTCGGGGCCGGTGCTGGCGATCGACGGCGCCGCGAGGGCGCTGCTGAGCGCGGAGCGGACCGCGCTGAACTTCCTCGGACGGCTCTCCGGCGTTGCGAGCATGGCTGCGCAGGCCGCGCAGGCCGTCGCCGGCACCGGCGCGATCGTGCTCGACACGCGCAAGACCACCCCCGGCCTGCGCGCGCTGGAGAAGGCCGCGGTGGCGGCCGGCGGCGCCACCAACCACCGCTTCGGGCTCTTCGATGCGATCCTGATCAAGGAGAACCACATCGCCGCCGCCGGCGGGATCGCAAACGCGGTCGCGATGGTTAGGCAGGCCGCGCCACAGCTCGCGGACACGCTTGAGGTGGAGGTGCGCAACCGTCAGGAGATCGAAGAGGCGCTCGCGGTGGGCGTGCCGCGAATGCTGCTCGACAACATGGATCTCGAGCAGCTGCGCGCCTCGGTGGAGCTCGTCGAGGGCAGGGCGCAGCTCGAGGCCAGCGGAGGCATGAGGCTCGCAGATCTCCGGGAGGTCGCGCAGACGGGGGTAGACTTCATATCGGTCGGCGCGCTCACCCACTCGGCGCCGACGCTCGATCTCTCGATGATGCTGGAGGCGCTGTGATCGACCTTCCGATGTCCCCACCGGCCGCGAGCGCCTCCGGGCTCTCGCCCGAGCAGATCGAGGCGATGCAGCAAGAGATCCGTGCGCTTGCCGCGCAGCGCGACGCGGTGATCCTCGCGCACAACTACCAGGTGCCCGAGGTCCAGGACGTGGCCGACTATGTGGGCGACTCGCTCGGCCTCTCCCGGCTGGCCGCCACTGCCACCCAGCAGACGATCGTGTTCTGCGGCGTGCACTTCATGGCCGAGACCGCCTCGGTCCTCTGTCCCGAGAAGACCGTGCTGATTCCCGACCTCGACGCCGGGTGCTCGCTGGCGGCGAGCATCGATGCGCAGCAGCTCGCCGCCTGGAAGGCGGAGCATCCGGGGGCGGTCGTGGTGATGTACGTGAACACCTCCGCGGAGGTGAAGGCGCTGACCGACTACTGCTGCACCTCATCCAACGCGGTGCAGGTCGTCAGGCACATCTACGAGCAGCGAGGCTCCGACACCGAGATCCTGTTCGGCCCCGACATGTGGCTCGGCGCATTCGTGGAGAAGCAGCTCGGCAAGCCGATGCGCGTGTGGGATGGCGAGTGCCACGTGCACGCCTCGATCAGGCCCTCGGACATCGCGGCCACGCGCGCCGCGCATCCCGGCGCCGACTTCCTGATCCACCCGGAGTGTGGCTGCACCACGAGCGTGATGGAGTACGTCGCCGCCGGCGACCTGGATGCCGATGACGTGCAGATGCTCTCCACCGGCGGGATGCTCGGCTACGCGCGGCGGGCCGAGCAGGGAGCGGCCGCGGAGGCCGCCGAGGGCCACCGCCGCGAGGCGGTCGTCGCCACCGAGGTGGGGATGCTCTACCCGCTTCAGATGGCGGCGCCGGATGTGGAGTTCGTGCCGGCCAACCCGGAGGCCAGCTGCCGGTTCATGAAGATGATCACGCTGCCGAAGCTGCTTGCGAGTCTGCGCGAGAACAAGTTCGAGGTGAAGGTCCCCGAGGAGATCGCCCGCGCCGCCCGCGTGCCGATCGAGCGTATGGTTGCGATCGGCTAACTAAAGTCCGCGGCCTCGTGGGGGCCAACGCAGGCGATCGCGAGCTCGTCCGCGACGCCGTCGGCGACTTCCCGAACCTCCTGGAAGCTGACTTCGTCCAGCGCGGCGATCGCCGCGTCCGGGTCGATCGACTCGCCGAAGACGATCGAGGTGCCCGCCGCGTGGCGTGCGACCGCGCCCGTGTTCTCGAAGGCGAGCACCAGCCGGCCGGCGGCGTACGCCCGCGCGCGCGCGACCTCCTGCTCGGTCGGTCCCTGCTCGCGCAGCTCGCTGACGATCTTGCGCATCCGGCCGTAGGCCTCCACGCACTTGCTCGACTCCAGACCCGAGCCCAGTTGCAGGATCGGCACGTCCGCAAAGGCGTGGTCGAAGGCATAGACCGAGTAACAGAGGCCGCGGCGCTCTCTTATCTCCTCAAAAAGACGTGAGCTCATCGAGCCGCCGAGCAGGGTGGCGTAGATGCTGAGCGCAGCACGGCGGCGAACGTCGCCGACGGCGAGGTTGGGCCTATAGATCATCCGCAGGTGCGACTGGTTGGTGTCGCGCTGCTCGACGAGCGTCTGCGGGGCGAAGCTCGGTGCCGGCACGTAGGGCTCGGGCGCCTCGAGCTTGGGGAAGCGGCCGAGCATCTGCGTCAGCTCGGGCTCGGCCGGCAGGTGCTCGAGGTTGCCGACCAGGAAGGCGCCGCCGCGCGCGGGCGACCAGCGCCGGGTGCGGAAGGCCACGATCGCCTCGCGCTGGAAGCTGCGCAGGTGCTCCTCGGGGCCGAGCACCGTGCGCCCGAGCGGATGATCGCCGAAGGCCGCCTTGTCGATCAGGTACTCGGCGATGGTGGAGGGCTGGTCGTAGGCGCGGTTTATCTCCTGGATCACGACGCCGCGCTCGCGGTCGAGCTCCTGCGCGTCGATCCGTGGGCGCGCGACGAAGTCGGTGAGCAGGTCGATCGCCTGCTGCGCCGCCTCCGCTCTGACGGTAATGTGGAAGGCGACGAGGTCGTGGCTCGTATAGGCGTTCAGCACGCCGCCGATCTGCTCGGCGGTCTCGTTGATGTCGCGATGCGTCGGGTACTTCTCGCCGCCCTTGAAGACGAGATGCTCCAGGAAGTGGGCCATCCCGTTCTCCTCCGGGCGCTCGGTCCGGGCGCCCGCGTCGAAGGCGAGCAGCACCGTCAGCGCGCGCGTGCCGGGCAGGGCGATGCGGTGCAGCGGCATCTCGTTATCCGCGATCGCGCTGGAAGTGACGGTCGCCATCGCCCTGCACAATAGTCTCTGTCCTGCCACATGTCCCTGATCCGCCGCCCCGCAGCGCTGGTCGCGCTCACCATCGCCCTGATGCTCGCCCTGCTCGCGCTGGGGCTGTGGCTAGGCGGGCACCCGGAAGACCTCCCCGGCTTCCTGCGCAGCGCCTTCGTGGTGGGCGAACAGAACAAGGTGCTCGATGAAGCGATCTCGACGGTGAGCAAGGACTACTACCGGCCGGTGAAGACGCAGGCTCTGGTCAGCTCCTCGATCGGCGGAATGGTCTCGAGCCTGCACGATCCCTATTCGGTCTATCTGCCGCCGAGCTCTTTCAAAACCTTCGACGCGCCTGAAACGTTCACCGGCATCGGCGTTTCGGTGCAGTCAGACAAGGAAGGCCTGAGGATCGTCGCCGTCTTCAACGGCTCTCCGGCCGACCACGCCCGGCTGCAGGGCGGAGAAATCATCCGTCAGGCCGACGGCCACCCGCTCAAGGGCATCCCCCTGAGCAAGGCGATTCCGCTGATCGAGGGCCCGCCGGGCACCCAGGTCAAGCTGCAGCTCAGCCACGAAGGCCACGTGCACGATGTCACGCTCACCCGCGAGACGATCTCCAGGCCCGTCGTCGCCTCCGAAATGCGCACCGAGCAGGGCGTGAAGATCGGATGGGCCTACCTCGCCACCTTCAGCGAAGGCGCACACGTCCAGCTCGCCGAAGCTGTGCACTCGCTGATCAAACGCGGCGCGAAGGCGCTCGTGCTCGACCTGCGCGCCAACGGCGGCGGCCTGGTCAGCGAAGCTCAGCTGATCGCGAGCCTGTTCCTGCGCGAAGGGCAGACGATCGTGACCACCAGGGGCCGCGCCCAGCCCACGATCGTGCTGCGCGCGCTCGGCGGCTCGATCCCGGCCGGCATCCCGATGGTCGTGCTCGTGGACAAAGACACGGCCTCCGCGGCTGAGATCGTGACCGCGGCGCTGCAGGAGCACCACCGCGCCAAGGTGGTTGGCACCCACACTTATGGCAAGGGCGTCTACCAGGAGCTCGAGCCGCTCAGCAACGGCGGCGGGCTGAAGATCACCGTCGGCGAGTACTTCACCCCCGACGGGCGCAACCTCGGCGGCGGCGGCGTGCACGAGGGCAAGGGCATCACCCCGGAAATCGTCGTCCCCGCCAGCCAGATCGACAGCGAAAAGGGGCTGCAGGTTGCGCTGAAGACGCTTGCCGCGGAGGTTCGGTGAGCCGCCGCCGATGAGCCAGACGCTGGTCGCGGTGCTCTCTCGCCGCGGACGCTTCTGGATAGCCGAGCCGCTGTTCCCGCGCGCCGCCGGCGCCGCCGAGCCGCCGGGGCGAGCCGCGGGCCGCCGCCTCACGCTGCATTCGAACCGGCTTGCGCCGCCGCGCAAGGGCAGCGCGAGCGAGGGGCAGCTCGTGCTCGTGCGTGCGCCGGGAGCACGATCTGAGGCCCACCCGCCCGCGCACGGGCGGCGCAGCGCGCGGGGGGGTGGGTCCCAGATTGTGCGTGTGCTGGGAAGGCCGGATGTCGCTCGTGACGTGATCGAGGCGGTGATGCTCGACCGCGGGCTGGCGCGCGAGTTCGATCCCGCGGTGGAGCGGGAGGCCGGCGTGGTCGCCAAGGAGCCGGCTCGCGAGCAGGTCAGGCGCGACCTGCGCGGCCTGCCCACCATCACGATCGACCCCGCCACCGCGCGCGACTTCGACGATGCCATCTCCGCGCAGCCGCTGGGCGACGGCGGCGTGCGCGTGTGGGTGCACATCGCCGACGTCAGCGCGTATGTGCGAGAGGGCTCGCTGCTCGATCGCGAGGCGCGCCGGAGAGCCACGAGCGTCTACGTGCCCGGGGCGGTGGAGCCGATGCTGCCGCACGCGCTCTCAAGCGAGACCTGCTCGCTGGTGCCCGGTCAGGATCGCCTCGCGGTCACCGTCGAGCTCGAGGTCCGCGACGGCAAGGCGCTCGGCGGCGCCTTCTACCGCTCGCTGATCCGCTCCGATCGGCGGCTCGACTACGAGCGCGTCGATCGGATCTTCGCCGGCGCCGAGCGCGCGAGCGAGCCGTGGGGGGAGCCGCTGCAGGCCGCGCGCGCGGCGGCCGCACAGGCTCGGCGCGGCGCAGGCGGCGCGGGTTGGGGCGCTGGAGCTCGACGCATCCGAGCCCGAGTTCAGCTTCGATCGGGAGGGCAACGTCGCGCAGGTCGCAGGGCGCGTGCAGACCGAGTCCCACCGCCTGATCGAGCACCTGATGATCGCCGCCAACGAAGCGGTCGCCCAGTTGCTGCATCGCCGGGGAGTGCCCTGCCTCTACCGCGTGCACGAGCAGCCGCAGCCCGAGCGCGTCGTGCGTCTGGTCGAGCAGTTGCTCTCGCTGGGGATCCAGACGCCGTCGGTGCCGGAGCGGCTCTCGCCATCGCAGGCCAAGGCGCTGGTCGGTGAGATCGGCCGGGGCGTGGAGAGTCATCTGCGCCGCGCGGAAGCCCGCGCGCGGGCCGGCGATGCCTCGATACCTGCCACGGGCGGACGGCTCGCGCTGACCTCGCTGGTGCTGCGCTCGCTGCAACAGGCGGTCTACTCGCCGCGCAACATCGGCCACTCCGGCCTGGGCTCGCAGTGCTACTGCCACTTCACCTCGCCGATCAGGCGCTACCCGGACATCGTCTGCCACCGCGCTCTGCTCTCCACGCTCGGTGGAGCCGAGCCTGCGCCGCGCGCTGCCGGGCTTGCGGAGCTGGGGGAATGGACATCGACCAAGGAGCGCGAGGCGATGGCGATCGAGCGGGCCACCGACTCGATCGCGCGCTGCTTCGCGCTGGAGGCGATGCTCTTCCAGCAGGGCTTCGATCAGGTCTTCGACGGCGAGGTCAGCGGGCTGATCTCCGCGGGGGCGTTCGTGGCCTTCGGTCAGGCCGCGACCGTCGCAGCCGAGGGCATGGCGATGCCGCCCGCGTATGAGGGCATGCTGCCGGTACGGCGTCTGCACGATCAGGAGGGCGGCCGCGACTGGTGGGAGGTCAACGAGCAGGGCACGATCTTGCGCGGCGAACGCGCCGGGTCGGTGCTGCGCCTCGGGCAGGCCGTGCACGTCCAGGTGAGCAGGGTGGACACAGTTCGCGGGCGCGTGGACCTCGTGCTGCCAGGCTAGGCTTGCCAGTGTGGCAAAGACCAAGAAGCGCAAGATCGGCGCCGGCGATATCGCCAGCAACCGCTATGCCAGCTACCGCTACGAGCTGCTCGAGCGGCTCGAGTGCGGGATCGTGCTGCAGGGCACCGAGGTCAAGGCGCTGCGCGAATCGGGCGCGCAGCTGAAGGACTCCTACGCCACGATCAGGAACGGCGAGCTGTGGCTGCAGGGCGTGCACATCCCGCCCTACGGGCCGGCGGCGCGCGATAACCACGACCCCGAGCGGGACCGCAAGCTGCTGCTGCACAGGCTCGAGCTCGACAAGCTCGCCGGCCGCAGCGCCGAGCGTGGCCTCACGCTCGTGCCGACGAGGATCTACTTCTCAGGCCCGCGCGCGAAGGTCGAGATTGCGCTGGCGCGCGGAAAGGACCTCTACGACAAGCGCCAGGCGATCAAGGAGCGCGAGAGCAAGCGCGACATGGACAGGGCGCTGCGCGAAGCGCGGCGCTGAGGTGCCTCCTACGCCAGCTCCTCGCAGCTGGTGAAGCCGTCCTTCTTGGCGATCGGCTTGATGCGCTGCTCGACCTTGCCAACCTGCTTGAGCGCTTCGTCGGCGGCCTTCTGTTTTTTGAGCTGAACGTCGGTGCTGAGGGTGCCGGCGGCCTCCGCGATTTCTTCGGCTCCTTGGAGCATCTGTTTCCAATCGGAGGCCATCGAGGCTGGAGGTGTCAGTTTGTGCATGGCTTCGAGCTGCTGCTGCTCGAAGCCCGCGAGCTTGTGGGCGAGATGCGCGAGGCCCTGTGTGGTCCTGGCCGGGCCGACCTGCTTGATCTTGTTCTGCAGCTGAATGCAGAGCGCGTTGGCATGGCTCGCCAGCTGTGCCCGTGTGAGCGGGGTGGCCGAGCCGCATCCCGCCACGGCTACCACCACGGCGATTGCGGCGAGGGGGGCAAGCAGGCGTGGGCGACGAGCGCGGCGCGCGCGAGGCGTGCCTCTGCGACCTGCTCCCCGAACGGATCCCCGAAACATCGACCGACAGGCTACCCGCTTCCCCGCCGCGCGCATAAGATCATCCTTGCGCTGTGACCGTTGACGGCCAAGAGCAGTCCTCTTCACCCGCCCCGGCGATCGGCGTGTGGGACCGGTTGGGCGCGGCGATCCTGCGTGGGCTCGCTCCCAAGAGCGGCGAGGTCGGCGCGATCTACGGGCTGATACTGATCGGCTCGCTGATGGCGGCCGAGAGCTACAAGCACGAGACCCACCTCGACGTGCTGCTTTCGGCGCTGATCACGCTCGTGGTCTACTGGCTTGCGCATGCCTACGCGCTCGCGCTCGGCCGCAGGATCGAGGGCAGCGAAGCGCTGTCGCTGCGCTCTCTGCGCGAGGGTTTGACCGACAGCGCCTCGGTCATGCAGGGCGCGATCCTCCCCATGCTCGCGCTGCTGCTGGCGTGGGTAGCGGGCGTCTCGTCACAGACCGCGATAGACGCTGCGCTGTGGAGCACGGTCGCCGTCCTCATCGCCCTGGAGCTCCTTGCCGGGCTGCGGGCCAAAGAGCGACCGCTGGAGCTCGTGCTCAGCTGCTGCGTGGGGGCGGGCATCGGCGTGGCGGTGCTCGCGCTCAAGGTGCTGCTGCACTGAGCCGGCCGCGCGGCTTCTCAGTGGATCGCGCGGGCGACGTAGGAGACGTTCATGCCGATCGCCAGCAGCGCGATCAGGGCGATGTAGAGGGCGCCGATCAGAAGCCTCGCCCGCGGCGGCACCCGGTAGTAGGCGGCGCTCTGCAGCGTTCCCGAGCGGCGGTGCTGCCACCGCCGGTACAGGCTCGAAGGCGGCCAGGAATGCGATCAGGACCAGGAATGGGTTGTGGAGGGCGATCGCCCCCGTGACGATCACGCCGAAGCCGAGAAACCAGAGCCACGGCGCCATCGCGGCCATCGCCCTGCCGCCATCCAGCGGCACGACGGGGATGAGGTTGAAGAGGTTGACCAGGAAGCCGATGTAGGCCAGCGCCATGAACAGGCCGCTGCCGGTGATCTCGCCGATCGCAAGGCACCCGGCCGCTCCGAGCGTGCCCAGCACGGGACCGGCGAGCCCCACCTTGGCCTCGGCGTAGGCGTCGTCTCCGAGCGAGCGCGCTGCGATCACCGCGCCGAGGAAGGGCACGAAGGTCGGTGCGCTGGCGCGGATGCCCTCTCTGCGCAACTGGATCACGTGCCCCATCTCGTGGATGAAGAGCAGGATCACGAACCCGATCGCGAACTCCCAGCCCCAGAAGAGCGAGTACGCCGCGACCGAGACCAGGGCGCTGCCGGCGGTCAGAAGCAGCTTCGCCTTCGGCGCCAGCAGCAGCAGGGCCTTCAGCTGGGCGGCGAACTTCGCGATCAGGGCGCCCACGCCGGCCAGCGCGCTGCCGATCCGGCCGCGCAGCGAGCGCCGAGAGCGCTTCTCGCCGAAGGGGCTGGCCGGCGGCGCCACGATCGGCGCCGGAGGCTCGGACGCGACTGGCGGCCAGGAGAGCTCGGTCTGATCCACGCCTCCATTGTGGCACCGGGGGTGGGCCGACCCCGCGACTTGCGACCGACTCCGCAATCTCCGCAAAAAACCTTGTGGCAGATCTTGCAATCTCTGCGCGAGAGGCGTATGTTGATCTCTAGACGCGGAACCGAGCCGCGAAAGAGCGAGGCCACCGAGGTGGAAGGCCGCGCCGCCGATCGCGACAGGGCCCCTGGCCTTGTCGTGGCAGGCCCTCGAAGCGGCCCGGGACCGCGTCGCTTTGCGTTGTGCGCCGGGCTTCAACGGGCCTCGCGCTAGAGTGATCTGCGAAAGCACACCCAGGGGACGACAGGCTTCGACGCGGTCGGCTCCGTGAGTGTGGTTGCGAGTCGAGGGTCCAGGCGGCCTCGTAAAACACCTGGAAAACCATAAGTGCGGACTCACATGAGTACGCCCTCGCTGCCTGATTAGAAACCAGGCTTGAGGTCTCGGCCCCCGCTTGCCTGCGGAGGGGATGACCGGGATCAGATAGCAGGCTAGCCCGGAAAGGCCCGCCTCCGCCGATCCGGGGACCTCCAAGGAGGCTGGTCCTGCACAACCCGGCCGGCTAGGCGAGCGCAGGACGAGATCAGAGAGCCGGCTACGCTCGTAGAAGCCATCCTCACGCGACCGCGGACGCGGGTTCGATTCCCGCCGTCTCCATTTGTAGCTCTAAGGATCCGTGCCTGCGCCCCGTCGCTCCGGTCGTGCAGCTCCGCAGCCGTCCGGTCCTTTCCATAGCTTTCCCGCTCATGGTCAGCCTCCACTTGGTGCCCCCGGACATCAGCGCTGCGCCGGACTACAGCGGACCGTGGGAGGTCCATGAGTGGCGCAACGCCTGTGCGGTCCTGAAGGAGGCCCATAGCTCCGAGTGGGCCGATGTCCTGGCGCTCCTGCGAGGCTTCAAGCTGCTCAAGAGCGCGGTCGTCGCCAAAGGCGGCGGCAAGTCGCCTATCTCGCTGGCCATTGAGTCGCCCCTTTACGCGCGAGGCTGGCGCGAGGAGCACTTTGGGACATCAATCGTCGTTGATGCGAGCGAGTTTGAGTCTCCCACGCACAAGGTGGATTGCTTCAAGGCTGGCGTCGCGTTGGAGATTGAGTGGAACAATAAGGATCCATTCTTTGACCGTGACCTAAATAACTTCCGGCTGCTCTTTGAGCTGCGCGTCATTGAGGTGGGCATCATCATCACCAGATGCGACGACCTTCAACAGGTCTTCAACGACCTTGGCAAGGGACAGTCTTACGGAGCCTCCACAACTCACATGAGCAAGCTCCTTCCGAAGATTGAAGGTGGAGGCGCTGGCGGTTGCCCTGTCGTCGTTTTCGGTATCAGCTCCAACCTCTACGAAGAAGACATCTAATGAACGACCTCGCCAACAGATCTCTCCTGTCGCTCGCTCGTGGGACCGAGCCGTTTCGCACGGTTGTCGCGGATCCGCCCTGGCGCTTCCAGAACAGGACCGGGAAGATGGCACCAGAGCACTTGCGGCTCATGCGATACGCGACTATGGACTTCCCGGAGATCAACGCGCTTCCTGTGTCGTCAGTCTGCGCAGAGCGGGCACATCTCTATCTATGGGTGCCGAATGCCCTACTCGCGGAGGGGATGGAGGTGATGCGAGCCTGGGGCTTTACATACAAGACCAATCTTGTCTGGTATAAGACCCGCAAGGATGGCGGCCCCGATGGGAGAGGCGTAGGATTCTACTTCCGCAATGTGACCGAGCTTGTGCTCTTCGGGATACGCGGCAAGGATAATCGGACGCTCGCGCCAGGTAGAAGGCAAGTCAATCTCTTCACCGAGCGCAAGCGCGAACACTCGCGTAAGCCCGAGGCTCTTTACGATGTTGTTGAGGACTGTTCCCCTGGCCCATATTTGGAGCTGTTCGCTCGTTACGAGCGCGCCGGGTGGCACCAGTGGGGCAACGAGATAGGCGACTCCGTCGAGAGCGCTGCAGTAAGTCAGGCAGGGTCTTAGCGCAGCTCGTAGGACGGAACCCACGCGCAGTCGCTGTCCGGTAAAATGCCGTACTCCTCCGCGAGTATCACGCTCTCTGTGAGCGCTGTAGCCTGTGGGAAGTCTGCTGAAAAGCGTGCGCAGCCAAGGCAAGTCCGTCATCGCTTGCAGAGCACGGCGACGGTTTCGCGGTGCTCACACACGTAAGGCTAAACGGGTTGGAGCACGCAAGAAGTGGTCGCTTTCCGCACTTGTTCCTTGATGCGCCTTCGGTCGCATCCAAGGAAATGTTGAACAGGTCTGTTGCCATAGTTCACCGCGCGGGGCCTACTCAGAACGCGCCCACACCTCCTTGCTTGGTCGTTGGCTATGCGCGAAGAGCGACCGCGGCCCTTACGCGCGACAACTTCGCGGTCGCGGTCCGCCCGCTGATCAAAAGGCCGCCTCGCCGAGCTTCGAGAGGTAGTAGTGGGTGGCGCGGTTGGCAACCTCGTACATCACTCTCGCCATCTTCTCCCTGCTCCACTCCGGCTCCTGAAAGAAGAAGCTCCCCCGATTGAACTGGCCGGCGTCGCCGAGGTTCAGGACGCAAGTCTCGTTCAGCGGTCCGAACATTGCCATCGTGACGACCCGGTCGAGGATGCTGCTGCCTTTCTCGAAGTCGCAGCCGTAGCCGAAGCAGACGAATGGCATGATGCCCTCCATCAGCATCGCCGTGCGGAACCCGATGACGTTCTTGCCTAGCCGCTCGATCGCGTTGCCCTTGGCCTGCTTGGGCTTGCCTTCGGCGGCGCGTTCAACGTTGGTGCCCTGGTTCTTCACCTCGACGATCAGGATCACGTGCTTGCCGCCGTCGCGGTCCACGATCGAGAGGATGCCGCCGTCGGGTTCCATGTAGGTGTCGTCCCGAACGGGGCCGAACAGCACCTCCGGGAAGTCGGTCTTCAGCGACGCGACGATGTCCGCGAGCATCCACCTCTTGTCGTGGTGCAGCGGGAGGCCGAAATGCTTCAGGAGCCGCGCCTCTACTTTTCGCAGGGCGTGGCCCAGCTCGGTCTCCTGCTGCTTGGAGGTCAGGTTGATGACCGTGCCCGCACGTTGCACACGCAGGTCGGCCTTCCTTGCCACGCTGTCAGCCCTTCTCGATCAGGTAGACGTGCTCGGTGACCTGCACGCTCCGGTTCTGAAGGTTCCGGCAGCCGCGGAACGTCGCGTGCGGCTGCCGCTGCTCGGTCACGTCGCCGATCTCGCTGAGCATCTCGCGGAGTTCGGGAGGCGAAATGAAGCCCTCGTCGTTGAACGACAGGATCACGAAGCGCGCATCGACCGTGCCGATGAGCTCGCGTAGGCGAGGAAGGGCCTTGCTGCGGACGTTGTAGTCCGACCGCTGCCACGAGGTCGGTATCCCCGAGACCCGGCTGATATCGGTCGGCTCCTCGTAGTTGACCAGGAGGTTCAGCATGAAGTAGTTCGAGCCGTAGGGGTGCTGGTTGTAGGGCGGGTCGAAGTAGGCGACGTCGAGGGCGCCGACCTCGCCAACCAGGCGGTTCGCGTCCATCTGGTGTACGGCATAGTCGCATTCGAACCTGCTGAGGATCGGCGGTTCCAGCGTGATCCGCGCGGTGATGCGGTCGAGCGCGTCGGCGCCACTGCCCCCGAACTTGCCTACGCCCGTACCCCGGTCCTTGTAGAAGCCCTTGAAGACTCCCGCTGTATTGGCGTGGATCGAGGCTGCGGAGAGGAGCGGACCAATCAGCAGCGGCCTGAGCCGCGCCGGCTCATCCTCGATGAGCCGGCGGTAGGAGTCGAGCCGGTCGGCGTTCTCGGGGGTGTAGAAAACGCGGTCGGACTCGTCGATCGCGGCGGGATCCCGCGGCGCATAGAGGCGCCTGATGAAGCCCGGCTCGGCAGGCCGGGCGTCCACGGCTCGGTTCAGGGCGGCGATCGCGGTCGCGACGGAACCCATCGGCGCCGCTCCGCGGTTGGTCAGGTAGCATTCGCTGATGACCCGCGCGTAATCCTCGGTGTCGTTGACCTCAAGCTCGGCTGCGTACTGCTTGAGCATCCGCGACACGACGCCCGAGCCCGAGAAGGAGTCCAGGATGCGTAGCTTGTCGCGTCCCGTCCGTCGCCGGACGGTCTCGACCGCGTCGCTGATCAGGCCCAGAAGGGCGCGCTTGTTGCCGATGTACGTGACGAGCTGGCGCCTGAGATACTCCGGGTCCTCTTCCAGCAGCCCCAGCGGCAGTTCGTGCTGGGGGACCTCGGCTGTCGCCTGCGGATATGCGCTCATGCCAAAGCGCGGTTAGGGCAGCGAAGATCGCGGAGCACGAGCGTAATAATTACGAGCCGGCCGGACGGGCTGTTCGCACCAATGCAGCGCCAGGTGACAGGAGGCAGCTGGCGCACTCGCTAGGCTCCGACGAAGAGCGGGTCCGTGGTGAGACGGTGGCCGGTCCAATTGAGGGGAACAGACATGAGTGAGCGGGTTGTGGTGCTGGGCGCGGGGTTTGGCGGGCTGGAGCTCTGCGCGATGCTCTCCGAAGCGCTCGGCGAGCAGATCGACGTGACGTTGATCGACAAGAACGACGGGTTCGTGTTCGGGTTCTCCAAGCTCGATGTGATGTTCGGCCGCACCAGCCCTGAGGCGGTTCGGATGGCCTATCGCGACATAGCCAAGCCCGGTGTGCGCTTCCTGCAGGAGACGGTCACGGCGATCGATCCTGAGGCTCGACGCGTCACCACAAACGCGGGCGTTCACGACGCAGACGTCCTCGTGATCGCGCTCGGCGCCGACTACGACATGGACGCCACGCCCGGTCTTGCCGAGGGCGGAAACGAGTTCTACTCGGTCGCCGGCGCCGAGCGGCTGGCACCGATCATCTCCGAGCTTTCGAAAGGGCACGTGGTGATCGGCGTGTGCGGCGCGCCGTTCAAGTGTCCGCCGGCGCCGAGCGAGTGCGCGCTGCTGCTGCACGACGAGCTCACCGTGCGCGGGGTGCGCGATGCGTGCCAAATCTCGTTTGTGATTCCGCTGGGCACGCCGGTGCCGCCCTCGCCGGAGACCTCCGTCGCCCTGGAAGAGGCGTTTGCCGAGCGCGACATCGCCCTGATCGCCGGTCGTCGCGTCAGTGCGCTCGATCCAGGGCGCAGCGTCGTGCTGCTCGACGATGGCGTCGAGTTGCCGTTCGACCTGTTTCTCGGCGTGCCGAGGCATCGTGCGCCCGATGTGGTCATCGCCGGCGGCATGGCAGAAGACGGCTACGTGCCGGTGGACTCCGCGACGCTTCAGACGCGCTTTCCCGGCGTATACGCCGTTGGTGATGTCGCCACCGCAGGGGTGCCGAAGGCGGGTGTCTTCGCCGAGGGCGCTGCGCGGGTCGTGGCGCAGAGCGTGATCCACGGGCTGCGAGGCGGCGAGCCGCCAGGCCCTCACCTCGGGCAGGGCACGTGCTACATCGAGTTCGGGCGAGGGCGGGTCGGGAGCGTGGAAATCGACTTCCTTTCGGGTCCGTCGCGAACCGGCGTCTTCCATCCTCCCTCCGATGCCCTGGTTGCCGAGAAGGAGCGCTTCGGCTCCAGCCGCCGCGCGCGCTGGTTCGGCGGCTGACCGAAGCCCCTGCCCGATCGGATATCGTCCTTGGCGGTGAGCCGGGAAGCCTGGTCGGCATCTTTGTCACGCCCCGACCCCGAATGCAGCCTCCTGTTGGCCCATCCGGCCGCCTAGCCGCAGCCGGCGCACGCATGCGGCGTCGCGGCTCGGCGCCGATGCCCTCGGCGTGGCGGCGGGAAGCTCTGCGCACGAATCTGTGGCTGGTGCCGACCGTCGAGATCGCGCTCGCGGTGGCGCTGTTCGCAGGCACCTACCTGATCGACCGCGCCGCCTACGACGGCTCTCTGCATCTGCCCTCGTTCGTGATCAGCGGCGGCCCGGACGCGGCCCGGCAGATCCTCGCCGCGATCGCGGCGGCGGTGATCACGGTCGTGACGCTGGTCTTCTCGATCACGATCGTGACGTTGACGCTGGCCTCCACGCAGTTCGGGCCGCGGATGCTGCGCAACTTCGTCCGCGACTGGGCGCTCTCGCCCGCGGTCAACGACACGTTCACGGCGCTGGCGTGCATCGACTGGCTCGGCGACGGGCTCTACAAGCTCGCCGCGCAGGAATCGCTAGACCAGGGTGTTGCCCGGCGTGGCCGAGAAGCTCACCTTGCCGGTCGAGCAGTGGATGCTGCCGACGGCGTAAGAGTTCGTGAAGGTGCCGCTGAGAGTCTGCCCGTGGAACTGGGCGTTGAAGGAGATGTGTTCGCCGGACACCGTGATTTTGCCGCCGAATTTTTCGTGCTTGATCTTGAACCCTTTGAAGCCTCTGTTCACGTCGAGCCGCTGCGCGTCGGGGCTGTCGGAGTTTGCGCAGCGCGAGTTGCTGCCGGTGAAGTCGGCGCCGAAGTAGATCACCGTGACCTTGTTGTGGCTGACCTGCAGCGAGAACGGCATCGCGTGGCCGCTGTAGGTCTGGTTCGTGGTTCCGTCCCAGTCGCCCGATTTGACCGCGAGCGCGACGTTGGCCAATGCCAGTGCCAAGCCGGCGAGCGCGATCACGACTGCGCCGCTGCGAAAGATCCTCTTCATCGTCCCTCTGCTCCTTTGAAGCGTTGGTTTGTGCGCGCTTGCCGTCTGCATCGCCCGCTCGCAGGATACAGGCGATGCGGGCTGCCGCACTCAGGAAACTCCCAGCTTCCTCGGCATACTTGAGCGCGATGCCTGAGGGCTCACAGCAGCGGGTGCTCGTCGTTGACGACGAACCGAACATCGTCGAGCTCGTCTCGATGGCGCTCAGCTTCCACGGGTTCGCGGTGGAGGGCGCAGGCGACGGGCGCGAGGCGATCGCGAAGGTCGCGAGCTTCAAGCCGCACCTGATGATCCTCGACGTGATGCTGCCCGACATGGACGGCTTCGAGGTGGCGAGGCGCCTGGGGGCGCAGCGCGCAGGCATCCCGATCGTCTTCCTGAGCGCACGCGACTCCACCCGGGACAAGGTTCGCGGGCTCAGCGGCGGGGGCGATGACTATATGACCAAGCCGTTCAGCCTGGAGGAGCTGATCGCGCGCGTGCAGACCGTGCTGCGCCGCGGCGGCCAGGCCGCGCCGGATTCCTCGCAGCTGGCCTTCGGCGACCTCGAGCTGGACGAGCAGTCGCGAGAAGTCAGGCGCGCGGGCGTGCCTATCGAGCTGACCCCGACCGAATACCGGCTGCTGCACTACCTGATGATCAACCCCCGGCGCGTGCTCACCCGCGCCGAACTGCTCGACCACGTCTGGGAGTACGACTTCGGCGGGGACGGTCGCGTGCTGGAGACCTATATCAGCTACCTGCGCAAGAAGCTGGACGCGCACGGTCCGGGGATGATCCGGACGGTCCGCGGCGTGGGGTACGGCCTGCAGCCGCCGAGGGGGTAGGCGCCTTGCGGCGCCGGCGCGGCTTCTCGATGGCCTCCCTGCACGTGCGCGTGCTCGCGACCGTGCTCGGGCTCGCGATGGCGGGGATGGTTGCGCTGGCGGCAGTCACCTATCTGGAGCAGCGCTCCTTCCTGGAGAATCGGGCCAACCAGCAGGTCAAGGCGGCCGTGCCCGCACTCTCGGATTTGATGGGCGGTCCGGCGGACGCCGGCGGCGCTGCTCCCCCCGGTCCGGTCGGCGCGCCGCCGGCCGGGGATGGCGGGCAAGGCGGAGGGCCGGGCGGCGGCTCGCGACCGAGCCTGCCGCCGGGAACCTACGGCGAGCGCCGCACATATTCGGGGCAGGTGACCGGGCAGCGTTTCATCACCTACGGCGAAAAACACCCCTCGGCGCCGAAGCTGCCGGCGCATGTGCCGATCGGCCGGCTCTTCACCGTGGGCTCGGCCGGTTCCTCCGGCCTGCGCTACCGCGTCTATGCCGCGCGGGACCCCGACGATGGCGAAATCACGATCGCGGCCGTGCCGCTGAGCGACCTCGATCAGACGCTGCATCAGCTGCTGCTGGTCGAGGGGCTGGTGATCCTCGGCGTCCTGCTCGCGCTTGGGGTGAGCGCGTTCTTCGTAGTTCGCATCGGCTTGCGCCCGCTCGACCGGATCGAGGCAACCGCCGGGCAGATCGCGGCCGGCGAGCTCTCAAGGCGCGTCAGTCCCGCCGACGATCGCACCGAGATCGGGCGCCTGGGGCTCGCGCTGAATGCGATGCTCGATCGGCTCGAGCGCGCGTTTGCCGAACGCAAGCGCAGCGAAGAGCGCCTGCGCCAGTTCCTCTCAGACGCCTCGCACGAGCCTGCGCACGCCGCTGGCCTCGATTCGCGGCTACGCGGAGCTGTTCCGGATGGGCGCTGCCGAGCAGGCCGTCGGCGCCGATACCGCGATGCGGCGGATCGAGGACGAGTCCGAGCGGATGGGGCTGCTGGTGGAGGACATGCTCACGCTCGCGCACCTGGAGGAGGAGCCGAAGCTGCGCAAAGCGGCCGTCGATCTGGCCCAGCTGGCCCGCGACGCCGCCGCCGACGCCTGTGCGATCCAGCCGGCGCGGAGCATCGGCGTGCAGGCGCCCGAGCACGCGAACGTCGAGGGCGATCCGCATCAGCTGCGCCAGGTCCTCGGCAATCTGATGCGAAATGCGCTGCTGCACACGCCCGTCTGCGCAGCGATCGAGATCTCTCTCACGCAGGATCGGGATGGGGTGAGGGTGTGCGTGCGCGATCACGGCCAAGGCCTTCCGCCCGGATCTCACGATCACCTCTTCGAGCGGTTCTGGCGCTCGGAGTCCGGCCGCGAGCGCGGCAGGGCCGGCGCCGGGCTCGGCCTGGCGATCGCGGCGAGCATCGTCAAGGCGCACCACGGCAGCATCCAAGCGCGGGACGCGGAGGGCGGCGGCGCGGAGTTCGTCGTTGAGATTCCGCGCAAGCCGCCGCCGAGGCAGGCGATCGACGGCGCCTTCTGAGGTGCCGGTTAGGATGCGGCGAGTGTCCGCCGGACAGCAGAGCGCTCCAAGGATCGCCGCGCTTCTGAGGGGCATCAACGTCGGCGGGGCGAACAAGATCCCGATGGCGCAGCTGCGCGAGCTGGTTGCCGAGCTCGGCTTCCTCGACGTGGCGACCCACCTGCAGAGCGGCAACGTCGTCTTCCGCGCCCCGGACACCGAGCCGGCGCACGCGGCCGCCGCGATCGAGGCGGCGATCGCCGATCGTCTCGGTCTGGGCATCCCGGTGCTGGCTCGAACGGCCGCCGACCTGGCGCGGGTCGTGCAGGCGCATCCACTGCGGCATCTCGCGACCAACCCCTCGCGGCTGCTCGTGGTCTTCCTCTCGGCGCCGGTCGATCGGACGCGGATCGGCAAGCTGGACGAGAGCTCCTATGCCCCCGACCGCTTCGCCGCCGGCGAGCGTGGAGATCTACGTGTGGGCGCCAAACGGAGTCAGCGAGACGAAGCTCACCTACGCCTTCTGGGAGAAGCAGCTCGGCGGCGTGATCGCGACGGCCCGCAACTGGAACACGGTGGAGCGCCTGCACGCGATGACGCAGGCCGCGCCACCGACGGGCGGCTAACCGCCGAGCCGGTAGGCGACAAGCGCCGGCTGCTGGCCGTTCTGGTCGGCCTTGCCGGCTCCGATCAGCAGCGTGCTGCCTTGCACCCCGACGCCGGAAATGCTGCCGGCGGGCAGTTCGGTTTCCCAGGCGACTTCGCCGTTGCCGGCGTTGAGCGCGTAGAGCTCGCCGTCGGCGGTGCTCACGAAGACGAGGTTGTTGACTACCGTCGTTGCGCCGAAGGCGGGGGCGGGGAACTTGCGGGTCCACTTCACCGCGCCGGTGGCGATGTTCAGAGCGACGACTTCGCCGCTCTCTTGCGGGCCTTCGGTGCTTTCCGTCTGGGAGGTGAATTTGATCGGCAGGTTCACGACCGGCGCAAACACGGTGCTGCCGTTGCTCGACATCTGCGCGATCACGCCGCCGAGCTCGCCGGGGTAGACGGTCTCCGGCAGTTTCAGCTTCGAGTATTCCTGGCGCATCGCATAGAGTCCGTCGTGGTCGTGGCCGTTGTGGATGCCGACGTCGCGGCGCCAGAGCAGCTTGCCGGTCTTGCGGTCCAGCGCGACCACGACTCCGGACTTGCCGCCGCTGATCACGACCTGGCGGCCGCCGATTTCGGCGAGGATCGGCGGGTCCTGCTGATCCCAGTCGTAGAGGTCGTGCGGTGTGACCTGGTAGTACCACTGCAGCTTGCCGGTGGTCGCGTTCAGCTTCACGATCGAGTCGTTGTAGAGGTCGGGGCCGGGCCTGCTCGTGCCCCACGGATCCGCTTCGGTGCCGGGGTCCGGCTCGGGGTTGCCGGTGCCGAAGTACATGTTGCCTTCGTCGTCGAAGGCGGGCGGATACCAGACGCCGCCGCCGGAGTTGATGCTCGTGCCTTCGCTTGACCACAGGTTCGGCGGCGAGGTGTCGAAGTGCCAGAGCTTCTTGCCGGTCTTTGCTTCCAGCGCCCACAGGATGCCGTTGCCGCCGGGCTTGTAGTAGCTGCTGACGTTGCCGGGCACCGTGGAGACGTAGACGATGCCGTTGTGGTAGCCGGGCGCCATGTCGATGCCCTCGTTTTCGTTTTCCACGAGCGAGGCCGACCAGAGCTCTTTGCCGGTCTTCTGTTCGAGCGCGAACGCCGAGGTCCCGGTCGCGCCGAAGACCTCGCCGCCGGCCACCACGAGCCCGTTTGGCCCGTAATCGGGGACTTTGAGTTCGTTGCTCCAAAGCACCTGTCCGGTCTGCAGGTCGATCGCCTTGACGTCGGAGTCGAGGTCGATCGAGTACACGACGCCGTTTGCGATCACCGGCGTGGAGGCGTAGGCGCCGTAGAGGCTGCTCGCGGTCAGCGGCATGCTCCAGGCGACGCGCAGCGTTTTGACGTTCGCGGCGTCGATCGGACCGCCCGTTGCGCGGGTGTTGGAGGCGTTGATGTTCTCGTAGCCGCTGCCCGTGATCGAGACGGGCGGAGCGCTCGATTTCGAGGAGCCGAGCACGAGCACCAGCACCACGACGATCGCGACGAGCGCCGCGGCGGCGCCGCCGATCTGCCAGATCGTGAACCGCGGCTGTGCTCTGCGCAGGCTTCGCGGGGGCGGCGGAGCGCTTGCGATTGGTCTTGCCGGGACCCTGGCCGCCGCCGCCGGACTGGCCGCCCGATCCCTGGCTCTGTTGCTGTCTGCTGCTGGCAGTCTGGCCCACCCTGGCGCCGCGCGAGCGTTTGCTCATCGCGCCGCCCGTGTCGAGCAGGCGCGCGCGAGCGTAGTGCCGGCGCGCGCGGCAGGGCAGTGTGCAGGCGCTGTCATGTGGCGAACCTAACCGTCGCGGTCCCGCGGAGTCAACGCAGACCCCGCGATGCGTCTGCGGCGAGCCGGCAGCCCGCGCTGCGATGGCTCTCTGCCGCTTTACAGAGCCAAAAGCCGGCTCGCACGCAGTCGAGTGGGATTGTTTCCAGCGGCGGCTCCCGAGCGAGGCGGCCTCGCGCGGGAGCGCGCCTCAGCTTGCGCCGATGTGCGGCGCAAGCTCGCGCCTAGCGATGCTCATCTTGTGCACCTCGTCGGGACCGTCCGCGAGGCGCAGCGTGCGCAGGTGGGCGTAGGCCCAGGCCAGCCCGAAGTCGTCGGAGACTCCGCCGCCGCCGTGCACCTGGATCGCGCGGTCGATCACCTTCAGCGCGATGCTCGGCGCCGCGACCTTGATCGCCGCGATCTCCATCCGCGCCTGGCGGTTGCCGACGGTGTCCATCAGCCATGCGGCCTTGAGCGTCAGCAGCCGCGCCATCTCGATCTCCACGCGGGCCTCGGCGATCCAGTCCTGGATGTTCGCGCGCGACGCAAGCGGTGCGCCAAACGTCGTGCGCGCGGCGGCGCGGGCGCACATTGCCTCAAGCGCCCGCTCGGCTGCGCCGAGGCTGCGCATGCAGTGATGGATGCGGCCGGGGCCGAGGCGAGCCTGGGCGATCATGAAGCCGTCGCCCTCGCCCGCGATCAGGTTGGCGGCCGGTACGCGCACCTGCTCGAAGAGGATTTCGGCGTGGCCCTCGTGGTCGAGGTAGCCGAAGACCGGCAGGTTGCGAAGCACGCTCACGCCGGGCGTATCCAGCGGCACGAGGATCATGCTCTGCTGGCGGTGCCTGGGCGCCGAAGGATCGGTCTTGCCCATCACGATCATCACGCGGCAGTGCGGATGGTAGGTGCCCGAGATCCACCACTTGCGCCCGTTGAGCACGTAGTGATCGCCGTCGCGCTCGATCGAGAGGCAGACGTTGGTGGCGTCGGAGCTCGCGACGTCCGGCTCTGTCATCGCGAAGGCCGAGCGGATCTCGCCGGCCAGCAGCGGCGTGAGCCACTGCTCGCGCTGCTGCGCGCTTGCGAACTGGTGCAGCACCTCCATGTTGCCCGTGTCCGGAGCCGAGCAGTTGCAGGCCTCCGAGGCGAGCGGCGAGCGCCCGAGGATCTTCCGCCAGCGGCGCGTAGTCGGAGTTGGAGAGCCCGGCGCCGTCTCGCTCGTCCGGCAGGAACATGTTCCAGAGCCCGCGCTCGCGCGCCAGATCCTTGAGCTCCTCCATGATCTGCGGCTGGTGGTGGGGGTCGCCGGACTCGCGCAGCTGCCGCGCGTAGGTCTCCTCGGCTCCGAGTACGTGCTCCTCCATGAAGGCGCCAAGGCGCTGCTCGAATGCGCCGCAGCGCTCGCTGTGCTGGAAGTCCATCGCTCCTCCTTCTCGCTCTGGGGTGGGTCGGGCTCTGGAACCTCGCGCCGGCCACGGGCAGGATAGGCTGCCCCGCAGGTGAGCGACGCGCGGCCGACACAGAGCAGCTACCGGGACGCCGGGGTCGACTATGACGCGCTGGACGCGGGCAAGCGCGACGCGGTCGCAAGCGCGCTGGCGACCTCCGTGCTGCTGGGCGCCCGCGGCGGGCGTGCGCTCGACGCCTCGCGCGGGGAGCCGGCGTTCGTCTTCGAGTACGGCGGTCAGAGCCTTGCGTTTGTGATCGAGGGCCTTGGCACCAAGTCGGTGATCGCGAGGCAGGTGCAGGAGCAGCTCGGGCTTGACCGCTTCGCCGAGGTCGCCTACGACACGGTCGCAGCGATCGTCAACGACCTCTGCTGCGTGGGGGCGCTGCCGCTCGTATGCGCCGCCTACTTCGCGACCGGGTCCTCGGAATGGTATGGGCAAGGGACCCGCGGCCGCTCGCTGCTGAAGGGTTGGCAAGAAGCGTGCGAGGTCGCCGGCTGCACTTGGGGGGGAGGAGAGTCGCCGTCGCTGCCGGGGCTGCTCTCAGAGCCCGACATCGAGCTGGCCGGCTCGGCGGTGGGCGCGGTGCCGGCGGGCCACGCGCCGATCCTCGGCGCCGACCTGCGCGCCGGCGATGAGATCGTGCTGGTCGCCTCCAGCGGCCTGCACGCCAACGGGGCCTCGCTTGCGCGGCTGGTCGCAAGCAGGTTGCCGCAGGGCTACGCCACGCCGCTGCCCGGAGGCGCGAGCTTTGGGCAGGCGCTGCTCGCCCCCTCGATCGTCTACGTGCCGCTCGTGGCCGCCCTGCTGGAGCAGCGCGTTCCGGTCGTCTACCTGAGCCACATCACCGGCCACGGCCTGCTGAAGCTGATGCGACCGAGCGCGCATCTGCGCTACCGGATCGAGGCGCTGCCGAGCGTGCCGGAGGTGCTCGGCTTCCTGGTTGACCAGGCGGGCCTTGACGCCGAAGCGGCGCACGCGACCTTCAACATGGGGTCGGGCTTTGCGGTCTACTGCCGCCCGGGGGCGGGGGAGCAGGTTGTCGCGCTCGCCGAGGATCTTGGCCTGCAGGCGCTCGTGGCCGGGCACGCGGAGGAGGGTCCGCGCGAGGTCGTGCTCGAGCCGCTGGGCGTGCGCTACGCCGGCGAGCGGCTGGAGCTGGGCTGACAATCTAACCCTCAACTTAAACGTTAGACTGATTGGAAACGCCGCGAGAAGGGAAGTTCCAGCGTCGAAATCTTGCCGCTCGGATGGCTTGAACTTGAAGGTGGCCGGCCGTAGGGGTATGGTTTGCGGTGGTTCTCCGTGCAAATGAGCACGGGGGCCTCGATGTCGCCGGGCCGTCAGGGTCTCGGAGCTACCCGGATCGAGGCGGATTTGTACACAGACCAGAGGAGAGAGACGAGATGGTGCGACGTGCATCGACATGTCTGGCGCTGCTGGGAGCGGCGATCCTTGGGATTCCGGCGGCTGCATCTGCAGCTCCCAACGTGACCTTCAAAGCGAAGATCGTGCCGGTTCCCAAGAACCTGAGCAAAAAGGGCGGTCCGAGCTGGCCCGGAACGGGCAGCATCCTCGGCAAGCCCGCAGCTTTCGAAGCGACTTTCACGATCAAAGGCAACGAATACCCGACCGCAAGCGAAGGCTTCACCGAAGGCACGTCGCTGGGTGTCGGCCCCGCGCCGCTGCGGCGCGTGACGGTCTACCTGCCCAAGGGCACGAAGATCACCACCAAAGGCTTCAAGACCTGCCCGATCAGCAAATTCGAAAACCACCTCGAACCGCCCTGCCCGAAAGGCTCTGAAGCGAGTCCGCCCGGCGAAGCGAACGGCAAGGTCTTCTTCGGCAAAACGGCCGTGTCCGAGAAAGTGCTCGTGCAGGCCTACTTCGCGGCCGGCGGCGGGCTGACCTTCTGGATCGAAGGCAAGACGCCGGCGTCGATCGAAAAATACGCGACCGGGGGCATCACTTCGGCCACCGGCCCCTTCAGCCGCAAGCTGACCTCCATCGTGCCCCTGATCGAAACGACCACGGGCGCGCCCGACGCGATGGCCGAACAGATCAAGGTCACCGTCGGCGCGGCGATGAAGAAGGGCAGCAAGCTCATTTCCTACGGCACCGTGCCGAGCTCCTGCCCGAAGGGCGGCTTCCCCGTCAAGGCCGAACTGTCGTTCGGCGGCGGCGAAGAATCGAGTCTGGCAGACGGTGACCAAGACAGCGAAGACGCCGTGTCCGAAGGACTAGAAGGCAGCAGGGCTTAGACGCACGGCCCGCCGGCAAGGCGGGCCGTGCGTAAAGCCACGACAGCGCGGGGCGGCGCCCAAGGATGGGGTCGCCCCTTACGCTGTCGAGGACCGAGGAAGGGATCGGGGTGAAGAAGACCGCAGGGTGGAGGAGAGGAGCGAAGGGGTGGCTAGCGGCCGCGGCTGGATTGGCCGTGGTGATCGTCGCGATCCTGCTCGCGACCGCCGCCGGCGGATCCAACGGCTCCTACACCGTGCGCGCGATCTTCGACGACGCCAACAACGTCACCGAAGGCGAGGAAGTCAAGGCGGACGGCGCGAAAATCGGCAAAATCGGGGAAGTGACCGCCACGCCGCAGGGCAAGGCGGCGGTGCAGCTGCACATCGAAAACCCCGGCTTCCAGAACTTCCGCACCGACGCCGAATGCACGATCCTGCCGCAGTCGCTGCTGGGCGAGCAGTACGTCAACTGCCTGCCGACCCAGGAGCATGCCGAAGGCGTTGCGCTGCCGCCATCGCTGCACCGCATCCCCGCCGGACAGGAAGGCGAAGGCGAATTTCTGCTGCCGCTCAGCAACACCCAGAGCCCCGTCGGCGTTGACCAGTTGCAGGACATCAACCGTTTGCCCGAGTCGCAGGCGCTGCGGATCGTCCTCAACGAACTTGGAGCAGGCTTCGCCGGGCACGGCAGCGAACTGCACGAAGTGATCGAACGGGCCGACCCGGGCCTGCGCGAACTCGACAGCGTGCTGAAGATCCTCGCCGACCAGAACCGCGTGCTCGCGGACCTCGCGGTCGAATCCGACCGCGCGCTGGCGCCGTTCGCGGCGCACCGCGAGGACGTCGCCGGGTTCATCGAACACGGCAACACGGTCGCGCAGGCCACGGCGCGCCACCTGGCCGAAACGGAAGCAGGCCTTGCCCGACTGCCCGGCTTCGTGCGCGAACTGGGGCCGGCGGCGCAGCGGCTGCAACACTTCGGCGAACAGGCCACGCCCACCTTCAAGGATTCTGAACGCGGCCGCGCCGGCGATCAACGAGCTCTTCGAGAACCTCGGGCCGTTCTCCAACGCCACGAGCCGCTATCTGGCGAGCCTTGGCAGCAGCGGGAAGATCGCCGGCCCGGCGCTGAAAGGCAGCACGAAGCTGCTCGATCAGCTGGAAGCGCTCGGGCCGGTGGCCGAGCCGTTTGCCACGCACCTCAGCGAACTGCTCAAGAGCTTCAAAGAAACCGGCGGCATCGAGCGGCTGATGGACTTCATCTTCCTCGGCGCGGGATCGAGCAACGGGTACGACGCGCTTGGGCACTTCCTGCGGGCCGAACCGGTGGCGGCGAACTGCATCGCGTACAAAGTCAAGCCTGAAACGGGCTGCTCGGCCAACTTCGTCAAGGAAGAAAAAGAAGAAGAAGGCGCGAAATCCGCGAGCGCTCACGGAGCAAGCGCACGGGCGGCGAGCACCGTGATGGCGCGCACCCTGGCGGTGCTGGAAGGCAAGACTGCGGCGCAGGCGATCGCCGAGTACCCGGGCAGCGAAGGCTCGACGGGCGCCGGCGCCGGCTCCGCGCGCCCGGCCGGCGGCGACTCCTCTCACACCACCTACTACACGCCCGGCGCCGAAGCCCCCGGCGCCAGCGAACGACTCCTCGAATACCTGCTGGGAAGCTGATGCGCAGAGCACTTGCCACTCCAACGATCGTATGCGCACTCGGCGCGCTGCTGGTGGGGGTCCCGGCCGTCGCCCTTTCCGACGCGAGCGTCGCGGGCGCGGAAGGCTCGACCTCCACGACGGTGACCGCGACCACGACCGAAGGCACCTCGACCATCACCTCCGAAGCTTCGCCGTCGATCCGGTCCGAAGCGACTTCGAGCTCGGACACCGCGAGCACGCCGGAAGTTCGCAGCGAAGCTCCACAGCGCCAGACCTCCGGCGGGCACACCTCGAGCACGCAGACCAGCGGCACGCAGACGCCGGCCGGCCAGGGCGGGGCCAAGGCGCCGAAGCGCGGATCCAAAGTCGCGCCACCTCCGGGCAATGCAGGCGGCAACGGCCTGGCTCTGCTGCCGTTCTCGCTGCGGACTCCCGTCTCGGGGCTGCCGAGCCTCTTCCTGGAAGCCTACGACGTGCCGCCGTTCCTGCTGCCGATCTACCAGGCGGCAGGCATCGCCTACGGCGTGCCCTGGCAGGTGCTCGCCGCGATCAACGAAGTCGAGAGCGACTATGGCCGCGACGTGAACCTTTCCAGCGCCGGCGCCGAGGGCTGGATGCAGTTCCTGCCGGTGGAGTGGAAGCAGTGGGGGGTCGACGCGGGCGGGGCTGGCTACATGGATCCCTACAACCCGGCTGACGCGATCTTCGCCGCCGCGCGCTACCTGAGCGCCGCCGGTGGCGCCGCTCACATCCGCACGGCGATCTTCGCCTACAACCACTCCCAGACCTACGTCGAATCGGTGATGCTGCGCGCCCAGCTGCTCGGCGGCATGCCGCCTGAAATGCTTGGCGCCGTGACCGACCTGGCAGAAGCGCGCTTCCCCGTGCACGCCCCCGCGCACTTCGATGACGGCTTCACGACTGCGCCCGGCGGCAAGACGCTCGTGGGCACGACGATCTACAGCGAACCGGACGCGACCGCGATCGCGGTCAAGGACGGCACGGTGACCGCCATCGGCGTCTCGCCGGCGTTGGGGCTGCACATCTCCCTGCGGGACGCGAACGGGGACGTCTTCACCTATGCCGACCTGGGCGAAGTCGCCTCGGTCTATCCGGTGCTCGCGCCTCGCGATCTCCGCGAGCCGGCTGCACAGCTTGCGAGAACGCGCAAGCCGGCCTCGGCGCCGCAAGGTCCGGCGAGCGAGGGCGTACAACCGCATCCGCCGCTGAGCATGGCGGCCGTGTCCGACGGCTTCACCTTCGGTCCGGCCGAAGAACTCGATCAGACGGCGGGATCGCAGCCGAAGCATCCTGCTGCGCCGCCTCGGAGGTTGCATGCGGCGGCGCCGCGCGTGAGCTCTTTCCAAGAAGGCCCTGAGCGGGTCTACCTGCAGGCGCTGAGCCCGGGCGCGACCGTGATGGCGGGAACGGTGCTCGGCCATCTCTCAAGCGCCGCCGGCGCGCACATGCTCTTCCAGGTGCGGCCGGGGGCCGGCGAATCGCCGCTGATCGACCCCAAGCCGCTGCTCGACAGCTGGGTGGCGCTCGAAGAGACCGGCATCTACGCCGCCAAGGGAGAGAGCCCGTTCCTGTCGATCTCTCCCACAGCCGGCCAGGCGCTGTTGGAGTCTCGGGGTCAGCTGCAGCAGCAGGTGCTGCGCAACCGGGGGATCGGCCTGGCGGCCTGCGAGCGTCGCGAAGTCGAGGCGGGGCGCATCGACCGGCGAGTGTTGGCGACGCTCGAGCTGGTGTCGGTCTCGGGCCTGCGCCCGACTGTCTCGGGGCTCAGGTGCGGCGTCAGCCACGGCGGCCACACGGGCCTGAGCGGCTACGAACGCGGCGAGGCGTTCGACATCACGTCTGTCAACGGAATCTCGATTGCCGGCCACGCCGGCCCCGGCGCCGTCGCCGACCTGCTCGAGCGCAAGCTGCTCGACCTGCAGGGCACGATGAAGCCGGAGCAGATCGCCGGGCCGGTCACGTATCTCGGCTCGCGTGAGGCCGTCACGCTGCCGGCGAGTCGAGACCTCGTGCACGTGGCCTTCGCGCCGCCCACCGGGTCGCCCGGCGTGAGCGCCAAGATCGCGACCGCCGGCGCGCCGCTGGCCGGCAGCGAGTGGACCGCGCTCGACGAACGGCTGGCCGAGATCCCCGACCCTGGAGTCCCGCAGACCCGCTCGGCCGCGTCAGTCCCGGATTCGCCGGGCTCCCAGGAAGGGGCCGGGTAAGGGATGGCGACCGTCAGCCGACCCAACCAGCCGCCCGCCGGCACCGCCGGCGGCAACGGCAGCGACGCCGCGGGGGGAACGGGCCGCGGCGCGATCACCTGGTCGCGCGTGCTCGCAGTCGGTGGCCTCGGGGTGGTCGTGCTGATCGTCGCCTACCTGCTCTTCTCCGGCGGCGGCAGCGCCCGCTACTACCTGTCCTTCAAGAACGGCAGCCTGCTCGTCCGCGGCGACGAGGTGCAGGTCGGCGGCGTGCCCGTAGGCAACGTGAAGAACATCGAACTCAACTCCAGCCTGCAGCCGCGCGTAACGATCGAAGTGGAGTCCTCGCTGCTGCCGCTGCACCAGGGCACCACCGCGCAGGTGCGGGTGCCCTCGCTGACCAGCGTGGCCGACCGCTACATCGCGCTCACGCCCGGCCCCAACAACATGCCCGTGCTGACCCCCGGGTTGACGTTGCCCACGAGCAAGACCGAAACGCCGGTGGACCTCGACGAACTGTTCAACACGCTCAACCCGCAGACGCGCAAGGGCCTGCAGGAGTTCATCGAAGGCAACGCCACGCAGTACCAGGGAGTCGGCAAGGAGATAAACGAGGCGACCCCGTACTTCAGCCCCGCGCTGGCCGCCACCAACCGGATCTTCCACGAGCTGCTGCGCGAAGAACCGACCTTCACCTCCTTCCTGGTCGAAGGCGCCAAGGCGCTTACAACGCTTGCCGACCACCGCGTCGAACTGGCCAGCCTCGTGCGCAACGCGGGCACGACCTTCGGCGCGATCGCCTCGCAGGCGCAGAGCTTCGAAACGGGCCTGAAGGCGCTGCCGCAGGCGTTGCACGAAGGCAACGCCGCCTTCGTCGGACTGCCCACCACGGTCGCGGCGCTGCGGCGACTCCTGGACGCCACCAAGCCCACCGCCAAGACGCTTGCGCCGTTCTTCACCCAGCTGCGCGGCCTGTTCGAAGAGGGCACGCCGGTCACAGCCCAGCTCAGCAGCGCGATCTCAAAGCCGGGACCGAACAACGACCTCACCGACCTGGCGCGCGCGTTCCCCGACCTCTACAAGACGCTGCAGACCGCCTCGCCGAACAACGTCAAGGCGCTGGAAGAATCGGTGCCGATCACGAGGTTCTTCGGCCCCTACGCGCCGGACCTGATCGGTCTCTTCCGCACGTTTGGCCAGGTGGCCGGCTACCGCGACGCAGACGGCCAGTACGTGAGCGTGAGCCCGGCCTTTGCCAACTTCGCAGAGAAAGGCAACAAACTCACGCCCGTCAAGCAACCGGCCGAAGGCCTCGAAGGACTGAGCCTCAAACAGCTGCGACGCTGTCCGGGCGCTGCGACCCAGCCGGCGGAAGACGGCTCCTCGCCGTTCACCGACGAAGGTCTGCTCGGCTGCGACCCCTCGGAGGTTCCATGAGGCAGGCGCGAGCATGAACCGCAGAAGAGGATCGCTGGCGGGCAGCCCGCTGCTGATCGGCGCCGTTACGACGCTGATCGTGGTCGTGGCCGTCTACATCTCCTACAACGCCAACCACGGCCTGCCGTTCACGCCGACCTACGACATCAGGGTGCAACTGCAGAGCGCTGCGAACCTGTTCCCCGGCAACGATGTGCGCATCGGCGGCTCCCGCGTCGGGATCGTGGAAAAGCTCGTGCCGGTGCAGGAGCGCAACGGGCACGTCGTCGTCTATGCCTATCTCAAGCTCGAAAAGGCCGTGCAGCCGCTGCCCGCGGACACGAGCGCGATCGTGCCGTCGATCTCACCGGTTGGCCTGAAGTACCTGGCGCTGGAACGCGGAGAATCCAAGCGCACGATCCCGCCGGGGGGCGAGATCCCGATCTCGCAGGTGCACGAACAGGTGGACATCGGCGAATTCTTCGACATGTTCAACAAGCAGGCGCGCGTGGACAGCCAGCGCAACCTGGACGAATTCAGCGCCGGTCTTGCGGGTCGTGGGCTGGACCTCAACGAAGCGCTCGGCACGCTCAAGCCGCTGGTCAAGCGCCTGACTCCGGTTGCGCACAATCTTGCTTCCTCGAAGACCGACCTGGCCGGGTTCTTCCCGGCGCTGGACCGTGCCTCCAAAGAATCCGCTCCGGTCGCCGGCCAGCAGGGCGAACTCTACGCGGACCTGAACACGTTCTTCGGAGCCTGGGCCGGTGTGGCCTCCTCGCTCGAAGCGTCGATCGAAGGCGGGCCGTCCTCGCTGAAGACGGCGACCTATTCGCTGCGCTACCAGGCCAAATTCATCGAGTTGAACACCGAGTTCATGCGCCTGCTGCGTCCGAGCGCGGCGGCGCTGCGGATCGCGGCGCCGCCACTTGGGCACGCTTTCAAGGTCGGTGCGGTCAATCTGCAAGCGGCGCAGTCGCTGAACAGCGAGCTCGCCTCGGCTGCGCAGGCGCTGCAGAAGTTCTCAGAAGACCCGATCGTCTCGGCCGCGCTGGAAGACTTCACGCACACCGCGACGCTTGGCGGTCCGCTGGTCAAGGGGGTGGCGGCCGAGCAGACCAAGTGCAGCTACCTCACCTTGACGTTCCGCAACGTCGCAAGCCTGCTCTCGGAGAGCATCGGCGTCGGCACCGTCGCGCGCGTTCTGCCCGTGCTCCCCCCGAGCGGGCCGAACAACGAGGGGTACCCGGCCTCTGAACCGGCGAACGGGCCATCTGAAGAAGTCGTGCCCAACACCCACCCGCCGCGGCTGGCGCTCACCAATCACCTGCACTACAACGCATACCCCAACGTCGCCACGTGTGAAGCGGGCAACGAGGCATACACGGAAGGACGGACCGAAATCGGCAAGGCGGCGAGCGCCAACAACGCCACGGAAAAACCGGAACGCAAGCTCAACGCCCTCGGCCACGAATACTCAGAATCCGTCCAGGAAGAACTCGGAATCATCAAAAAGAAGGGCGGCAAATGAGCGGCCTTCGTTTCTGGAGCCGTCGCGACACGGTCCCGGTGGTTGACCTGCGCCGCTCCAACCCGGTGCGGTTCGGCATCGTGCTGATACTGGTGATCGCCGTCGCGGTCTACTTCGGCTTCTCCAAGCACATTCCGTTCACGCACGGCTTCCGGTTGAAGGCGGTCTTCAGCTCGGCCCAGAACATCTCGCCGAAGTCGCCCGTGCGGATCGCGGGCGTCTCCATCGGGCAGGTCTCCTCGGTGGAACGCGACGGCCACGCCAGCGTGGTGACGATGGAACTCTCTGAAAACGGCCTGCCGATCCACGAAGACGCCCTGCTGAAGATCCGCCCGCGCCTGTTCCTGGAAGGCAGCTGGTACGTCGAACTGCAGCCGGGCAGCCCGGCCTCGCCGACTGTCTCCTCCGGGCACACGATCCCGATCTCCCAAACAGCCGTGCCGGTGCAGATCGACCAGGTGCTCGACGCGCTCAACACCAGCACGCGCGCCAACCTCCAGTACTTCCTGCAGGGCTACGGCGAAGCGCTGACGCACAAGCCGACGGCGGCCGAAGACGCCACCCAGGCACCCGAAGTGCAGGGTTTGACCGCGGCGGAAGCGCTCAAAGACGCCGCCCACTACGGCCTCGGCGCATTGAAGGGCGGCGCGATCGTCCAGCAGGCGCTGGGCGGCGTCGAAGCGCACGACATCTCCAAGTTGATCGCCGGCCTGGACAAGGTCACCAAGGCGCTGAACGTCCACGAGCAGGCTCTCGGCGAATGGGTGGGGCACTTCAACACCACCCTCGGCTCGATCGCGGCCAACGCGAGCAGCGTCAAAGCGGCCCTCGCGGAACTGCCGGGTGCGGCGCGCTCGCTCGATCGCGGCTTCGCGGCGCTGCATCGCGCCGAGCAGCCGATCGCCTCCTTCTCCAATGCGATCGCGCCCGGCATCGAAGAGACGGCCCAGTCCTCCACGGCGGCGCTGCCGTGGATCGCGCAGCTGCGCTCGCTGCTACAGCCCGACGAGCTCGGCGGCGTGGCCAAGAGCCTCAGCGAAGCCGCGCCCGAACTTGCGAGTCTGGTTGGAGGGACCCAGGGACTCTTCAAGGAAAACAACGAGTTCAGCGAATGCCTGACCAAGGTGTTCTATCCGGCCGGCAACGCGAAGCTTCTGGACGGGGCGGCCACCTCCGGCGCAAAGGTCAACGAAGAATTCTGGTACGCGCTCGCCGGCCTTGGCGGGTTGAGCCAGAACTTCGACGGCAACGGGAACTACCTGCGTGCGCTGGCCGGGGGCGGCGGTCACACGATCATCTCCCAGCCCACCCGGATCCTCGGCTACAAGGCCACGGGCGTCAAGCTGATCGGTCACGCCACGCTGGCGCCCGAAGGCACGCGCCCGGCCTTCCCCGAAATCGAGCCGCCGTACAAACCGCTGGTGAAGTGCTCGACCCAGAAGCCGCCCAACGTCAACGGTCCGCTCGCCTCCGGGCCGGCGGACGGAGCGCAATGATGAGCCCCGAGGCCAACGACGCCGGCCGTGGCATCCGCGACCAGATCACCCGCTACAGCGGCGCCTTCGCCGCCGTGGTCGGCATGGTCGTGCTCGCGGCCCTGATCGGCGGCTACATCCTCTCCCAGGAGCGGCTCTCGCTGCCCGGCTGGGTGCCGGTCTTCGGGCGCAGCCACTTCGTGCTGAAGGCCGAATTCCAGGCCGGCGACGCGCTCACGCCGGGGCAGGGCCAGCCGGTCACGATCGCCGGGGCGAAGGTGGGCGAAATCGGCGCAGTGCAACTGCACAACAACGTCGCGCTCGTGACGATGGAGATCACGCCCAAGTACGCGAAATACATCTATCGCGACGCGGCGCTGATCATGCGGCCGAAGACGCAGTTGAAGGACGAGACGATCCAGATCACTCCGGGGTTGCCCAAGGCGGGCGCCGTGCGCTCGGGGGAGACGTTCTCGCTGGCGCAGACCGCGCCCGACGCCGACTTCAGTCAGCTGCTGGCGGCGCTTGACGCCGAAACGCGCTCCTACCTGCAGGAGCTGCTGGCGAGCGCCGGCGTCGCGCTGAAGGACAACGGACGCAACCTGTCGGCCGACTTCAGGCGCTTCGACCCGCTCACGCGCGACATCCAGAAGATCACCAGCGAACTGCAGGTGCGCCACCGCAACATCGAAGACGCGATCCACAACTTCCAGCTGCTGATGACCGCGATCGGCAACAAGGACACGCAGCTCTCCGCGGCAATCGACGCCTCCAACCGCGTCTTCACGGTCTTCTCCAGGCAGCAGGTCGCCGTGGAACAGACGCTGCGCGGACTGCCCGGGGCGCTGAAGAAGACCAACAAGGGGCTCGGCTCGCTCGCCACGGCGGCCAACCTGATCGCGCCGACGCTGACCAAGCTGCACCCCACCGCCGTCTCGCTCGCGCCCGCGCAGAAGGCGGCCAAGCAGCTGTTCGAAAGCAGCACGCCGGTGATCAAGAACGAGATCGCGCCCTTCACGCGAGAAGCGCTGCCGTATCTGCAGCGGGTCACGCCGGCGACCAAGACCTTCAACAAGGCGCTGCCGGAACTGTCGAGCAGCTTCCAGGTGCTCAACGAACTCTTCAACGAGCTCGGCTACAACCCCGGGCCCAAGCAGGCAGGCTTCCTGTTCTTCCTCGACTGGGCCAACCACGACTTCAACAGCGCGGTCGGCAGCTCGGACGCCAACGGGCCGGTGGGCAACACGCTGCTCTACTACAACTGCGAACTCGCGAGATTCATCGTCGGCGTGGCCGAAGTCGATCCGGCCGTGAGAATCATCGACCATCTGCTCAACCCGCCGACTGCGCAGGAGTGCGAAGCGCACGGGATCAAGCCACCGGCGAGCGCCACGAAGGCGTCTTCCAGCACGGCACATGCCGCGGCCAGTCGTGCGGCAGGGCAGACGGCGCCCGCGCCCTCGCAGGCGAGGCGCGGCGCAGGGGGAGGCCACTGAGATGCAGAAGCGCGCGCCCACGCTCGCCAACATCCTCGTGATCGCCCTGTTCGCGCTCAGCTGCTTCGGGCTGCTGCTGTTCCTCTGGCAGTCCTTCGGCGGCCCGGTGCCGCTGAAGCCGAAGGGTTACCGCTTCACGGCCGACTTCCCGCGCACGCTCGCGCTGGCGGAACAGTCGGAAGTCAAGATCAACGGCGTGGCGGTCGGGCATGTCGTCAGCCTCAAGCTCGACGGTGCCAACGACACGCAGGCGACGATGGAAATCGAAAGCCGCTATGCGCCGCTGCGCATCGACGACCGCGCGCAGCTGCGCATCAAGACGCTGCTGGGCGAGACCTACGTCGAAATCACGCCGGGCAGCAGCCAGGCGCCGGCGCTGCCAAACGAAGCGCGTCTCGCGCAGGCCAACGTCGAACCGATCGTGACGCTCGACGACATCCTCAACACCTTCAACCCCAAAGTAAGGCGGTCCTTCCGGGTCTGGATGCAGTCGCTGGCCGAAAGCTTCAACGGCCAGGGCGAAGCGATCAACCTCTCGTTCGCCACGCTGCCTCGGTTCCTCGAAGGCGGCAACCGGCTGCTCGGCATCCTGAACAGCGAGTCGGGCGCGGTCAGCGCATTCGTGCGCAACACAGGGCAGGTGTTCGATGCGCTGACCGAACGCAACAAACAGCTCGAAGATCTGATCGCCAATGGCAATGCCGCGCTGAAGCCCGCGGCAGCCGCCAGCTCCGAGTTCGCCGATGTCTGGCGCGAACTGCCCGCTCTGGAGCGAAACAGCGAAACGGGTCTGCACAGCCTCAACCGCTTGGCTGGAGAAGCCAGCCCGCTGCTGGTTGCGCTGCAGCCGGGCGAGCGCGCCTTGACGCCGCTGCTGCACAGCGCGGAGAGCTTCGCGCCCCAGTTCGACTCCCTGATGACCGCGTTTGGGCCGCTGAGCGCTGCGGGCAAGCGCGGCCTGCCGGACGTCGGCAAGTCGCTGGAACTGACGACCCCGGTGCTGGCAGCGCTGCGTCCGGTGCTGCACAACTTCGATCCGTTCCTGCAGTACACGAGCGAATACCTGCCTACAGTCGAAGCGTTCTTCGCCAACTTCACGGCCGCGAGCGAGGCGAAGACGAACGTCACGAATGTGCCCGAACTGCAAGGCGTCAGGCCCCGCTACCTGCGCGCCTCGCAGCACATTGGCCCCGAATCGCTCGCCGTCTTCTCGAATCGGATCGGCACCAACCGCGCCAACGCGTACTCGCACTCGGGCGCCTTCAGCCTGCTCGGCAGCGGCCTGTCGGTGTTCAGCGCGGCCAACTGCGCCGACTCGGCGCCGATCATTGAAGGTCCCGCCAACGAAAACGTCTCCGAAGAACTCATCAACGAACTGATCCACTACAAAGTCGGCAACGCGCCGGGCAGCACGACCAACTCCGTGCCGGCACCCGGCTGCAAGCAACAGGAACCATTCACGTTCAACGGCAAGAGCAGCCAGTTCCCGCATGTCACCTACTCCAAGTAATCAACGCGCAGCCGCGTGCGGCGGCGCCCGTCCCCCGAGGTAGCATCGAGGACATGGACAGCGGCGAGACGATCGAGCACGAGAGCGACGCGGTTGACGACGGCGAGGACTTCCGCTACCACTCCGTCCAGCCGGTCCAGCCCGAGCAGGTGGACGGGCAGGAGACGCGCTGGTCGATCCGCTGCACCGACGTGGTCAAGCGGCTGGCGGGCGTGCCGGTCCTGAACGGACTGAACGTCTCCTTCCCCGACGACACGATCACCGTCGTGCTCGGGCCGTCGGGCACAGGCAAGAGCGTGCTGATCAAGCACCTGATCGGCCTGATGTTCCCCGACTCGGGCGAGATCCTCGTGCACGGCGAGTCGGTGCCGAAGATGACGCTGCCGCAGCTGCTGCACATGCGCCGCAGGATCGGCGTCCTCTTCCAGGACGGCGCGCTCTTCGGCTCGATGAACGTCTTCGACAACGTCGCCTTCCCGCTGCGCCAGCACACCGACTACTCCGAGTCCCAGATCACCGAAACCGTCAGGGAGCGCCTGGCCGACGTCGGCCTCTCCGAGGCGATCGAAGACATGCCCTCCCAGCTCTCCGGCGGCATGCGCAAGCGCGCCGGCTTCGCGCGGGCGCTTGTGATGGAACCGGACATCGTGATCTTCGACGAGCCCGACTCCGGGCTGGACCCGGTGCGCACGGCGCTGCTCTGCGACCTGATCCAGGAGATGCACCAACAGCACGGCGGCACCTATCTGGTCGTCACCCACAACATCGCCTCGGCGCGTCAGATCGGCGAGTACATCGCGCTGCTGTGGCGCGGCCGGATCGTGGAGTCCGGAACCGCAGAGCAGATGTTCTCCTCTGAGAACCCGTTCGTGCGGCAGTTCCTCAGCGGCGCCGCCACCGGGCCGCTGGGGATGGACTAGCGGGGCGTCCGCTCGCTAGCGGCGGTGCTTGGCTTGCTTGCCCTTCTTGTGCTTGCCCTTCTTGTGCTTGGGCTTTGAAGGCTTCGGCGGCGTGCAGGCCAGGCTGCTCGCGGGTACCTGATTGACCTCCCCGACTGTCATGAGGACGTACACGTTGTATTCGTTGCAAGGCGTGCCGTTGTAGGTCGCATACGCTTCGTATTCGCCGCCCACGCAGCCGAAGACGCGAGCGGTCGGGCTGCATGCCGGCAGTGATAGCTTGAATGCGCCCGATTCGGTGAGCTTCACAACGTGCGGCGTGCCGAAGCGCGGTGCTCCGTAGGTGCCGTCGGCTTCCCGGCTGTATTCGGCCGTGCGATAGACCAAGCGCGCGTGGGAAGATTCAAATTGAGTCGCGGCATTGGGGCTGCGTCCGACCACGCCTTCGAGTACTGCGGCACCCGCGGTCGAGGGGCGGCATACCCACGGGCGGCAGCCCGGTTCTTCGAGGCCTTCCGCATGGGTTGGCGCGGCGAGGACGAGAGACAGGGTGGCAGCGAGAAGCGCGGTGGCCAGCAGTTGCAGACGCCCGCGATCGATCGCGTCGGCCGTGGCTGCTGCCGGCCGCGCGCATGCGGCAATAAATCCCCGGAGCTGTCGCATCGTGAGCATCCCCAAACCTCCTCGATCAGCATAATGGTTCGTCCAGGGCGAAGCGGGCGCCATCGTGTGCGAACATACGTTCGCCTAAATGATCGTCTGCCTCCACATGCCCCGCTTCGAGCTCGCGGTCGCCGCCGGCGGTGTGAAGCCGCTGGCGGGAGAGCCGATCGCGGTCGCGCCTGCGCCGGGAGCGCGGTGCGTGGGGGAGGTGCAACCTCGTCGTCTACCACGACCTGATCAGCGGGCGCTGGTTCTCGCAGGCGGCTTGACCTGCGCGCCTGTGCGTTCCATCCCAAGCAAGCGGGAGCATTTGCTCCATGAACGCATCTCCAAAGGAAGTTGGACTTCGGAACGGCCTGGGCGTATATATCGCCAGGCGTGCATATATACTGCTGGGCGCGATGGCAAAGCACCTGGTGGACATAGACGAGCCGGCGCTGCGGGCCGCGAAGGCGACCCTCGGCACTGCGACGATCAAGGAGACGGTCAACCGTGCGCTTGCCCAGGTCAGCGGGGAGCGTGGGGCAACGGTCAGGGAGGCCCTGGACGTGCTCGCCGGCGCCGATCTCGCTCCGCGCGAGCAGGCATGGCGCTGACGCATCTGCTGGACACGAGCGTGCTCACTCGCCTGCGCGAGCCCACGGTCCGAGAGGCGATCGAGGCGATAGCGGAGCGGGGGGAGCTTGCGCGCGCGAGCATCAGCGACCTCGAGATCGGCTTCTCGGCGCGCAACTCCGCCGAGTGGGATCGCCTGGCGGGCGCGCTCGAGGTCTTCGAGCCACTCCAGAGCACGGACGAGCACGTGCGCCGCGCGCTGCAGGTTCAGCGCATGCTCGCGGCCCGGCATCAGCGGGGGCGGAAGATCCCCGACCTGCTCGTTGCTGCCGCGGCTGAGAGGCGCGGGCTGACGATTCTCCACTACGACACGGATTTCGATCGGATCGCGACGGTGACGGGGCAGCCCTGCGAATGGGTCGTTCCTGCGGGGTCGGTGGATTGAACGGGGCGTGAGCTGTCCGGGCCCACGGCAGACGCCTGTCGCTGGAGAAGCACCATGCAAAAGACCCGTGCGGTAGTACCAGCGGTACTACCATCGCTCCCGATGGCGAAGATCAGCATCAGCCTCGACGATGACCTCTACCAGCGCCTGCGCATGGCTGCCGGCAAAAAGGGGGCGTCCGCCTGGCTGGCCGAGGGTACGAGCGCGCGCATACGACCCGTCTGAGGTCACCGTCTGAGGTCAGCTTCGGAGGGATTAGCGTAAGAGGCCGAGAAGCAAGCGAGGCAAGGACGCGGCGAGCGTGGCGTTCACAGTACGTGAGCGAGCGAGGACGCAGCATCGCGCCGCCTATCGGCCTCTTAGGTGGCTGCTCAGCCATTGGCCGGCAAGCCGTGCCACCTGCTCCAGCGCGCCCGGCTCCTCGAAGAGGTGGGTTGCGCCCGGGATCACCTCCAACTGGACCAGGCCGTCCAGCCGCTGCAGCGCCTGTCTGTTGAGGTCGAGCACGACAGGGTCCGCGCCGCCGACGATCAGCAGCACCGGGACGGCGATCTCGCCAAGGCGCGGAGTGGCCAGGTCGGGGCGACCGCCGCGCGAGACGACCGCGCCGATCTGGCCGTCGAGGTCGGCCGCGCTGAGTAGCGCCGCGGCGGCGCCGGTGCTGGCGCCGAAGTACCCGATCGGCAGGTCGGCGAGCTCTGGCTGCGCGCGCGCCCACAGCGTCGCCTGCGTCAGGCGACTGGAGAGCAGGGAGATGTCGAAGACCTTCGCGCGCTGGCGCTCCTCCTCGGCGCTGAGCAGGTCGAACAGCAGTGTGCCGATGCCGTAGGCGCCGAGCGCGGCAGCGACCTGGCGGTTGCGGGGGCTTGCCCGGCCGCTGCCGCTGCCGTGTGCGAACAGAACCAGGCAATGGCAGTCCCCGGGGATGGTCAGGTCTCCGATCGCCGAGAGGCCGTCTTCGTAAGGGATCTTCACCTGCGAGCGGCGCGGCTGCTCATCGGCTGCGCCCGCGTCGGGGCCCACCTTGGAGGAGGGTGATGCCTGTCCGGGTCTTGTGCGATCCCGGGCCTGCGCGAGCAGCGTGAGCACCTCGTGATCTGGTACCTGGCTGAAGTCGCGATACCACATGCCGATCGCCCACATCGGCTCTGGCTCCAGCAGGCAGATGACCTCGTCTGCCTCCGCCGAGAGCGCCTGCACGGTGCTGTGAGCGCCCACCGGCGTCGCCAGCACCACATGGGCGGCGCCCCTGGCCCTGGCGGCGCGGATCGCCGCGCGGGCGGTGCCGCCGGTGGCAAGGCCGTCGTCGACGATGATCGCTGTCCGGCCCTCGAGCGCGAGCGGAGCGCGGTCGTCGCGATAGAGCCGCACCCGCCTGCGCATCTCCGCTTCGGCGCCGGCGACGCTGTGCTCGAGCTCCTCATGGCTGACGAGCAGATCATGCATCACGTCCTCGCCGAGCACCCTCACGCTGCCCTCGGCGACGGCACCCATGCCAAGCTCCGGGTTGCCGGGCGCGCCGATCTTGCGCGCCAGCAGCACGTCGAGCGGTGCGCCCAGCGCGGCTGCAACCTCGAAGCCGACGGGGACTCCGCCGCGGGGGAGCGCGAGCACGACTGCAGGCGTGGAGCGCTCGACGATCGCGCGATCGCCGGCAGCTATCCGTTGCGCGTCGAGCTCGAGGATCCGCTCGGCCAGCGCTCGGCCCGCCTGGTGGCGGTCGGTGAAGATCCTCCCGTTCGGTCCACTGCTGAAGTCGCTCACGTCTGTGCGGGCTCCCGGTGTGCTGCGTTTCGAGTCTTGAACGTAGCCCAGCGGCCGATCGCAATCATCCGGCCTTTGCGGTGGCGCGGGGGCGGGGATCTACGTAGGGTCAGAGAGTCCTCAAGCCTTCGCTACGCTGCTGTCCGTGCTGCTCGGAGCCTCCGATCTCGATGTCTTCTCGCTGTGCCTCGGCGGCAACGTGTTCGGCCGCAGCGCTGAGACGCAGCAGTCCTACGAGGTGCTCGACGCCTACGTGGCCGCGGGCGGGAACTTCATCGACACCGCGAACATCTATGCCGGCGGCGCCTCTGAGGAGATCATCGGGAGCTGGATGGCCTCGCGCGGCAATCGCGAGAAGATCGTGCTTGCGACCAAGGTGGGGATGGGGCAGGACGCCGGGCTCTCGCCGACACAGGTGGCACAGGGCGCCGAGGAGTCGCTGCGTCGTCTGCGGACCGACAGGATCGACCTCTACTACGCCCACAAGGACGATCCGGATACGCCGCTCGAGCAGACGCTCGGCGCTTTCGATGCGCTGGTCAAGCAGGGCAAGGCGCGCTACATAGCTGCCTCCAACTACAGCGCCGATCGGCTCGCCCAGGCGCTCGATATCTCAGAACGGGAGGGCCTGGCTTCCTACCAGGCGCTGCAGCCGCATTACAACCTCGTCGTGCGTGACGAGTACGAGGGCCCGCTGCAGGAGCTCTGCCAGGCGCGCGGCCTGCCCAGCCTGCCCTACTTCGCGCTGGCTCAGGGCTTCCTCACGGGCAAGTACCGGCCGGGCGGGCAGGCGGTGCAGAGCACGCGCGCGCAGCGCGCCACCTCCTACATGGACGAGCACGGCCTGCGCGTGCTCGATGTGCTCGATCGGGTCTCCTCCGCGCATGAGACCACCATCGCGGCGGTCGCGCTCGCCTGGCTGGCGGCGCAGCCGACGGTCGCCACGCCGATCGCAAGCGCCCGCACGGTCGCGCAGTTGCAGGACCTGCTGCCGCTTGCGAGCCTCACGCTCACCGAGGCCGAGGTGGCGCTGCTGAGCGAGGCGGGGCGCTGAATCGGAGCGCCCCGCGCCGGCCGCTCAGGCGCTCTTGACCGCGGAAACGTCGACCTGGATCTTGACCTTGTCGGAGACGACGAGGTTGCCCGAGCCGAGCGCGGCGTTGAAGCGCATGTCGAAGTCCGAGCGCTTGATCTGAGCGCTGGCGGAGAGGCCGACGCGCTCGTTGCCCAGATGGTCCGCCCCGGAGCCTTCGATCTCGCCCTGCAGCGTGATCGTTTTGGTCACGCCGTGGATCGTGATCTCGCCCGTGATCGCGACATCCTCGCCATCGGTCTTGATCTCGGTCGAGCGGAACTCGATCTTGGGGAAGCTGGCGACGTCGAAGAAGTCGGCGGAGCGGAGATGGTCATCGCGCTGCGGCTCGCCGGTGTCGATGCTCTGGACCTCGACCGAGCCGTAGCCGACGGCGCCCTGCGGGCCGACCTCGAGCGTTCCCTCGAACTGGTTGAAGCGGCCTTTGACGGTGGCGATGCCGACGTGCTTGACCGAGAACTCGACGTTGGAGTGGATCGGATTTACCGTCCAGGTCCCGGTGGGCAGGGCGGTTGCAACGGTCCCGGTGTCTGCTGACATGTTGGTCTCCTTCGATCGGCAAGCCGATCGCGTAGGGTCGATGATTGCTGGTGGACCAACCATAACAGAAATGGTTGCGTCGGCAACTACCGCGGCTGGACCACGAGCGACTGGAAGGCCCGCCCGACCGAGCCGTGAGCGTCGTGGGCGATGCTCTGCGCCAGGCCGGCGCCGTCCGGCGCGAGCTTGGTGTGGGCGTCGATCCCCGCCCACTGACCCTGCGGGAGGCGATGCAGGTGCAGGGTGAGATCGGCGTTGATGAACACATACCGGTCGAAGCGCAGCTCGGAGTCTGACGCCGTTGCCGAAGTCGCAGACCGCGGCCAGCAGCGCGAGCGGGCTCGCGGGGCGCTCCGGCAGCAGCGGCATCCGCAGTCGCATCCAGACCCGTCCCGGACCGAGGGAGAATGGCTCGGTCAGCCAGCGCATGTCCATCGCGGTCGCAAAGCTCGGTGCGGCGGGGTCATCGAGCGCGAAGCGCACGGCGTTGCCGTCTTGCGGGCCGGGCATGTCCTCTCGCGGCGGGCGGTCGTGCTCGCCCGTCGGCTCGCGTTGCGGCAGGTCGGCCGCCAGCGCCTGCACGCGCAGCGCTTTGGCCCTGCAGACGAGCGTGTCCTCGCTGCGCAACTCGGCGGATATCTCCTGGACCCTGCGTCCGGGGCGCACGACCTCGGTGCTCAGGCTCAGCGGCTTTGAGGGGACCGGGCGCAGGAACTGGAACGAGAGCCGTGCGGTGCGCAGCGCCGGCGTGGGGTGCAGGCGCTCGATCTCATCGACGATCAGCGCCGCGGCGGCGCCGCCGTGCAGCGCGCCGGGATCCCACGGGCCGCGCGCGAACGGCGTGGGCACGAAGCGGCCATCCTGCGCCGCGAAGATGCTCTGCATCTCGCTCAAGCCGGCAGGGTGGCCACGAAGTCGGCGATTCGGTCCGGGTCGCGCAGCGGCGCGCCGTGCCCAAAGCAGGCCAGCGCCGGTCGCAGCGCCGCCAGCCGGCGGGCGGAGGCGCGGTTGCGCGCGGGGTCCGGCGTGAACATGTCCGGCGGCGCGTTGAGGCCCGGCACGCCGGTCATCATGTTCATGTTGCCGAGCACGTCGCCGAGAATCAGCACCCTGTCGGACTCGCGCCAGAAGGCGATGTGACCGCGCGAGTGGCCCGGGACCTCGAGCACCGTGAAGCCTTCGACCTCGTCTCCCTCGGTCAGCGCACGCGCGACGGGGTGCGGCGGCCCCGTCCAGAACCGCTGCTGCGCCTTGTTGAGCCACGCGGGCGCCTTCGGATTGAACACTCCACCGGCGCGCTCAACCGCGGGCACGTCGTCTTGGCCGCACCACAGCGGGATGCCGAAGCGTTCGCAGATCGCGTGGCTCGATCCCTGGTGGTCGGGGTGGGCGTGGGTGAGCGCGTGGGTGGTGAGCGTGCGGCCGCCGATCTGGCGCACGATCCGTTTCTCGGCCTGGCGCGTGCCGGCGTCGATCAGGGTCTCACCGACGAGATAGACGTTGATCGCGTTGGGCGGAAACCCGCTGAGCATGTGGACGCCCTCGGCGAGCTCTTTCACCAGTGCACCCCTCGCATCAGGTTCGCCATCGCGATCTGCTCGAAGGAGGCGCGCTCCTCGATCTGCTCGCGCTGGCCCTTGGCCGCGGCGGAGTCGGGGAAGACCCGGTAGGCGAGGTGCAGGATCCGATCCACGGCCTTCGGGGAGAGCGCGTAGGCGACCTCGCCGACGGTGCCGAGGCGGGTGCCGATGTGCTTGCGGCGGGTGCGAAGCGCCTCGCAGATCATCTCCGCCGCGTCGTCGGGGCTGATCGTGGGGAAGGCGCTGTACATCTTCGTCGGCGCGATCATCGGCGTGCGCACGAGCGGCATGTGGATCGTGGTGAACGTCACCCCGTCGCCGATCACCTCCGAGGCCACGACCCGCGTGAAGGCGTCGAGCGCGGCCTTGGAGGCGACGTAGGCCGAGAAGCGCGGCGGGTTTGTCTGCACGCCGATCGAGGAGACGTTGACGATGTGGCCGCGGCCGCGCTGCCGCATCGAGGGCAGCAGCCCCAGGATCAGCTTGACCGCGCCGAAGTAGTTGAGCTGCATCGTGCGTTCGTAGTCGTGGAAGCGCTCGTAGCTGAGCGCGACCGAGCGCCTGATCGAGCGGCCCGCGTTGTTGACGAGCATGTCCACGTGTCCGTGGTCTGCGAGCACGCGCTCCAGCAGCCGTTCGACGTCGTCCATGTCGGAGATGTCGGCGGCGTAGACGTAGGCGGTGCCGCCGGAGGCGACGATCTCGGCCCGCACCTCCTCGAGCTTCTCGACGTTGCGCGCGACCAGCAGCGGCACCCCGCCCGCGGCCGCGATCTTCAGCGCGGTGGCCTTGCCGATCCCGGAGGAGGCGCCGGTGATCAGGACCTGGCGCGCCGCGACGGCCTCGCGCAGGGTTCGCGAACGATCGATGTCCGGGTCCATGTCGCGCTCCCAGTAGTCCCACAGCCGCGTGACGTAGTTCTCAAACGGTGGTGGCGTCTCGAAAGTCGTGCCGGCAAGCGCCCTGCGCGTCTCGCGCGTGTCGAACTCGGGCACGAGGTCGATGTGGGAGAGCACCTCCCCGGGGATGCCGAGCTCTTTGAGCGCGAGCTTGCGCGCCTGGCTTATCAGCGGCAGGCGCCCCGCGAGCGACAGTGGCGTCTTGGGCACCGGCGCGAGCAGCCGCTTGTCGAGGCTGAGCGCGAAGCGCGGCGCGTGGGCGGCCTCGGCGAGCAGGTTGAAGACACGGTCGATCCTGATCGAGCGCGGGTCGGTGAGGTGAAAGGCGCGGCCGTCGAGGCCGCGCTTGTGCGCGATGTGGTCGATCGCAGCCGAGACCCAGTTGACGGGCACGATGTTCGTCCTGCCGAGGTCGAGGCCGATCAGCGGCAGCCACTCCGGGATGAAGTGGCGCATCATCTGGATCGACTTGAAGAAGTAGTAGGGACCATCGATCTTGTCCATCTCGCCGGTCCGCGAGTCGCCGACCACGACCGCGGGTCGGTAGACGCGCCAGGGCACATAGGGCTGCTCGCGCACGATCCGCTCAGACTCGAACTTCGTCTTGTGGTACGGCGATGGCAGCCGCTGGCCCTCGTCGAAGGCGTCCTCGCTGAAGAGGCCCTTCTTGGTGCCCGCGACCGCGATCGAGGAGACGTGGTGCAGGCAGCCGACCTCCAGCGAGCGCGCCAGCTCGACCGCGTGCGAGGTGCCGCCGACGTTGACGGCGATGTTGCGCTGCGCCGGCGCGGTCATGTCGTAGATGGCCGCGAGGTGGAAGAAGTGGTCGATCTTGCCGCGCAGCTCCTGGACCTGATCGACCTCGAGCCCGAGCAGCGGCTTGCGCAGGTCGCCGATCACCGGCTGGACGCGCTCTATCGGCAAGCCGGGCGCGCGACGCTCCATCATGTCGAGCTGCTCGGCGAGCTTGCCCTGCGAGCGCTCGCGGATCAGCACGTAGACATCCCCGTCGCGGCGCAGCAGCGCTTCGAGCAGGTGGTGGCCTATGAACCCTGTTGCGCCGGTAACGAAGTAGGCCATGTCAGGCGAGGATAGGCGATGTGGTGCCGGGTGAAGTGTCAGGCACCGGCACCGGCGCCGCCGCGACCCTCGCCGGAGGCGAAGCGCTGCGCGCCGGCCAGGGCGTCGGCGAAGGTCTGTGGGCCCGCCTTTGCCTCCAGCGCGAGGCCGTCGGCGAGGCGCAGGCCCTGCCCCTCGATCGCGGTGCGCCTGTCGGCGAGCATCGTCCGCTGCGGGAAGCGGGCGAGCCCCTCGGCGAGCGCCAGTGCGCGTTGCAGGTGCTGGCCTGGCGGCACGACCTCGGTCAGCAGCCCGATCGACAGCGCCTCCTGCGCCTCGAGGATCCGGCCGGTGAGGATCAGGTCGAGCGCGCGCCCGAGGCCGACGATGCGCGGCAGCCGCTGGGTGCCGCCGTCGATCAGCGGCACGCCGAAGCGGCGCTCGGTGAACCCGAGCCGCGCGCCCTCCGCGGCGATTCTCAGATCGCACCACAGCGCGAGCTCCAGGCCGCCGGCCAGGGCGTAGCCGGAGATCGCGGCGATCGTCGGCTTGGAGGGGGTCAGGCGGGTGAAGCCGAGGGGGCCCTCGGGCGCCTGCAGGCGATCGGCGAATGTCTCCACGGCCTTGAGGTCCGCGCCGGCGCAGAAGGCCTGCTCGCCCGCGCCGGTGAGCACGAGCGTGAGCGCGTCCGCTTCGGACTCGAAGCGCAGGAATGCCTCGTGCAGGGCGCTGGCGGTCGGGCCGTCAATCGCGTTGCGTCGCTCCGGGCGCTCGATCGTGATCAGCGCTGTGGTGCCCGTCCGCTCGTAGCGGACGCCGCTCACCAGCCGCCGTGCCAGTTGGCCTCGGCAAGCAGCGCTTTCTCGGCTGCTTTGCGCGCTTCTTTGCGCTTGTCGAGTCGCCACTGGATCAGGCTGAAGATGCCGATCAGCAGCGGGAAGCCGCCGATCAGGATGAAGCCGAAGGTGGTTACGACCTTGTCGTTGACCTCGCCCCACCAGCCACGGCCGTCGGCGGCCGCGGCCATCGCGCTCGGGGCCAGGGTGAGGCAGACGGCGCTGACCCAGCCGATCGCGAGCACGAGTCGGCTCAGCCGGGCGGCCTGGCGAGTGCTCTTCTGGATCTTGCTGCGCATCGCGCGAAATCCTATACGAGCGCGCGGCTTGCAGCGCGCGGCGTAGGAGTCAGACTCTGAGCCCATACGATGGCCTGCATGGCCGTCTTGATCGCATCTGACCTGCACAAGGACCTGGCCGGCAAGCCGCTGCTCGCCGGCGTGTCCTTCAAGTTGGAGCGCGGCGAGCGGATGACGATCGCCGGGCGCAACGGCGCCGGCAAGACGACGCTGCTGCGGATGCTCGCCGGCGAGGACTCGATCGACCGTGGCGAGATCAGCCTCGCCAAGGGGGCGCGGATCGCGCTGCACGATCAGCGCCCGCCGCGCGAGGCGCAGACCGGATCCCCGCCCGCCGCCCCCCTGGCACTGCGCGACTACGTGCTCTCCGGCTGCGCGCAGGAGCTCGCGACCGAGGCGGAGCCGACGGAGCTCGAGCGCCAGATGGCCGACGGCGCCGAGGACCGGGTGCTGGAGCGCTACGCTCGCGCCCAGGCACGGCTGGAGTCCCTCGGCGGCTACCTCTGGCGCGACCGCGCGACCGTGATGACGCGGGGCCTCGGCTTCGGCGAGCAGGATCTGGAGCGGCCGCTCTCGAGCTTCTCCGGAGGTCAGCTGACGCGGGCCTCGCTCGCGCGCGCTCTGGCCACCGGCGCCGACGTGCTGCTGCTGGACGAGCCCACCAACCATCTCGACATCGAGTCGCTGGAGTGGCTCGAGCAGACGCTCGAAGGTCTCGACGCGGCGGTCGTGCTCGTCGCGCACGACCGCTGGTTCCTGGAGGCCGTCGGCACCTCGGTGCTCGAGCTCTACGGCAATCCGCCGGCGAACCCGACGCGCTCACGCTTCTTCTCCGGCCCCTGGCACGCCTGGCGGCGCGAGCAGGCGGCCCGTGAGATCGCGGCGGGCAAGGCGATCGATACGCAGCGGGCGGAGATCGCGCGGATGGAGCGGTTCATCGAGCGTTTTCGCTACAAGGCGACCAAGGCGCGCCAGGCGCAGTCGCGGATGAAGAAGCTCGCCAAGATGGAGCCGATCGACGTGAGCGCCGCCGGCGGGCAGCCCGACCGCAGCTTCGAGTTCTCCTTCAAGTCGGCACAGCGCTCCGGGCGCGTGGTCTTCGAGCTGGGCGAGGGCCGCATCGAGGTCGGCGGCGGGGACGGCGTGGCGCCGCGGGTGCTGCTGCACGACGCCGAGATTCGGCTCGAACGGGGCGAGCACGTCTCGCTCGTGGGTCCCAACGGCACCGGCAAGAGCACGCTGATAGAGACGCTGACCGGGCGTCGGGGGCTGGCGGCGGGCAAACTCAGCACCGGCCACAACGTCAAGGTCGGATACCTCTCTCAGCACTCCGACGATCTCGGCGCCGGCGGCGATCGCGACCAGAGCGTGCTCGACGCCGCCCAGCGCGCCACCGGGCTCACGCCGAACAAGGCCAGGGCGCTGCTCGGCCGGTTTCTGTTCTCCGGGGAGGATGCCGAGAAGCCGCTGGAGGGCCTCTCCGGCGGCGAGCGACAGCGGCTCTCGCTGGCGATCCTCGTCAACGGGACGCCCGAGCCGCCGAACGTGCTGATCCTGGATGAGCCCACCAACCATCTCGACCTCGACAGTCGCGAGGCGCTGGAGGACGCGCTGCGCGCCTTCGACGGCGCCCTGCTGCTCGTCTCCCACGATCGCGCGCTGCTCGACGCGGTCGGCAGCCGCACCGTCGCAATCGAGGAGTGCTCGCTGCGCAGCTATACCGGCGGCTGGCCGGAGTATGTGCGGGTGCGCGAAGAGCGGCGCGAAGCGGGGGGCGGTGGCGGTGGCGGCGCGCACGCCAGGACGAGCGCCCCCGCGATCTCCAATGGCAACGGCAGCGGCGGCGGCCGCGCCCGCGAGGATGATGGCGCCAAGGCAGGCCGCGCGGGCGGCAAGCGCGCAAGCACCGACCGCGCAAGCACCACGAGTACCGACCGCGCGAGCACCATCTCCAAGAACCGCCTGCGCGAGCAGCAGAAGGCAGAGCGCGCGATCGAAGAGGCCGAAGCGGCGTTGCAGGCGCTCGAAGACGAGCTGGCCGATCCGGCCGCTTGGGCGACCAAGTACGAGGCGGCCAAGTCGGAGGCGCGGCACACCGCAGCGCGGCGCGCGGTCGAGCAGGCCTACGAGCGGCTGCAGGCGCTGGCGGGCTGACCTGTGCGCCCTAGACTGGGCAGGCGATGAGCAGGCCGATCGGCAGAAGCCAGACATGAGCAGACTCGGCACGGCGCGCAACATCCTGATCGTGCTGGTGCTGGCCGCCGCGGTCGAGTTCCTGCCAGGCGCCGGGCGTGCCGCGGACACATTCAGGTCGGTGCTGTGGGTCGTCTTCGCGGCCGGCATCGGCTACATGGGCGTGCGTCTGTACCGCGAACACCGGATCAGCCTCTACAGCCTCGGTCCCCGGCATCGCGGCATGCTCTACGGGGCGGTCGCGCTCGGCGCGGTGCTGATCGCCGCGCGCACGCGGATGTGGAATGCGGGAGGCGGCGAGCTGGCCTGGTTCGTGCTGCTGGGGCTGGTCGCCTACCTGCTGATGGTCGTCTACCGCTTCTGGCGCTCCTATTGATCCTCGCTGAGCAGCGCAGGGAGCTGCCCGACGAGCCGGGCGTCTACCTCTTCCGCGACGAGCGCGGCAGGGTGATCTACGTCGGCAAGGCGAAGTCGATCCGCAAGCGCGTCGCTTCGCACTTCTCAAAGTCGAGACCGCAGGACACGCCCGGGCACGATGAGATGGTCGCCCGGGCGCTGCACGTCGAGTGCGTGGTGGTCGGCAGCGAGGCGGAGGCGCTGCTGGCCGAGCAGAGCTTCATCAAGCAGTACCGACCGCGCTTCAACGTCAAGCTGCGCGACGACAAGTCCTATCCCTATATCGGCATATCTCTGGACGAGGAGTTCCCGCGGGTCTACTTCACGCGCGAGCGCCACCGCTCGGGCCGCGTCTACTTCGGGCCCTACTCCAACGCCAAGCGAGTGCGCAGCACGCTCGAGGTGCTGGGCAAGGTCTTCATGTTCCGGACCTGCACCGGCGCCGAGCCGGGGCGCCGGTCGGGCAATCCCTGTCTCGACTACTACATCAAGCGCTGCGAGGCGCCCTGCGTTGACTATGTGACGGTCGAGCGCTACCGGGCGGGAATCGACAGGGTGATCGACTTCCTCTCCGGCCGCTTCAAGGCGATCGAGCGAGACCTCGAGCAGCGGATGAAGGCGGCGGCCGCCGCCGAAGAGTTCGAGCAGGCCACCTTGGAGCGCAACCGGCTGCGTGCCGTGCGCTCGCTGCTGGAGCGCCAGCGCGTGGTCGGCGCGGCGATCGGCACGCTCGATGCGATCGCGGTTGCACTCGACGGAGTGGAGGCCAACGCCCAGGTCTTTCAGGTGCGCGACGGCGTGCTCTCCGACCGCCAATCCTTCTACCTCTCAAACGAGGCGCAGCGCGACGTGGGGGAGGTCTCTCAGGAGTTCATCCTGCAGTACTACGGCGGCCAGACCGCGATCCCGCCGCAACTGATCGTCGAGCCGGAGCTGATGGCGCGCGAGGAGTCCGAGCGGGAGGCGCTTGCGGAGGTGCTTGCGGCCCGGCGTGGGGGCCCGGTCGCGATCAGGACCGCCGAGCGCGGGGACAAGCGCAAGATCCTGGAGCTGGCCCGCCGCAACGCCGCGCTCGCGCTCGACACCGAGCGGCTGCGCGCGGAGCGCCGCCGCCAGAGCCGCGCGGAGGCGCTCGAAGGGCTGCAGCGCGCACTCGGACTCGAAGCGGTGCCGGTGCGGATCGAGTGCTTTGACATCTCGAACCTCGGCGGCACCCACACCGTCGCCTCGATGGTCGTCTTCGAGGCGGGGATCGCCAAGAAGGCCGACTACCGGCGCTTCACGATCCGTACCGTGCAGGGCTCCGACGACTTCGCCTCGATGGAAGAGGTGCTCTCGCGTCGCCTGGCCCAGTGGGAGCGTCAGCTGGAGATCTCCCCCACGATCGCGCCTACGACGCGAGCTTCGCTGCGCTGCCGAGCCTGATCGTGATCGACGGCGGCAAGGGCCAGCTCGCCGCCGGCGTGCGCGCCCTGAAGGGCTTTCGCGAGCGCGGCGTCAGCGTGATCTCGCTGGCCAAGCGGATCGAGGAGATTTCCTGCCGGGCCGCCGGGGGCCGCTGCTGCTGGATCGCTCAAGTCCCGCGCTGCAGCTGCTGCAGCGCCTGCGCGACGAGGCGCACCGCTTTGCGATCGCCCACCACAGGATCAGGCGCGACCGCGCGATGACCGGCTCGCTGCTGGACGACATCCCCGGCGTGGGGCCCGCGCGCAAGCGCGCGCTGCTTGCGCACTTCGGCTCGCCGGAGGCCGTCCTGGCCGCGTCCAGGGAGGATCTGCAGGCCGTGCCGGGGCTGCCGCCGAAGGTCGGGCGCGAGCTGCACGGGCACCTGCACCGCACCGGCTGAGCCTGCCGAGAGGGACCTCGGCGCCCCAACCGCCGGGAATGTCCGCCGATCCCGGCACAATCAGTGGAGAGAATGGTCGTCTTGAAGCCACTGAGGCCACGGCTTGCGACCAAGCCGGCGGCGCCCGCCAAGCCGGCGCCCGAGTCGCGGCTGCAAAACCTCGTCGTGATCACCGGCTACTCCGGCGCCGGCAAGTCGACGGCGATGAACGTCTTCGAGGACGCCGGCTACTTCTGCGTGGACAACCTGCCGCCGGAGATGATCGGCTCGCTGGTGCAGCTGTTCGTCCACAGCGGCTCGAAGGTCGAGCGCGCGGCCGTGGTCTGCGACGTGCGCGGCGGCGTCTACTTCGAGGCGCTGCACGCGGTGATGGACGAGCTCAAGGCGCGCGGGATCGAGCACAAGATGCTCTTCCTCGACGCCGCCGAGCAGACGCTCGTCAACCGCTACAAGGAGACGCGCCGGCGTCATCCGCTGGCGCCGGAGGGCAGCGTCGCCGAGGGCGTGGCGGCGGAGCGCGCGCTGCTGGAGCCGCTGCGGGCGCGGGCCGAGGTCTCGATCGACACCACCGGCTTCTCGACCACGATGCTGCGCCACCGGATCGTGGAGGAGCTGCTGCCCCACCAGCCGAGCGGCCTGCTCGCGGTCACCTTCATGAGCTTCGGCTTCAAGCACGGGCCGCCGCGCGACGAGGACCTCGCGCTGGACGTGCGCTTCCTGCCGAACCCCCACTACGAGCCGAGCCTGCGCCCACTCACCGGCCACGACCCGCGGGTGGTCGAGTACGTCGCTCGCGACGGGCGGCTGGAGCAGCTCTACGAGCGCCTGCATGCCCTGCTCGACTTCCTGCTGCCGCAGTACGTGGCGGAGGGCAAGTCCCATCTGGTGGTCGCGATCGGCTGCACCGGCGGGCGGCACCGCTCGGTCACGATCGCCGAGCATCTCGCCAAGCATTACGGCGATTGGCAGCAGTTGAGCGTTGCGGTGGACCATCGCGACGTCGATAAGCACCCCAGAGACGCCTGAGGGCTCCTCCGGTTGGGTCCGAGGAGGCCCTGATAGCCTTCGCGCATTCGCCGGGCGGGGGCGGCCTATCCTTCGCCTGGCCTCGTCCTTTTTCGCTCAGGAGGCTTTTAGGCATGCCCGTACGTGTCGCTGTCAACGGATTCGGCCGCATCGGCCGCAACATGCTCAGGGCTGCAAGCGAGCAGGGCGCGGACATCGATTGGGTCGCGATCAACGACATCGCTGACACCAAGACGCTTGCCCACCTGCTGAAGTACGACTCGGTCCTTGGCCCCTACAAGGGGACCGTCGAGCACACCGACCGCGGCATCGTGCTCGACGGCAAGCAGATCGAGATGCTCGCGGAGCGCGACCCGGGCGCGCTGCCGTGGGGCGATCTGGGGGTTGACGTCGTGGTCGAGTTCGACCGGCCTGTTCACCAAGCGCGAGGATGCCGCCAAGCACCTGGCCGCGGGTGCCAAGAAGGTCGTGATCTCCGCGCCGGCGACCGACCCGGACGTGACGGTCGTGCTCGGCGTGAACTTCGACGAGGTCTACGACCCCGCCCGGCACAGCATCCTCTCCAACGCCTCCTGCACGACCAACTGCCTGGCCCCCGTGGCCAAGGTGCTGCACGACACGGTTGGCATCGACCACGGGCTGATGACCACGATCCACGCCTACACCGCCGATCAGCGCCTGCAGGACATGCCGCATCGCGACTTGCGCCGTGCGCGGGCGGCCGCGATCAACCTGATTCCCGCATCGACCGGGGCGGCCAAGGCGATCGGGCTGGTGATCCCGGAGCTCAACGGCAAGCTGCACGGCTTCGCGGTGCGCGCGCCGGTCCCGACCGGCTCGGTCGTGGACCTGACCGTCGAGTGCGCGCGCAGCACAAGCGTGCAGGAGGTCAACGACGCGCTGCAGGCCGCCTCGCAGAGCGGGCCGATGGCCGGCATCCTCGCTTACACCGAGGACCCGATCGTCTCCAGCGACATCGTCAGTTCTCCCTACTCCTCGATCGTGGACTCGCAGCTCACGGCGGTGATGGAGGGCACGATGGTCAAGGTCGTGGCCTGGTATGACAACGAGTGGGGCTACTCCAGCCGGCTCGTGGACCTCGTCCAGCGAGTGCTGTGAGCGCAGCCGGGCGATGATCTCCTTGGCAGATCTCGACGTCGAGGGAAAGCGGGTCCTCGTCCGAGTCGACTTCAACGTTCCGCTGCAGCCGGGGCCCGACGGCTGCCCGCAGGTTGCCGACGACACGCGGATCGTGGGCGCGCTGCCCACCATCCAGGAGCTGCGCCGCCGCGGCGCGCGCGTGGTGCTCGTCTCGCATCTCGGCAGGCCCAAAGGGGTGGCGGACCCCGAGCTCTCAATGCGGCCGGTTGCCGTTCGCCTCTCGGAGCTGCTGGGCTTGGAGGTGCAGCTTGCGCCGGCGGTCGTGGGCGAGCAGGTCGTCGCGATGACTCACGCGCTTGGCCCTGGCGATGCGATGCTGCTGGAGAACGTCCGCTTCGAGCCGGGGGAGACCAAGAACGATCCCGAGCTGGCCCATGCGCTCAGCGAGCTGGCCGACGCCTACGTCAACGATGCCTTCGGCGCCGCGCACCGTGCCCACGCCTCCACCGAGGGCGTCGCGCACCTGCTGCCCCACGCCGCGGGGCTGCTGCTGGCACGCGAGGTGAGCGTCCTGACCGAGATCATGAAGGCGCCGCAGCGGCCGCTGGTCGCGGTGGTCGGCGGCGCGAAGGTGGCGGACAAGATCGGCGTGATCGACCGCTTCCTGGAGATCGCCGACATCGTGATCGTGGGCGGCGCGATGGCCTTTCCGTTCCTGGCCGCGCGCGGCCACGAGGTTGGCGCATCGCTCTGCGACGAGCAGGACGTCGAGCACGCGCGAGGGCTGCTGGAGCGCGCATACGCGACGGACGGCGCGAGCTTCGAGCTGCCGGTTGACATCGTGATCGCGGACAGTTTCTCCGCGCAGGCGCAGACCCGCGAGCTGGACGGCGTCGAGGTGCCGGAGGGCTGGATGGGGCTTGACATCGGACACAAGACCGCGGAGCGCTACGGCGAGCTGATTGCCGGCGCCGGCACCGTCTTCTGGAACGGACCGATGGGCGCCTTCGAGCTGGCGCCGTTCGCGGCCGGCACCAAGGCCGTCGCGCGGGCGGTCGCCAGGTGCAAGGGCGTCACGGTCGTGGGTGGTGGCGACTCCGCCGCGGCCCTCGCGCACTTCGGCCTGGAGGACGCCGTCGATCACCTCTCGACCGGCGGCGGCGCCACGCTCGAGCTGGTGGAGGGACGCGATCTGCCCGGCATCGTCGCGCTCGACGGCGCCGGAGTGCGCTGATGGCGGCGCGAACGCCGCTGGTGGCGGGCAACTGGAAGATGTACAAGACCGAGACGCAGGCGGAGTCCTACATCCAGGGCCTGCTGCCGCGTCTCTCCTCGGTGGAGCGCGCCGACGTGGGGATTTGCGTCCCCTTTACCGACCTGAAGGCGATGGTCGACAGCGCGCGCGGCTCGCGCGTGGAGGTATACGCCCAGAACATGCACGAGGAGCCGGAGGGCGCGTTCACCGGCGAGATCTCGGCGGAGATGCTCAGCGAGATCGGCACTCACGGCGTGGTGCTCGGCCACTCCGAGCGCAGGACGCTCTTCGGTGAGACCGACAGGGCGCTCGCGCTGAAGGTCCCGGCGGCGCTGCGAGCCGGGATGACGCCGATCCTGTGCGTGGGGGAGACCGAGGCCGAGCGCGACGGCGATGAGACAGAGCGCAAGCTGCGCCATCAGGTCGGAGCCGATCTTGCCGCGGTGGCCGCCGATGATCTGGAGCGGGTCGTGATCGCCTATGAGCCGATCTGGGCGATCGGAACCGGTCGGGTGGCCACGCCTGAGCAGGCGCAGGAGGCGATCGCGTTCATCCGGGCGCTGCTGAGCGACCGCTCCGTGGCGCCGGGGGGCGATCCGGAGATAGCTGCGCGCATGCGGATCCTCTACGGCGGCTCGGTCAAGCCCGAGAATGCGGGGCAGCTGCTGGCGCTGCCGGATGTCGACGGTGCGCTGGTCGGGGGCGCGTCGCTCCAGCCCGAGTCCTTTGCCGCGATAGTCGCAGCCGCGGAGCAGGCGCCGGCATGAGCGCGCCCGACAGCGACTCCCTGCTTGCGGACGCGCCGCTCCGAACGCCGCTGCCGAGGGTCTGCCTGGTCGTGCTCGACGGCTGGGGCCTGGCCGAGCCCGGTCCCGGAAACGCGATCTCGCTGGCCAAGACGCCCGTCTTCGACGAGCTGTGGGCGCGCTGCCCACATACCACGCTGCGCGCCTGCGGCGCCGCGGTCGGGCTGCCGGAAGGTCAGATGGGCAACTCCGAGGTCGGACACCTCAACCTCGGCGCCGGCGCGGTCGTGAAGCAGGACCTGGTCCGCATCGACGAGGCGGTGGCCGATGGCAGCCTTGCCGCCAATCCGGCGCTGGCCACGGCGCTCGACGGCGTGCGGCGGGTGCACCTGCTGGGGCTGGTCTCCGACGGCGGCGTGCACTCCTCGCTGCCGCATCTGCTCGCGCTGATCGAGGGGATCTCGGCCAGGGCGCCGGGACTCGACATCGTCGTGCACGCCTTCACCGACGGCCGCGACACGCTGCCGCACTCCGGCGAGGGCTTCCTGGCACAGCTGGACGGCCTCGCCGCCGCGCGCGTGGGCTCGGTCGTAGGGCGCTACTTCGCGATGGACCGGGACCGGCGCTTCGATCGCGTGCAGCGCGCCTACGACATGCTCGTGCGCGGCCGCGCCCCGCACAGCGCAGCCACCGGCGCGCAGGCCGTCGCGGCCGCCTACGAACGCGGCGAGACCGACGAGTTCATCGAGCCCACCCTGGTCGGGGAGGAGGCGAGGATCCGGCCGCAGGACGGCGTGATCTGCTTCAACTTCAGGCCTGACAGGATGCGCGAGATCGTGCGGGCGCTGGCCGAGCCGAGGTTCGGCGAGGGCGAGCAGCTGCCGGGCTGGCAGGGCCGCGGCGGCGCGGCGCCGGTGCGGCGTCTGGTCACGCTCACCGAGTACGAGGAGGGCTGGCCCTATCCCGTCGCCTTCGCACCCGCGCGGCCGCAGATCACGCTCTCGGCGGCGATCGCCGGCGCCGGCGCAGCCCAGCTGCACGTCGCCGAGACCGAGAAGTACCCGCACGTGACCTACTTCTTCAACGGCGGGCAGGAGAGCCCGCTGCCGGGCGAGCGGCGCGAGCTCGTGCCCTCGCCGCGCGATGTGCCCACCTATGACCACAAGCCGCAGATGAGCGCGGCCGAGGCGGCGCAGGCGTTCGTGGCGGCGTGGAGCCAGGAGCTGCCCGAGTTTGGGATCATCAACTTCGCCAACGCGGACATGGTCGGACACACCGGCGTGATCCCGGCGGCGGTCGTCGCGGTGGAAACCGTCGATCGCTGTCTGGGAGAGGTGGTCAGGGCCGTCCACGGGAGCGGCGGCGCCTGCATCGTCACTGCCGACCACGGCAACTCAGACCACATGCTCGAGCCCGATGGCAGCCCCAACACCGCGCACTCGCTGAACCCCGTTCCGGTGATCGTCACCGCCGGCGGCGTGGCCGTGGCCGAGCGGCAGGGGGTGCTTGCCGACGTCGCGCCGACGGTGCTCGCGCTGCTCGGCATCGCCCAGCCGGCGGGCATGACCGGCCGCTCTCTGCTGGAGGGCGGCTCGTGAAGCAGGCAGATGGCGGCGGCCGGCCCCCGCGGCTGCTGGCGGCGGCGTTCACGCTGGCCGGCATCAACCACTTCGTGATGCCGGGCCCGTATCGCAAGATCGTGCCGCCGGGGTTCGGCGACCCCGCCACCATGGTCGCCATCAGCGGCGTGGCGGAGATCGTTGGAGGGCTCGGCACGCTGCCTGCCCGCACCCGCCGGCTGGCGGGTCTGTGGCTGGTCGGCCTGCTCCTGGCCGTCTTCCCGGCCAACCTATACATGGCGCTGCGAAGCGAGCGCTTCGCCCCGATACCGCGCTGGGCGCTGTACCTGCGGCTGCCGCTGCAGGGGCTTATGGTGCGTTGGGCTTTGCGTGCTACGCGCTCGGACGCTGCTATGTTCGGTCGTGAAGCACAGCAGTAGAAACAACGCATTGACAGACCAATGGCCACCGCGGCAGCAGTCAATATCTCCCACTTGGAAGCCGATCCGGCACAGTCCGGAGAACGGCTCTCCACCGTCTCGGATGCGCCGGCCTTCATCTCCTCGGGCGCCTTTCCGGCGGCCGCGGAAGACCTCAGCGATCAGGAGCTGCGCGCATGGCGCGGCCTGCTGCGCGCGCACGCCTCGCTGGCCAAGCTGCTGGACGCAGAGCTGGAGGAGCAGCACGGCCTGCCGATGACCTCCTACGAGGTGTTGCACTTCCTCGCGGGCGCAGAACGGGGCCGGATGCGGATGTGCGATCTGGCCGAGCAGGCGCAGATGTCACGCAGCGGGCTCACGCGGCTGGTCGACAGGCTGGAGCGCGACGGCATGCTCGAGCGCTGCTCCTGCGAACACGACGCCCGCGGCGCCTACGCCTGCCTGACCGCCTCCGGCAGGGAGCGCCTCTGCGAAGCGCGCAGCACGCATCGCTCGGTCGTGCGGGAGCACTTTCTCTCGCGCTTTTCTGCTCAGGAGCTGAGCTCGCTGGCCGAGCTCTGGGAGCGCATTGCTCCCTGCTGCGGCGGCCCCTCCTGCTGAGGGTCATCGCGGTGATGCGCGCGGTGGCGCCGATGGGCGATGAACGCGCCGAGCACTGCGATCGCGACGGCCACCAGGCCGTAGATGCCAAACGCGCTGACCGCGCTTTCGGCTGAGCGCCCGATGTAGTAGGCCACCACGCCGATCAGGCAGGCCCAGATGGTGCCGCCGAGCGCGTTCCAGAGCGCGAAGGTGCGCCAGCGCATCTTCGTCGCGCCCGCAAGCCATGACGCCCACGTGCGCAGCCCGAGGATGAAGCGGCCGAAGAACACCGCCTTGGGGCCGTGGCGCTCGAAGAACGGCTCGCCCGTCGCCAGCACCTGCAGCCGGTGGCGGTGAAACGGGCCGGGGCGCTGCAGCAGCCAGCGGCCGCCGCGCCGGCCGATCAGGTAGCCGATGTTGTCGCCGACGATCGCGGCCGCGGCGGCCACCGCGATCACCGCCGGCAGCGAGAGCTTTCCCTGGCTGGCGAAGACCGCGCCCGCGATCAGGGCGGTCTCCCCGGGCACCGGCACGCCCCCCGACTCGGCCATCACCAGCAGGAAGATCAGGGGGTAGCCGGCCGCTTCGATCAGGGAGTCGACGTTGATGATCGCTGCGAGCACCGACATCCCCCTAGGATGGCGCATCCGTGGCTGCCTTCACGATCCAGACGCGCGACACCGCCTCCGCGGCCCGCCTTGGGCGCCTGAGCACGCTCCATGGCGAGATCGCCACGCCCGCGTTCGTGCCGCTGGCAAGCAAGGCGACCGTGAAGGGGTTGCTGCCCGCCGAGGTCGCGGCGCTCGGCTACGAGATGGTGCTCGGCAACACCTTCCATCTGATGCTCAACCCCGGCCCGGAGGTGATCGAGAGCTTCGGCGGCCTGCACCGCTTCATGGGCTGGGAGGGGCCGATCATCACCGACTCCGGCGGCTTTCAGGTCTTCTCGATGGGACATGGCGCCGTTGCCGATGAGATCAAGTCGCGGACCTCGCGCGATCACGAGGGGCCGCGGCGGCGAGAAGGCGCGATCCTTGCGATTGAGGAGGAGGGGGTGCGCTTTCGCTCCTACGTTGACGGCCGCGAGCGCTTCCTGACCCCCGAGGGCTCGATGGCCGTGCAGGCGGCATTGCGCTCGGACATAGCGCTGGTCTTCGACGAGTGCACGCCCTTCCACGTCGATCGCGACTACACCGCCCGCTCGACAGAGCGCACGCACCGGTGGCTGACGCGCTGCCTGGACTGGCAGCGTGAGCATGGGCCGGCGGGCCAGCTCGTCTACGGGATCGTCCAGGGCGGGATCTACGAGGACATGCGCAGGGAATCGAGCGCGACCGTCGCCGCCAGCGGCTGCGACGGCGTGGCGATCGGCGGCTCGCTGGGCGCCGAGAAGCAGCAGATGTACGAGGTGGTCTCCTACGCGGTGGCAGAGCTCGGCGGCCCGCACGAGGATCTGCCGCGGCACCTGCTCGGCATCGGTGAGGTCGATGACCTGATCGCGGGCGTGCAACTCGGCATCGACACCTTCGACTGCGCGATGCCCACGCGACTTGGCCGGCACGGCACCGCGCTGGTGCCGGATCCCGCCAACCGCTGGCGGCTCGACGTCAAGAAGCGCCACCTGCTCGAGGACCACGGGCCGCTGATGGAGGGCTGCCACTGCCCCGCCTGCTCGCTCGGTCTCTCGCGCGCCTACCTCTGCTACCTGATGCGGGCGGGCGAGATCACGGGGATGCGGCTGCTGACCGCGCACAACCTGGCCTTCATCGCGAGCCTGATGGCCCGCCTGCGCGAGGCGATCGCAGAGGGCACGCTGGCGCAGAGCGCTGCGACGCTGCGCGCCGGCGCCGCGCCTACTGCGTATTTTCGTTCACCAGTTCGGTGAGCGCTTCGGAGGTTTCCTTCGCGCTGTGCTGGATCACGTTGCGCGGATGATAGGCGCCGGGCGAGGAGCTGCCGGCAAGCACGATCGCGATCACCACTGCGATCAGCACCGCGGCTCCGATCAGCCCTGCTGCCAGCCGTCGCCTGGCGTGTGAGGGCTCCGCTTGCCCGCCTCCCGCCTGCGCGGCGGGCCCCGGCGTCCGCGCGGGCCCCTGGCGCGGCCGGCGCGGGTTGACCGCGGTCGCCGTGGCGGGCCGCATCCGGCCGGTTGCCGCCGAGGCGGCGAGCAGGCTGGTGGCCTTGGTCGCCTCCCCGCGGCTTCGCGCGCCGTGCGGGGCGATCCCGCGGGTGGCGGCCTCCACGGCTTGCCCCATCTCGCGGGCGGTCTCGTAACGGTCGCGGGGGTCGAGCGCGAGCGCGATCGCGACGGCCTCGGCCAACTCGGGGTTGACCGCCGCCACCAGCGCGTCGAGCGGCTCGGGCTCCTCCTGCTGCTGCTTGAGCGCGAGCTCGGTCAACGATGCCGCCTCGTAGGGTAGGCGGCCCGAGATCATCTGGTAGGCCACGACGCCGAGCGCGTAGAGGTCGGCGCGCGGCCCGGCCTCCTCGCCGCGGGCCTGCTCGGGCGCCAGGTAGGCCGCGGTGCCGAGCACCGAGCCGACCTGCGTGATGCTCGACTGCTCGGTTGCCTTGGCGATACCGAAGTCGGCGAGCTTGACCTCGCCGTCGTGCGAGCGCAGGAGGTTGCCGGGCTTTACGTCGCGGTGCACGACGCCGTTGCGGTGCGCGTAATGGAGCCCTTCGCAGGCCTGCTCGATGATCGAGGCCGCCTCCGACACCTCCACCCAGCCCTCGTCGCGCAGGATCTCCGCGCAGGAGCGACCCTCGATGTACTCCATCACGATGAAGTACTGGCCGCTGGCCTCATCCTGGCCGGAGTCGAAGATCTGGACGATGTTGGGGTGCACGAGCCGGGCCGCCGCCTGAGCCTCGCGCTGGAAGCGTGAGACGAACGTCGGGTCCTCGGCCAGGTGCTCGGCGAGCAGCTTCACCGCGACCTTGCGCTCCAGGCGCGTGTCGTGGGCGAGATGCACCGTGGACATGCCGCCGAAGCCGAGGCGCCCCTCCAGCCGGTAGCGCCCGGCGATCGTCTCCGCCGCGCTCATTTGCCGGCTTCGCCTTCCGCGGCGTTGCCGCCCGGATTCGATTCGCCCGCGCCGCCGCTCGGCGCTTCGGCGCCGCCGACCGCGGGAGGCGGAGTCGAGGAGGTGCTCGTGCTGCTGGTCGTTATCGGTTCTTCTTCGGAAGACGTCGTCGTGGTCGTCGTGGTGGTGGTCGCCGAGGTGGCTTTGCTCGTCGTTTTCGCGGTCGCGGTGGTGGTCGCGCCGCCGGTCCCGGGCTGTTGGCAGAGCGTCAGCGCCTGGCCTTCGAGATGGGAGATGCCTTTGGAGAGCGCTTCGCGCAGTTTGGCCTGCAGGCTGGAGGGCAGGCTTTCAAAGTCGCTCATGGTTTTCGCGAGCGCCGCGCGCGTGGCCGAGCAGTTGCCGTGGCCGTTTGTGGCCGCGTTGGCGACCGTTTCGAAGTCGGAGCGCAGCGGGCCGGCCTTGCCTTCCGGGATCAGTCCTCCGGAGCCGCCGCACGCGGCCAGCAGCACGGCGCCGGCGGCCAGGACCGCGGCAAGCGAGAGCTTCTTGTCGGCTTTCATCCTCATTGACCGTACCCCAACCGCTCAGCCAGAGAGTCTGGCAGGCGCGCCGCACGGATCGCCGCGGCGGCACCGGCGACGTCGTACTCGGTGCGCATGAAGCTTGCCTGCCACTGCTCCAGATCGAGCAGCAGCCAGGCCGCGCGGGCGTCGCCGTCGCGCGGCTGGCCGACGCTGCCCGGGTTCAGCAGCCACTCGCCGGCGGCGATGTCAAGTTGCGTGCCGGCACGGCGCGGTTCGCCTTGGGCAAACTCGCCCCCGATCCGGCAGAAGGAGAGCGCGACATGGGAGTGCCCGATCAGGCAGACCCGCTGCTGCTGGACGTCGAGGCAGAGCTCGGCCAGAAGACTCGAGAGCACGTACTCCCAGACCGGATCGCGCGGGCTTGCGTGATAGAGGCCGACGGGCTCATCCTGGCAGGAGGTGGAGAGGCCTCCCAGGAACTCGATGTTCTGCTGCTCCATCACCTCGCGCGTCCACTGCGCGGCGATGCTCGCGCCGCGGGAGAACTCATCCAGCGGCAGCGCGCCTGTCACTGCGAGGTCGTGGTTGCCGGCCAAGCACACGGCGCAGTGCGCGCGCGCGAGCTCCACGCACGCATCCGGGTCGGCGCCGTAGCCGACGAGATCGCCGAGGCACCACATCTCCTGCGCCTCAGAGGCGGCGATCGCCTCCAGCACCGCTTCGAAGGCGTGGCGGTTGGCGTGGATGTCCGACGTGATCGCGACCTTCATCGTGCTGGTGGGCGCCGCCTCGCGCCGGCGGGCGCAGGTCCCGCCAACCTACTGCTCGCCGTCTGCCTCTCCGGTCTCCTGCCCACCGTACTCGGGCAGGTTCTTGATCCCCTCGCGGGTGCGCCACTTGGAGTAGTTGTCCTCCATCGCGGTTATCAGCTCGCGCATGAACCTCGGCGAGAGGTTGACGCGGGAGACGACGACCCCGGGGACCTCGTCGGCTTCGACCTCATGGTCGACGCGGGCGAAGGTGACCGTGAACTCGTAGTCGGAGTGGCTGACATTGGCAAAGTTCGCGTACACGCCCCCCATCGCCTCGGGGGACAGGTGGATGTTTATGTGGCGCTCCGCGCCCGGGTCTTGCTCGTTCACAGGGCTAGTATCGCAAGGCGTGCAGGCAGGAGCCGCCAGGTGCGTCTGATGCTGGTCGGCGAGGGGCGGCTGCGGGCTCCCTATCTCGACGACGTCGAGCACTACCGGACGCTGCTCTCGCGGTATGCGCCGCTGGAGCTTCTGCCGCAGCGCGACGCCGAAGCGGTCGCGCGACGGGTGCCTGGCGATGCGTTCGTCTGCCTGCTGGCCAGCGATGGGCGCGCGTATGAGAGCGTCGCGTTCAGCCGCTTTCTGGAGCAGCGGCGGATGGAGGGGCGCGATCTGGCGTTCGTGATCGGGGGCGCGTTCGGCGCGCCGCCGCTTGCGCGGGTCGATCACCGGCTCTCGTTCGGCCCGATGACGCTGCCGCACCAACTGGCCTGGGTGGTCTTGCTCGAGCAGCTCTACCGGGCGCATAAGATTCTTTCAAGTGAGCCCTACCACCATTAAAGATTTTGATGGCTGAGGATCGAGATCAGGTCCTCCCACGCGGTCAGGCGCCTTTGGCGGCGCTGGCGGATGCCGTGCAGGCGGTCGCGCTCGCGCTTGCGCCCGACGGGCGGGGCCGTCCGCTTGCGCTGGAGCGCCCGCCCACTCCGATCTCGGCGACTACTCCACCAATGCCGCGCTCGTGCTCGCCTCGGCGGCGCGCAAGCCTCCACGGGAGCTTGCCGAGGGCATCGGAGAGAGCTTGGCGCAACGCCTGCAGGGGCGCCTGACGCGCTTCGAGGTGGCGGGACCGGGCTTTCTGAACCTATATCTGGACGACGACTGGCACCGGCAGGCGCTTGCGGAGGTGCTCGGCGTCGGGGATCGCTTCGGCGCCGGCGGCGCCGAGGCACAGCGGATCCTGGTCGAGTTCGTAAGCGCCAACCCGACCGGGCCGATGCACGTCGGCCACGCGCGCAACGCCGCATACGGCGACTCGCTCTCGCGGCTGCTCGACTTCCACGGGCACCGGGTCGAGCGCGAGTTCTACGTCAACGACGCCGGCTCGCAGGTACGAAAGCTCGGCGAGTCGATCCAGGCGCTCGCGCGCGGGGAGCAGGTGCCGCAGGACGGCTACCAGGGGGAGTACGTCCGGGAGCTGGTCGGCAAGGTTCCCGGGGCGGCCACGATGGAGCCGGCAAGCGTCGGCAGGGCCGCAGTGGCGGCGATGATGGGCCAGATCGAGGACTCGCTGCATCGCTTCAACGTGCTCGGCTACGACCACTGGCAGTACGAGAGCGAGCTGCACGAGGCGCATGGCTCGCTGCGGGGCCGCGACGGCGAGCCGGTCAGCGCCGTCGATCATGCGCTGCAGTTGCTCGAAGACCGCGGCCACACCTATCGCAGCGAGGGCGCGCTGTGGCTGCGCAGCACCGACTTCGGCGACGACAAGGACAGGGTGCTCGTGCGCGGGAGCGGGGAGCACACCTACTTCGCCTCCGACATCGCCTACCACCAGGCCAAGCGCGAGCGTGGCTTCACGCGCCAGATCGACGTGTGGGGCGCCGACCACCACGGCTACCTGCCGCGGATGCGCGCCGCCTACGAGGCTCTCGGCGGCGACCCGGGCGAGCTGGAGATGCTGATCATGCAGCTCGTGCACCTGATGCGCAAAGGGCAGCGCGCGCAGATGTCAAAGCGCTCCGGCGAGTTCGTCACGCTCGACGATCTCGTGCAGGAGATCGGCGTCGACGCCGCCCGCTGGTACCTGCTCTCGCGCTCGCACGAGACGACGATCGACCTCGACCTCGATCTCGCCGTCGCTCAGAGCAGCGAGAACTCCGTCTACTACGTCCAGTACGCCCGCGCCCGCATCGCCTCGATGCTCGCCAAGGCGGGCGCGGAGCGCGTGGCGCGGGCGCTGGAGCAGATCGGGTCCTCCGCGCAGACGGCGGCCGGCACGTCGGCGCTGCATCCTTCCGAGCGCGACGCGATCAAGCAGCTGCTCGACTTCCCGGCCGAAGTCGCCGAGGCGGCGGCGCGCCGCGCTCCCCATCGGATCGCCGCCCATGCGCTGCAGCTCGCGCAGACGTTCACGGCCTTCTATCGCGACTGCCGCGTCGTGGGGGTGAGCCCGGAGGCCGTGGAATCGCAGCGGATCGGGCTCTGCGTCGCCGTTGCGAGCGTGCTTGCGCGCTGCCTTGACCTGCTCGGCGTCTCCGCTCCGCAGGAGATGTAGCCAGGACCCTATCTCGTTGGGTCGCTCACTCGAAGCGCTTCATGTCCTGCTCGAGGCGCTGCGCCTGTGCGGGCGTGAGGCTCGGCACGGGCTCGCGAGTCTGCGCGCGTGCGCGCGCGGCGCGTCGCCAGCGCGGCAGCAGCGTCAGCGCGAGGGCAAGCAGGGCGAGCACGACTGCGAGCGGGACGAGGTAGGCAGTCAGCTGGAAGCCTTTCGTGCTCGGCGTCGAGAGCACCGAGGGCCCGTATTGGGTCACCATCTCCCGCTTGATCTGAGCTTCGTTCCTGCCCTTCGCGATCAGTTCCCGTATCAGTTCCCGCTCCTCGGTGGCCTCGGCGGAGTCGGCCACGTTCAGCGGGATTTTGCAGGTCACGCACATCAGCTGCGGTTCGAGCGCCGGCAGTGTCGGCCGCGCGGCGGCCAGCGCGACGGGAGCCGCTGCGAGCAGCGCCGCGAGCGCGAGGATCAGCGACCGGCGAGGAGGCAGCCGGCGGCGCATCGCTAGGTGCTCTCCTGCGCAAGCTGCACGGCGCGCTGCGCGAAGGCGCTGCCGACCGGGCCGCGTTCGATGTCGTAGATGCGGCCTTCGCGCCCGACCAGGAAGCTCTCGGGAAGCTGCCGCGTGCCGTAGGCGGCCGCCATTTCGCCGCTCACATCGCGCAGGGCCGGATAGGTCAGCCCGTAGTGGCGCAGGAATTCCCTGGATTTGCCGGCGTCGTCCTGGTAGGTGATGCCGAGGATCGTCGCGCCGTGGCGTTCGAGCCGATGCTGGGTCCGCTCCAGCAGCGGCGACTCTTCCTGGCAGGCCACGCACCAGGAGGCGAAGAAGTTGACGATCACGACCTTGCCCCGGTAGGCATCCAGCGAGCTCTCGCCATCGCCGGCGAGCACCGGCAGCGGCCTGGAGGCGTCCGGCGCGATCGGGTGGCTGCCGTGCGCGAGCGCTTCGTCGAGGCTGCGGTTGGCAGCCTGATTGCTGACGCCGTAGATCAGCAGGCCGATCAGCGCGACGCCGGCAATTGAGACCAGCACAGTGGGGACGGGGGACTTCATCAGCCCGGCAAAGGTTAGTTGGCGGCTCTTGCGCGAGGCGAGCTGCGTCCGCGCGCGATCGAACTTAGGGTGCCCTAATTAGGCCCTCCTAAGTTGTGGTATTGTCGCGCCGCCGCGGCGAGGACAGCCGCGGAGGACGCACGATGAGACACGCAATCACCAGACAACTTCAGAGCGAGAGCGCCAGGACGTGCTTGCCGCGCGCGATCGCCGCTGCCGCGGCGATGCTGGCGCTGGCGGTGCCAGTGGCCGCATGCGGGTCCTCGACGGCCGCTTCCTCGAATGCGCAGATCGCCAAGCAGACCTGCAAGCAGATCGAAGCGGCGCTCAGCGATGGCCCTGATCCGGAAGCGGATCCGGTTGGCTACGCGGAGGCCCAGGTGCTGCCGCTGCGCCGGATGCACACCTCCGATCCAAAGCTGCGCCAGGCAGTGAGCAGGCTGGCGTCTGCTTACGCCGCGGTCGTTGCCAGCGGTGGCACGAGTCGGCAGGCCAAGAGCGCCGTCGCCGCTGCGAGCGGGGAGATCGACGCCATCTGTCCAGGGGCGAGCTCATGAGCACGTGCAAGGCCCGTTGCCTCGCTGCGGTCGCGCTGGTGCTGCTCTGCGGCCCGCTGGCCGGCTGCGGAGGCTCCTCCTCGAGCCGGTCGCTGACCCTCTACAACGGCCAGCACGTGCAGACCACGGACTCACTGGTCGCCGCCTTCGAAAAATCGAGCGGAATCCAAGTGAACGTGCGAAGTGACGACGAGGACACGCTTGCCGACCAGATCGTGACCGAGGGACCCAACTCGCCAGCCGACGCGATCTACACCGAGAACTCGCCCGTGCTGGAGTACCTGCAGGGCAAGGGGCTGCTCGCGCCGGTCTTGCCCTCGACGCTCGCGGACACCCCGAGCAGGTACAGCTCGCCACAGGGAGACTGGGTTGGCGTCTCTGCTCGCGTCAGCGTGCTGATCTACAACCCCAGCCTGATCGCTGCCAGCCAGCTGCCCACCAAGGTCGGCGAGCTTGCCGAGGCGAAGTACAGCGGCAAGCTCGCCTTCGCCGCGGGGGAGACCGACTTCCAGCCGATCGTCACCTCCTATGCGCGCACCTACGGACAGGCCGCGACGCTGAAGTGGCTTGAAGGGATCAAGGCCAACGCTGGCAGCCACATATATCCAGACAACGAGACGATCGCCGACGAGGTCAACCGCGGGGCGGTCGCCTTCGGGGTAATCAACCAGTACTACTGGTACCGGATGCGAGCGGAGATCGGCGCCTCCAACATCCATTCCAAGATCGCCTACTTCGCCCCCCGGGATCCCGGCTACGTGATCGACGTCTCAGGGGCCGCGGTCCTGAAGTCCTCCGCGCACAAGGCCGCCGCGCAGAAGTTCCTTGCCTTCCTGGTCAGCAGGCAGGGCCAGGAGATCATCGCCCACTCGATCAGCTTCGAGTATCCGATCGCCTCGGGGGTGCTCACGGCCGCGCCCGAGACCCCCTTCAGCAAGCTGCAGCCGAGCTCGATCACGATCCCCGAGCTCGGCGACGGGTCCACGGCGATCTCGCTGCTGCGCCAAGCGGGGCTGCTGTGAGGCGGTGATGGGACCGAGCACCGCGATCCCCCCGGCCAGAGCGCAGCCGGCGGGCGCGGGGGCTGCGATCGTGGCCTCGCGTCGCGCCCCGCGGCCGTGGGGGCTGCTCGGGGCCAGCGCCGCCGTCGCGGTCGTCCTGATCCTGCCGCTCGCCTTCCTGCTGATCGAGGCGCAGGGCGCCGGGACCTCCACGGTCCTGAGCCTCATCTTCCGCTCGCTGACCGCGAGCCTGCTGTGGAACACCGTCAGGCTGACCGTCGTGGTCACGGCGCTGTGCGCGGCGATCGGGACTGCGGCGGCCTGGTTCGTGGAGCGCACAGACCTGCCGGGGCGCAGGATCTGGGCGGTGCTCGTGGTCGTGCCGCTGGCGATCCCGGACTTCGTGGTCAGCTTCGGCTGGGCGTCGCTGAGCACCTCGGTGCAGGGCTTCCAGGGCGCCGTCCTGGTGATGACGCTCGCGGTCTATCCGCTGGTCTACCTGCCGGTGGCCGCGAGCTTCCGCAATGCCGACCCCGGCCAGGAGGAGGTCGCGCGCAGCCTCGGCGCAGGACGCTTTGCGACGTTTTGGCGGATCACGATCGGTCAGGCGCGGGTGGCGATCCTCGGCGGCTGCCTGCTCGTCGCGCTCGTGCTGCTGGCCGAGTACGGAGCGTTTAAGATCCTCGGCTACCAGACCTTCACGACCGAGATCTTCACGGAGTTCAACGTCTCCTTCAACGTCGCCGCGGCCTCGGCGCTATCGCTCGTGCTGGTGCTGCTCAGCTTCGCGGTGCTCTGCGGCGAGGGGCTCGCGCGCGGTCGCGGCCGCCTCAGCAGGGCTGGTGGGATGGCTCAGCGGGTTGTCTCGCCGCGGGCGCTCGGGCGCTCAAAGCCGGTTGTGCTCGCGGGATTTGCGCTGCTCGTCGCGTTGGCGCTCGGCGTCCCGGTCGGCTCCGCGGTCTACTGGATGATCGAGGCGGGGCGCTCCTACCTCACCGGGGTCTCGCTGCTGTCCGCCGCCTGGCACACGGCTCTCTACAGCGGCATCGCCGCGGCGCTGGCGAGCCTGATGGCGCTGCCTGTGGCTCTGCTTGCGGTTCGCCATCGCAACCGCTCCTACCAGCTGCTGGAGCGCAGCACCTACCTCGTGCTGGCGATGCCCGGCCTTGTGATCGCGCTTGCGCTCTCCTACTTCACCGAGCGCTACGCGGGCGGCTTCCTCTACCAGAGCGCTCCGCTGCTCGTGATCGCTTATTCGATCATGTTCTTCCCACTCGCGCTCGTCGGGGTGCGCGCCTCGGTGGTGCAAGCTCCGCCGGGCATCGAAGAGGTCGCCCGGTCTCTGGGACATGGTCGGCTCGCAGTGCTGCGGCGCGTCACGCTGCCGCTGATTGGGCCCGGGCTGGCCGCGGCCTTCTGCCTGGTGTTCCTCGAGGCGGTGACCGAGCTCACCGCGACCCTGATCCTGATCCCGACCGGCGTGCAGACGCTCTCTACGCAGTTCTGGGCCTACCAGCAGAACCTCGCCTACGGGCAGGCCGCGCCATTCGCGCTTGCGATCATCCTGATCGCTGCGCTGCCGAGCTACGTGCTCGGCCGCTTCTTCGACCGGCTTCCCGCCCGTGCGACGGTTGCCCAATGAGCGATCTCCTCGTCACAGACCTGCACAAGAGCTTCGGGACGCATTCGGTCCTCAGCGGCCTGCATCTGCAGGCGCAGGCGGGGTCCTTCACGGCGATCCTCGGCCCCTCCGGCAGCGGCAAGACCACGTTGCTGCGCCTGCTGGCCGGCTTCGAGGCGCCTGACCACGGCACCGTGAAGATCGGTGGGAGGGTCGTCGATGGCGGGGATGAGCATGTCGATCCCGAGCACCGCGAGATCGGCTACGTGCCCCAGGAGGGCGGCCTCTTCCCGCATCTCACCGTTGCGGCGAACGTCGCCTTCGGGCTGCCGCGCAAGATGCGCCGGCGCGGGGCGGACGGCCTGCTCGAGCCTGGTTGGCCTCGCCGATCTGGCAAAGCGCTACCCGCACCAGCTCTCCGGCGGCCAACAGCAGCGCGTAGCGCTTGCCAGGGCGCTGGCCGTGGCGCCGGAGATAGTGCTGCTGGATGAGCCGTTCGCCTCGCTTGACGCGCACATGCGCGCGAGCGTCAGGGAGCAAGTGCAGCGGATCCTGCGCGAGTCGGGGACGACGACGCTGCTTGTCACCCACGACCAGGACGAGGCGCTCTCGCTGGCCGACCAGGTCGCCGTCCTGCGTGAAGGCACGATCGTCCAGTGCGCCCCGCCGCAGGACCTCTACGCCTGGCCGGTGGACGACGAGGTCGCGCGCTTCGTGGGAGAGGCCAACCTGATCGCAGGGACCACGGACGGCGAGCTCGTGCGGACCTCGCTTGGCAGCCTGCCGGCCCAGTGGCGCGGCGAGCCGGCGAGCGTGCCCCGCGAGGTCAGCGTGCTGATTCGCCCTGAGCAGATCGAGCTGCGCTCAGATGGCGCCGAGGGCGCGGCCGGGAGGGTCCTCAGAGCGGGCTATCACGGGCATGAGACCGTGCTGCAGGTGCAGCTGGTCGAGCATGACGGCGAGCGGCCGCTGGTCGTGCGTGCGCCGGGGGAGGCCCGCATCCATGTCGGCGACTCGGTCAGCCTCGGCGTCCGCGGCCCGGTGCTCGTGTGGCCGCGGCCGACCGGGTGACGGGCGCTCCGGGCTGGGCTGCGGTACCGTTGCGGGCGCAAAGGCTGCTCGTGGGCGAGGGAGGCCCGCGACGCAGACATGCGGCGGTAGCTCAGCTGGTAGAGCACGAGCTTCCCAAGCTCGGGGTCGCGGGTTCGATCCCCGTCCGCCGCTTGGTTGGAAATGGCTTGGAATCAGGGGTTTCGGGCTTACGTGACGATTCTGGCGGTGGCGTTCGGGCGCGCGGCGCGGGTTTAGAAGGTCTTTCAAAAAGATCGTCACGCCCGGATGCGCACCGGTCCATGCACGCCCCGACCGCACCGCCTATTTTGAAAGACCTTCTTAGAAGGTCTTTCAAAATGGTTGTAGGCGTCGCCAGCAGAGGATTGAGCAGGCGAGTGTGAGGAACGCGGTGTGCATGTCGGGGTCGCGCTCGTAGCGGATTCTGAGGCGGCGGAAGTTGTGTAGGTGTGCGAAGCCGCGCTCGACGACCCAGCGCTCGCGTCCGAGGCCGGAGCCGTTGGCAGTGCCACGGCGGGCGATCACGGGAGTGATCCCGAGAGCCCGCAGGAGCCGGCGGTGCTTGTCGAAGTCATAGCCACGATCAGCGAGAACACGATCGGGTTTCTGGCGTGGCCGGCCGCGCTTGCCAGCGACCGGCCTTGAATGCAGATCCTCGATCAGTGGCAGCAACTGAGTGACATCGTGGCGGTGCCCGCCGGTCAGAGCGACCGCAAGCGGGATGCCGCTCGCGTCAACCAGCAGATGGTGCTTTGAGCCCGTGCGGGCACGATCTACCGGGGATGGCCCCGTCAGGAGCCCCCCAAAAGAGCACGAATATGGCTGGCGTCAACCGCCGCGCGGGACCAGTCGATCTTCCCCGCGGCGTTCAGCTTCACCAGCAGCTTTTGGTGCAGCGCATCCCACACACCGGCCTTCTGCCACGTCCGCAATCTTCGCCAACACGTCACCCCGGAGCCATAGCCGTACTCGCGCGGAAGATCCTCCCAGGCGATGCCCGTGTGCAGCACATGCAAGATCCCGTTGAGCACCAGACGATCATCGATCGCCTTACGCCCTGGGTTGCGACGACGACGAACTCGCGGCGGGATCAACGGCTCGACCTCCACCCACAACTCATCACTGATCTCGAACCTGGAAGGCACCTCCACGACCTCCAATCCTCGGGGACACACCCCAAAGATTCAAGACCCACAGCCCAACCCCTCCATTTTGAAAGACCTTCTTAGTCGATGCGCCCTCCGATCTCGGCCAAGCTCGCAATGACGTGCGCCCGCTGAGCCGCCAGATGCTCTGCTCTTTGTCCGGTCTCCGCCGGTACGGGGAAAGCACAACGCACAGCCACCGACTTCTCACTGGCGGGGATCTGCTCCCCGGTGAAGAGGCCGACGATCTTCGCTTCGACGGCGTGACGACGAACAGCCTCCAGCACATCGTGCGCTGGCACATCGCACGCAACGACGACCGAAAAGTCCTGCTCCTCCGTTCTAAACAAGCGATCCTGGTAGAGCGGTGTGGTCTGCGCCCGTCCAAGCAGCCGGTCCAGGTCGAGTTCGAAGCATCCGGTATCGTCAAGGGTCCAGGTATCGGCGACCATCGGGTGGAGAGCCCCGATCCAACCGATATCTTCGCCACCTGCGAGCACTCGCCCGCTTTGGCCCGGATGCAGGAAGGGCTCCGGTGGGAACGCCTGATCGACCGCGATATCCACTCGCAACGCTTGTGCAAGGAGCTCTAGTGCCCCCTTTGCCGCAAACGCCGCCTTCGCAGGCATCGAGTTCGCCACCGGACGCCGATCGCTCCACGAGCAGTCGGCGACGGCACCGTGGACGAGCACGCACAACGATAGGCGTTCGCGGGGAAGCGACTTGCCCTCGATCGGCTCGTATACGTTGCCTGTCTCGAACAGTCGCAGATCTGCCTGACCTTTGCTGACGTTGCAGCGGGCGATGTCCAGCAGTGAGCTGAGCAACATTGTCCGCAGCACCGCCTGAAGCGAGCTCATCGGATTCTCCAGCACAACTGAGCGCCTTCGTCGGTCCTGGGCGTCGAGCCGCAGCCGCTCGGCCGCCGAGGGGTCGGCAAACGACCATCCGACCACCTGGTGCAGGCCGCCGGCAACGAGCACGTCGAGCGCACGGCGACGCTGGCGCTGCTCGAGAGACAGGCGCGCAGCCGGTCAACTGCGTGGCAGAGTCGCGGGCAGGTCAGCCAGTGCAAAGCGACCGATCTCCTCTATCAAGTTAACCTCGCGCACAACGTCGTTGCGTCGATACGGTGGCACGTTCACTTCCAGCTCGCCGTTCCCGATGTCGGTGACGTCGAAGCCGAGCGCCTCAAGCGTAAAGCGCGCCCGTCTGGGTGAGATCGCGCTTCCGAGCAGTCGGCCGACCTTGTGCAGACGCAGCCGAATGAACGACGAGGTCAGGCAGGGGCCATGTACAACATCGATGGTGCCGGGGCGCAAGCGCGCCTTCGCCAACTCGACCATCAGCCGGGTCAACACGCACTGCGCATCAATCGCTTGCTCGGGAGCCAGACCCTTCGCAAACCGACTGCTCGCATCTGTGCGGCAGCGAAGGATCGCAGCAGTGCGCATGACATCGGGACCAGTCCAGGACGAGGACTCCATCACCACGCGCGTCGTATGCTCGCGAACGGCGCAGCGTGCGCCGGCGATGATCCCGCCGATCGCGATCGGCCCGTCGCGATCGGCAGCGACAGGCATGTCGCTGCCAAGCGCACGCCTTGCTCCATCGACCGTGACGATCGTCTCGCTCTCGTGCGCGCGGCGCACGGTCAGGCGCTCGCCGGTCACATGGTCCAGGTCAAAGGCGTTCAGCGGATGCCCAGTCAGCAACATCGCGTAGTTGCCAATGTCGACGACGTTGTTGATCGTGCGATACCCCGCTGCAACCAGACGGTCGCGCATCCAGCGTGGAGACGGTCCGACGTGTACGTCATCGAAAACTCGTGCCGTGAATCGCGGGCAGAGCGCTGGTGCGTCGACGGTAACGATGAGGTCGGCTACGGTGCCCGGCGTGCCGATATCCTCATCAGCCCACGGTGCTGCTGCGAGTCTGGCTCCAGTCGCAGCGTGTACCTCGCGTGCAACGCCGTATATGCCGAGGCAGTCTGGTCGATTGGCGGTGATCTCCAGCTCAATGACATTGTTTGCAATCGCATTGACCTTGGTGCCCGTCACGGTGAGCCGTTCAGCGAGCGTGTCGAGATCGAGATCGGGCGCACAGTAGGCACGCAGCCACTCGTATGGGATCTTCACCCGAACTGCTCCAGGACGCGCACGTCGTTGTCCAAGAACAAACGCAAGCTGGGCAATCCATGCCGTAGCATCGCAACGCGCTCGATCCCCATCCCCCACACGAAGCCCTGGATGCGCTCCGGATCATACGCGCTGTTGCGAATCGCTCCCAGGACGGCAGGGTCGATCATCCCGGCACCAAGGATCTCGAGCCACCGCTCGTCCTTGCACACATGGCAGCGCGCCCCGCCCTTCGTGCCTCCATTCTGGCAATTGAAGCATGAGACGTCGACCTCTATCGACGGCTCGGTGAACGGAAAGAAATGACTTCGCAGGCGCACCTCGCGGTCGGACCCGAAGAACTGCCGCGCGAACTCCAGCAAAGTTCCCTTGAGGTCTGCGAGCGTGAGATTCTCGGCGACGGCCAGACCCTCGACCTGATGGAACTGCGGCGTGTGCGTCGCATCTGAATCGCGCCTGTACGTTCGGCCGGGGCTGATCATGAACAGCGGCGGAAGATGCTGCTCCATGGCTCTTATCTGCATCGGCGAGGTGTGAGTGCGTAGAAGCACATCATCGCAGATGTAGAAGGTGTCGCTGCGCTCTCGCGCCGGGTGAGTGGAGCTGTGGTTGAGCGCATCGAAGTTGTAGTAAGCCGTCTCGACCTCGGGTCCTTCCATCACCGTGAAGCCGAGGCTGACGAAGATGTCCTCGATCTCACGCTGCGTCCACGTAAGTAGGTGCATCCGTCCGAGGCGCCCCGGCGGCACGCCGGGAAGCGTCAAATCGGTCCGGTCTCTCGTCATCTGCTCCTCGAGCTCTGCGTCTCTCAACGCCTCCAGACGGGACGCAACGATGCGCTCCAGGTCGCGACGCAGACGATTGCCGGCGACGCCAATCGCGACGCGCTCGGCGAACGGAAGCTGCCCTATGGATCGCAACATGCTCGGGAGCTCGGCCTTGCGCCCGAGGAACCTGGCGCGCACTCGCCGCAACTCAGCGGTGCTACTGGCAGCAGCTACCGCATCCGTGGCTTCGCGCTGGACGCTTTCGATGCGGCCCGCGAGCAAGCCGCCTTCCGTCGAGGACCCGTCAGGTGACCTCACAGAGCAAGCGTCGGACCAACGGTCACCACACTCCAGCGATGACTGTCCCTCAGGCAAATGACGCTGGTCGGTCTCCATCGATGGCACAGGTCGGACTCGAACCGACGACCACATTGATTTTTAGTCAAGTGCTCTACCCGCTGAGCTACTGTGCCGCAGGCCGCCTGTCCTGAGTATGTCGTTCAGAGGCGTCGCCGGAGTCGGAGACACCATGCCAAGGTGTCGAGCAGTGTCATTATCAAGGAACCATCGGCCCTTTGTACGACGAAGGGGCTCGTGCATGGTGTTTCTGACTATGCGCTCTTGGCGGTTAGGCATCCTTTGCGGAGTGCTTGCGAGGACCACCCGCACTCATGCGACGCCAGGCTCCAGCGACGATGCGGGTCGGTCGAGCACGCCTGTACACACCATCGAACACATCGGCGAGCTGGTGCGCCATTGGGCTGAGCATTGCCCAGAAAAGGTGGCGTATACCTTTCTTGCCGAAGACAAGCGCGAGCGCCGGAGCGTCACATACGGCGAGCTCGGCGAGCGTACGCGCTCTTTGGCCGCCAGACTCCAGGCGCAGGTCAGACCCGGGGAACGTGTCCTGTTGCTGTACCCGCCCGGACTGGGTTTCATCGAAGGCCTTTTTTCGTGCATGTTGGCGGGAATGGTCGCAGTCCCGGCCTACCCGCCGAGGACAGGGTCCTCGCAGCACAACCAGCGCATCGAAGGCATTGTCGAAGACTGCCTCCCCGCGGCAGTCCTTACGACTCAGTCGCTGCTCGAAACGAGGGACATGCTGGTGAATGCCGTGCCCAGCCTGGCGACACTGCCATTCGTGCCCACAACGCCCATAACATCCGATGTACACGCTTGGCGTCCATCTGCGATCGGTCGCGACGATCTGGCGTTTTTGCAATACACCTCCGGCTCCACGGAAGCGCCGAAGGGTGTGATGGTCAGTCATGGGGCGCTTATGGAAAACCTGACCATGATCCGGGTGACTATGCCGCAACGTGGTGACTCGGTACTGGTCGGCTGGCTACCAGTATTCCATGATATGGGACTAGTGGGCTTGATAAACTACACGATGTTCCTGGGCGCGAGGTGTGTCCTCATGGCGCCCGAGCAGTTCCTCCGCAAGCCGATCAGCTGGCTGGAGGCCGTGACGCAGTATGGCGGCACTCTCACCGGAGCTCCCAACTTCGCCTTCGATCTTTGCCTACGCAAGTCCACTCCTGCGCAGCGCGCTGAGCTCGATCTGTCGTCTGTCGAAGTGCTCTTCAACGGAGCCGAGCCTGTTCGCGCGCAGACGATAGAAACGTTTCAGCAGACGTTTGCTCCCTGCGGGCTTCGTCCGGGTGCATTCACTCCCTGCTATGGGCTTGCCGAGAGCACGCTCATCGTGACCGGTGTGCGGGCGGGCACGGAGCCACGCATTCGGTCTTGCGACGCAGAGGCGCTCGAGACCGGCCAGGCGCTGGCAGACGGGACCGGCGCGGGTTGCCGCATTGTGAGCTGCGGCTCTGCGGCCGGCGACGGTTCGATTGCGATTGTTGACGCGGACACCGGCCGGCCCTGCGATCCCGGGCACGTCGGCGAGGTGTGGGTGTCGGGCCCTCACGTCGCAAGCGGTTACTGGAATCGACCGGAGGAGAGCGTCCGCGTGTTCGCCGCGCACATCGCGGATGACCCGCGGCGATGGCTCAGGACCGGTGATCTTGGCTTCGTGCTGGACGACGAGCTTTACGTAGTGGGGCGCATCAAGGATCTGCTCATCGTGCGTGGACGCAACATCGCACCCCATGACCTCGAGCGGGTAGCCGAGGAAGCCGACCCCGGGTTCCGTCGCGGGTGCGGCGCGGTCTTCCAGCTCGCACGGCCCGACGCTGAAGGCCAAATCGTCTGCGTTCAGGAGTTCGATCCACGATCCGGGTCCTCGCCATGTGCCGCGATGCAAACGCTGCGCGAGGCGGTTGCGCGAGAGTGCGGCGTTGAGTGTGGGCTGTGGCGCTTATCGAAGCTCACACTGCGCCGAAGACTTCAAGCGGAAAGATCCGGCGTCGGGCATGTCGTGCGCAGTTCGAACGCGGTGAGCTCGCTCTTTTGGCTGAGGTGGACGTGATCGCCAACGAAGACGACGCGCTCGCGGGACGCGTCCTCTCGTACCTCTCCGCTGCGCTTGCTGCCGCCGGCGAGAGCAGACTCTGAAGGCGTCGCACAGATCGAGCACACGGGCGTCGATTCGCTGCTCGCGGCACAGATCCGCGCCGAGCTCGAGCGCGAGTTCGATGTCGCCCTGGCTATCGGGGACATCCTCCGCGCCGGAAGCCTCGACGAGATCGCCCAGCGGATCGCGGATGCGATCAGGCGGAGCGGCGACCGTCCGCTCGAGCTCGAGCGCACAGCCGACAAGCGGTTTGCGCTGTCCGACGGCCAGCGGAGCCTGTGGTTCCTCCAGCAGCGCGAGCCAGACAGCTGCGCCTACAACGTCTCCGCGGCTCTTCGCGTCCTGGGGCCGCTGGATGTGAGGGCACTGGAGAGCGCGATCGAGCTCCTCGTTCAGCGCCACGAGTCGCTGCGCACCAGATTCGGCGTACACGCCGGTGCTCCCTTCCAAGAAGTGCTGGAGACTCGGCCGATCGAGTTCGCCGTAGTGGACGCCGCGGGATGGTCAGATGAGCGCATGAGAACGTCAATGGTCGCCACAGTACAACGCCCCTTCGATCTAGCTCGCGACCCGTTGGTGCGTGTGCTGGGTTTCAGCGTGACACGCCATGACCACCGAATCCTGGTGGTCGTCCACCACATCGTGACCGACCTGTGGTCTCTGGCCAACCTTGCCGACGAGCTCGCACGGGTCTACCCACGCCTGGCAGCAGGCGGGGATGTCGAGCTCCCCGAGTTGGAGGTCCGTTACGCCGACTTCGTCCGTTGGCAGGCGCGTCGGCTTGCGGAGCCGCGGGGCGCCGCGGAGCTGGAGGCGTGGGCGCGGCTGCTCGATCCACCACCCACGCCGCTTCAGTTGCCCATCAGCCGGCCGCAGCCGGCGCTGCACACCGAGCGCGGCGAGTCCTGCTCTCAGCATCTTGGCGCCACTCTGAGCGAGCAGTTGCGCCGGGTCGCCCGAGAAGCCGGGGTATCGCTGTACACGCTGCTGCTTGCAGCGTTCCAGACGTTGCTGTATCGCTACAGCGGGCAGGATGACATCGTCGTCGGCTCGCCGGTCTCCGGGCGCGAGCGCCTGGAGTTTGCCGGACTGCATGGTTTCTTCGCGAACACCGTGGTGATCCGGCAGAGCCTCGACGGAGATCCGTCGTTCGCAGAACTGCTCGCCAAGACGCGTGAGACGGTGATCCAAGCGCTGGAGCGCCAGCATGTTCCATTCATCCGTGTCGTCGAAAGCGTTCACCCGCTGCGCGAGATGAGTCGCAATCCTCTCTTCCAGGCGATGTTCGTTCATCACGCCGTGCCGCTTCCGGGGCCGACGCACGCGCAGCTGGCCGCTTTCGCGCTCGGCGGAGACGTGCCGCCGATCGTGCTCGGCGAGCTCAGCGCACAACCCCTGCCGCTCCCCGCGGAGGCGGCACAGGTCGACCTCGCGCTCATGAGCGCAGACGGTCCCGGCGGCCTCATGCTGTCGCTGCGCTACAACGCCGATCTCCTCGACAAGCAGGTGGCGCAGCGCATGCTGGGCCACCTGCGGACGCTTCTCGAGAGCATCGCCGCAGATGTCAGCCGGCCGCTGTCGGCCATGCCGATGCTCACCGCCGATGAGCGCAGGCAGATAGATCGGTGGAACCGGACGGACAGGCGCTTCGAGCACGACGGCTGGATACACGACGCAGTCGCTCAGCAGGCGGCACGCCGACCCGAAGCATGCGCCGTCAAGCTCGGAGACGAAACACTGTCGTATGGTGAGCTCGACGCGCGTGCGAATCAGCTCGCCAATGCACTCGTGGAGCAGGGAATCGGTCGCGGCTCGCTGGTAGGCATCGCGGCTGAGCGCTCTCTGGCGCTTGTGGTCGGTTTGCTCGGCGCGCTGAAGTCTGGAGCGGCATACCTACCGCTGGACCTGGAGCTGCCGCCGAGTCGTCTGGCAGAGATCGCGCGCGACGCCGAGCCAGATGTGACGCTGACGCTGGCTCGCCACAGGCCACGCCTTCCCGAAGCGTTCGCACGCGTGCTTTGCCTGGACGTCGATTGGCCGCAGATCGCCGAGCAGGCACGCAGCGTGCCAGCGGTGGAGCTAAGCGGCGACGACGCCGCGTACGTCATCTACACCTCGGGCTCGAGCGGACGCCCGAAGGGCGTGATCAACACGCATGCGGCGGTCCTGAACCGCTTGGCGTGGATGCAGGACAGATATCGCTGTGAGGAGTCCGACAGGGTTTTGCAGAAGACTCCGGCAAGCTTCGACGTGTCGGTGTGGGAGTTCTTCTGGCCGTTGATGACGGGGGCGATGCTGGTGCTGGCCCGCCCCGGCGGGCATCGCGAGCCCGACTATCTGGTTCGGCTCGTCCAACACGAGGAAATCACCACGGTGCATTTCGTGCCGGCGATGCTGCGCATGTTCGTCAACGAGCCGGACGCGCCGTTCTGCCGGTCGCTGCGACGCGTGATTTGCAGCGGCGAAACGCTTCCGGCCAGCCTCGTGCAGCGTTTCTTCGAGCGCGTCGGCTGCGAGCTGCACAACCTCTACGGACCCACCGAGGCCGCGATCGACGTCTCCAGCTGGGAGTGTCAACGTGAGTACGCGCAGACCACCGTCCCAATCGGGCGACCGATCGCAAACGTGCAGATACACATTCTCGGCCGACACGGGGAAATCATGCCGATCGGCGTTCCAGGCGAATTGCACATTGGTGGTCTCGCGCTCGCACGCGGGTACCTGAACCGACCCGAGCTGACCGCCGAACGCTTCGTGGCCGATCCCTTCTCAACCGCCGCCGGTGCGCGGCTGTATCGCACTGGCGATCTGGCGCGTCGCCTGGCCAACGGCGAGATCGAGTACCTGGGCCGGCTAGACAGCCAGATCAAGCTCAACGGCAATCGCATCGAGCTCGGCGAAATTGAGAAGCACTTGGTTGCTCACGACACGGTGCGCGAGGCTGTCGTGATCGTTCATGGCAACGATGGAGCGCGACGCCTGGCGGCCTACGTTACCGGCGCGGCGGGTGGCAGGCCAGATGCGACGGAGCTGCGCGAGTTCCTCGCCGGTCGTTTGCCAGCGTACATGGTCCCGTCGCACATCGCGTGCATTCCTGAGCTGCCGCTCACGTCGAATGGAAAGGTCGATCGACGTGGGCTGCCCGACCCCGCACATGCGAACCGGCCCCGCCGCGCAAGCATCGTCTCGCCGCGCACGCCGCAGGAGCAAGTGCTCGTGGACCTGTTCGGCAGAGTTCTGGGGATCGACGACGTGGACGTACACGACAACTTCTTCGACCTGGGCGGGGATTCGATCCGCAGCCTTCAGCTGAGGGCGCTGGCGCGTGACGCCGGCTTGGATTTCACGGTGGCCGACGTTTTCCGATGCCAGACCATCGATCGGCTCGCGCGCGCGGCGCGGCACTGCGAGGCGGGAGAGCATTTCGTCGGCGCGGCTCCGTTCGCGCTGATCGGTGACGCCGATCGGCAGCGTCTGCCGGCTGACGTCGTGGACGCCTATCCACTCTCGGAGTTGCAGCTGGGGCTGGTGTTCCACAGCGAGACCAGCCCCGATTACGAAACCTATGTCATGGGCTTCGAGCTGGCCGGCGCGTTCGATCAAAGCGTGTTTGTGCAGGCGCTCGCGCGGTTGGCGACCCGCCATCCCGTGCTGCGCACGTCGTATGAGCTCAACCACTACGAGGAGGCGCTCCAGCTGGTCCACGAGTCTGCACTCATCCCGCTCGAGGTGTTTGACCTGTCCAGTCGGTCGGCCGACGAGCAGGTTGGGGCGGTCCGGCGCTATATGGCGTCCGAGCGATGGCGAAAGTTCGATTGGACCGAGGCGCCCTTGCTGAGAGTCGCCATCCACGTCGGCGGTACAGGGTTCCACTGCACGTTCAGCCACCCACTGTTCGATGGCTGGAGCATGGCGCTGCTCGTCACCGAGTTGTTCGAGACGTACGCCACGCTTGTGCGCGGTGAGGCGGTCGAGCCCGAGCCTGGGCTGCGATTGACCTACGCGGATTTTGTGGCACATGAGCGCGCGGCGATCGCCAGTGAGCGTGAGCGGGCGTTCTGGGTCGACTACCTGCGGGACGCATCGCGTGGCGAGCTGCCGCGCTGGCCGCGTCGTCACTCCGAGCCGTCGCGGCATCGCCGCGTGGAGGTGACCGTCAACGCAGGCACGCACGATGGCCTGCAGCGCCTGGCGCGCGAGACCGGCACGACGCTGAAGAGCGTTCTGCTCGCCGCACATATGCGCGTGGTAAGCGTGTTCAGCGGGCAGATCGACGTGACGACAGGAGTGATCGTCAACGGCCGGCCCGAACAATTGGACGGTGACCGCGTTGCCGGCCTGTTCCTGAACACTGTCCCGTTGCGCATGCGCCTGGACGGCGGAACATGGCGAGACCTCGTGCGTCAGGCGTATGACGGCGAACGGGAGCTCTTGCCTCATCGCTGGTTTCCTGGCGCCGAGCTCATGCGGACCGTTGGTGGCGGCCAGCAGCTGTTCGACACCGCGTTCAACTACATCCACTTTCATCTCTACAAGAAGCTCACCGCGATGGAGATCCGAGCTTGGACGAACCCATCCGACCAGACATACTTCCCGTTTACCGTCTATTTCCACCTTGACGTCGCCACGGGCGCGCTCCTGTGCTTTCTCGACTATGACGAGTCTCGCGTCGATCCGGCGCTGCTGGAGTCTCTGCGTGGGTGCTATTCGGCTGCGCTGCAAACCATGTCCGAGAAGCCGGACACGCGCTACGAGTCCCGGCAGCTGGTGCCGGCCGACAATCTGGAGGCACTGCTCGCTGAGTGGAACGACACGCTGGCGCCCTGGCCCGTGGGGTGGCCGCGAAGCGTGCATAGGCGCGTCGGCGAGCAGGCCGCTATACGTCCCGACGCCGTGGCTGTGACCGGCTCTGGCCGCGAGCTCACTTATGCCGAGCTGGACCAGCGCGCCAGTCAGCTGGCCAACTACTTGCGCCGTCGCGATGATCGAATCGGCCCGGGTTGCACCGTCGGCGTGGCTCTTCCGCGCTCGCCCGAGCTGCTGATCGCGCTGATCGCAACGCTCAGAGCTGGAGCATCGTATGTGCCGCTCGATCTGACCTATCCGGAAGAGCGACTGCGTCAAGTGCTGGATGACTCCCAGGCTGCGGTCGTCCTGACCGTGGGCTCCGTGGCCGCCAAGCTGCCGAAGGTCGCCGCCACGATCGTGCAACTGGACCTGATTGACGGTGAGTTGGATGGCGAGAGCCGACAGGCGCCCGACGTCTCGGTGGATCCCGAGGATCTCGCATACGTCATCTACACATCCGGCTCCACGGGCACGCCAAAGGGGGTCGAGATACCACATCGAGCGCTCGACAACTTCCTGCTCGCGATGGAGCAGGAACTCGGTTGGGGTGATCAGGAGAGCGTTCTTTCGTTGACGACGCTGTCCTTCGACATCGCGGCGCTCGAGCTTTTCCTGCCATTGACGACGGGTGGTCGCGTCGAGCTCGCGACGGAGTCCGAGGTTCGCGACCCGTTGCGGGTGATGGAGATGCTAGCCGCCGGTGTGACCACGACGCAGGCAACCCCTGCCACGTGGCGGATGGTCCTCGACGCCGGGTGGGCCGGCCAGCCTGACATGCGAGCTCTCTGTGGAGGAGACGCGCTTGCGCCCGAGCTGGCGGACGCGCTGCGCAAGCGCTGCCGTGAGCTATGGAACGTCTACGGGCCAACCGAGACGACCATCTGGTCAACGGCCTGTCGAACTCGATGACATCGACGGTCCACCGCCGATCGGACGCGCGCTTCGCAACACGCGGCTATACGTCCTCGATCCGCACGGCTTGGCGGCGCCGATCGGCACCCCGGGCGAACTTTGCATCGCTGGCGAGGGAGTGGCGCGAGGGTATCGGAATCGGCCTGACTTGACCGCCCGGGCCTTCGTACGCGACCCCTTTGACGCTGATGGTCGAGCACGCATGTACCGCACCGGCGACCTCGTGCGTTGGCGTGCCGATGGCATGCTCGAGTTCCTTGGCCGCCTCGACTCGCAGGTGAAGGTGAGGGGATTCCGGGTCGAGCTCGGAGAGGTGGAGTCGGTGCTCGCGCGGCTCGACGACGTGCACCAGGTGGTCGCCGTCACGCGCGCGGACGCGACCGGTGACGCGCAGCTGGTGGCCTACGTCGTCCCGCAGGCAGACGCCGACTTCAGCGCTTCAGGAGCTGCGTGCCCAGATCGCGAATGTGCTGCCACCTTTCATGGTGCCGACTCTGGTGATCGAGCTCGACGCGCTTCCGCTGACGCACAACGGCAAGATCGACCGCAAGGCATTGCCAGCGCCGGCTGGCGCCGCGCTCGGGCGGGAGACCTCCTACGCACACCCGCGAAACGATCTCGAGCGGCAGCTGGTCGAGATATGGCGCACTTTCCTGCCGGTCACAAGAGTGAGCATCGATGACGCCTTCTTCGACATAGGAGGGCATTCGCTGCTGCTGGTGCGTGTCCATGCGCGGATCCGCGAGCAGATCGCGCCGGTCCCGCTGATAGCGCTCTTCGAGCACCCCACGATTCGCCGATTGGCCAAGCATCTTGGCGGTAGTCACGAGCAAGCACAGCCACCGCCGCTCCGCCGTCAACGCATGCGCAAAGTCGATCTTGGCGCTGCGACGAAGCGTGGAGTGACTGAAGGCGAGCAGCGACAGGCGCCGTGATGCACGACGAACACCTCGAGCAAGTCGTTGCTGTCGTGGGCCTCGCGGGGCGGTTTCCGGGAGCCTCGACAGTCGAGGATTTTTGGTCGAACCTGCGGGCGGGCCGCGAGTCGATCAGCTTCCTGTCAGAGCAAGAGCTGCGCGCGGCCGGAGTACCCGAGAAGGAGTGGCGGCAACCGGGATATGTGCCGGCGAAGGGGGTGCTAGCGGACATTGCAGGCTTCGACGCCGCCTTCTTTGACATCAGCCCGCGCGAGGCTTCGCTGATGGACCCCCAGCATCGCATATTCCTGGAAATCTGCGTTGAGGCATTCGAACGCGCCGGCATCCGCTACGATGACGAGCGCGACCGTACCGGCGTGTTCGCGGGAGTGAGCAAGAACACTTACCTGTACTTCAACCTGCTTTCGCACCCGGAGCTGCGCGCCTCGCCGGTTGCGCTCCAGACGCTGATCGGCAACGAGAAGGACTACCTCTCTACGCGCGTCTCCTACAAGCTGGGCTTGACTGGTCCGAGCATGACGATTCAGACCGCGTGTTCGAGCTCGCTTGTCGCCGTACACATGGCCTGTCAAAGCCTGCTCTCGGGCGACTGTGAGCTTGCGCTTGCCGGCGGAGTGACAGCTGACGTCCCGCATCGGGCGGGCTATATGTACGAACCTGGCGGGATTCTCTCTCCTGATGGGCACTGTCGTGCATTCGACGCAAGCGCGCGAGGCACGGTGTTCAGCCAGGGCGCCGGTGCGGTGCTGCTCAAGCTGTTGCCCGACGCGCTGGAGGACGGCAACGAGATTCATGCCTTGATCCGCGCGTCGGCCGTCAATAACGACGGTGCCAACAAGGTCGGGTTCACGGCGCCGAGCGTGAGCGGACAGGAAGAGGTCGTCGCAGACGCACTGCTGACGGCGGGTGTGGACGTGGAGAGCATCACATATGTGGAGGCCCACGGCACCGGCACCCCCCTGGGAGATCCAATCGAGGTGGAGGCGCTCACTCGCGCGTTCCGTCGTTTCACCCCGCTCGAGGGGTTCTGCCGCATCGGTTCGGTGAAGACGAACGTGGGGCACCTCAACGCCGCGGCCGGCATCGCGGGCCTGATCAAGACTGTGCTCGCGCTGCAGCGGCACGAGCTCCCGCCCAGCCTCCATTTCGAGCGACCCAACCCCCACATTCCGTTCATCGGCTCGCCATTCATGGTGTGCGACCGGCTCACGCCATGGGAGAACCGAAATGGGCCGCTGCGCGCCGGGGTCAGTTCTTTTGGCATTGGCGGCACCAATGCGCATGCAGTGCTGGAGGAGGCGCCGGCGTCGCCGCGCCCGGCGCGCGTCGCCAATCGACCCTGGAGGCTGGTTGTCACCTCGGCGCGCACGCCATCTGCGCTGCTGGCGTCCACGCGCGCCCTCGGCCACGATCTCGCTGGGCGTGGGGACGGAGAGCTGGATGCCGTCTCCTACACGCTGCAGACCGGTCGGCGAGCGTTCTCGCATCGCGCCGCGGTCGTCTGTCGCGACATGGCGGGTGCAGCGCATGGGCTCATGGGCTTCCGCGCTGACCCCGCCGCGACGTTTGCGCATGAGAGCGCGAGCGTTGCATTCGTCTTTTCGGGGCAGGGAAGCCAGTACCCCGGCATGGCGCGCGAGCTGCATTGCTCAGAGCGTGTGTTTCGCGAAACGTTCGAGCAGTGTTGCGAGGAGCTGGTCGAGGCCGGTGCGCACGATCCCCGCACGCTGCTCGGGGCGAGCCCGAGCGATCTCGAGGCGAGCAAGCTGGCACGTCGCACCGAGATCGCGCAGCCGGCACTGTACGCCGTCGAGTACGCGCTGGCACGATTGTGGCAGTCGTGGGGCATTGTGCCGGCGGCGCTGGCGGGACACAGCATCGGCGAGATAGTGGCCGCTCGCGTTGCCGGGATCTTCGATGGCAACGGCGCCGCACGGCTGGTGGCCGAACGCGCGCGCCTCGCCGGCATGCAACCGGAGGGCGCGATGTTGGCGGTCGGCCTGCCCGCGGATCAGCTGCGCCGGGAGCTGCCCGCTGAGGTCGAGATCGCAGCCGTCAATGCACCCGACCTCACCTCGTTGAGCGGGCCGCCCTCGGCGATCGAGCTGATACGAGACAGTCTTTGTGCCGCAGGCGTCGCGGTGCAACGCCTGCACACGTCGCATGCGTTTCACTCAGCGGCGATGGACGCGGCAGTTGCGCCGCTCAGCGCATGCGCAGCGACGATCGCGCGCAAGGCGCCGTCTGTGCCGCTGTTCTCGAACGTCACGGGCGATCGGCTGACTGACGACGAGGCGCTGGACCCCGGCTATTGGGGTCGGCAGCTGCGCTGTGTGGTTCGCTTCAGTGACTGTGCCGGCGCGTTGTTGCGCACCCACACAGCGATGCTCGAGATCGGACCTGGCAGGACGCTCGGCCAGCTGATCCGGCGGCACCCGGACTTTTCCCGCGCGCACCTCGTTGTGCGCTCGCTGCCCGACCACGCCGAGTCCGAGCGCGACGACCGCAAGACCATGCTGGAGGCGCTCGGGCGGCTGTGGGCCGGCGGCGCAGAGCCTCGCTGGGAGGAGCTGCACGAGCACTCGCAGCGACGCTCTGTCGCGCTGCCCACCTACCCCTTCGAGCGGGCACGCCACTGGATCGAGCACGCCGCTGCGGCGCCCGCCGCGACCGAGACACGGAGCTTGGAGGTCATCCAGCGCGTCCGGCACACGCGACCGGCGGCAGAGCAGTCGCCAGCCAACGTGCCCGCGCCGGCGGCCAGCCGACCGACAGCGATCGCGTCGGTCTTTGAAGAGCTGCTTGGTTTGAGCGACGTCCGCGACGACGATGATTTCTTCGAGCTCGGCGGGAATTCCATGCTGGGAGCCGAGCTCGCAGCGCGTCTGCGCGAGGTCCTCGGCGCCGAACTGCCGTTGCGCGCGGTGTTTCGCGATCCGCGCCCCAGCGCGCTCGCTGCGCTCGCCTCGACCGTCGTCACCGCCGGCGACGAACACGAGGCCTATCCGCAAGGTGACGTCTGGCTCGCTCAGGAGCCGATCGTCACCCGCCCGCGCGGCCTGCATGGTCAGCGGCAAGCGATTCTGCTGACCGGTGCGACCGGTTTTCTCGGCGTCTTCCTGTTGCGTGAGCTCCTGCGGCAGACCGTCGCGTGTGTGCGCTGCCTCGTGCGCTGCGATCAGCCGGATGACGGCAGCGACCGCCTACACAAAGCGCTCTTGCGTTACGGGCTGGCGGACGAGGTGGACATGAGTCGGATCGAGGTTCTTGCCGGTGACCTGTCACGCGATCGCTTCGGCCTGGAGGCCGGCGTATATGCCGAGCTTATGGCGAATTGCGCGTCAATCGTGCATAACGGCGCCAAGGTGTCGTTCCTGGAGCCATATGGGCGCCTGCGCGACACGAACGTGCACGGCACGCGCGAGGTGCTTCGACTGGCGATGCAGGCAGGCGGCATACCTGTACACCACGTCTCGTCGATCGCCGTGTTCGATTGCGACGCATTCGAGGCCCTGCGCACCGCTGGCGAGGATGAGGACCTGTCGGTGGGCCACGGCTTTCACTGCGGCTATGACGAAAGCAAGTGGGTGGCAGAGCAGCTGGTTCAGCTCGCGCGACGGCAGGGTCTACCGGCGTCGGTTTACCGGCCCGGGAACATTTCCGGCCACAGCCTCACAGGCGCGGTCTCGAAGGGACACCTGATCCCAGCGATGCTCCGAGGCTGCATAGCTCTTGGCCTCGCGCCGGACAGCGGAGCGTTCGTCAACCTAGTGCCCGTGGACTACGTCAGCAGTGCGCTCGTCGCCCTCTCGCTCAATCCAAAGTTGCAGGGGAGCAACTTCCATCTCGTCAACCCCACGGCGATTCGCTGGACTGAGATCGTCGAGCGGCTGCGCACAAACGGCTACGAGCTCGAGCTCGCACCCCTGGCCGACTGGATAGCAGCGATACGCGAGGCCTCTGATGACAGCAACCCGCTGCGCGTCTTCGTCCCGATGCTCGAAGAACGCGCGTTGTTCTCGGGACGGCGATACCGTGCCGAGAACACACGCGCCGCGCTGGCGAAGACGGGCATCGCATGTCCGCAGGTGGACGACACGCTGATGACGACCTATCTCCGCGAGCTCACAGCCGTCCATCAATGACCTACACGCCGGCAGACCCTGCGGTGTCAACGTTGCGCGACGCGAACCCTGTCGCGCTGTTGCAGCAATTGCTTCGCTTCGATACGAGCAACCCGCCCGGGAACGAGGCAAGATGCATCTCCTTCATCGAGGAGCTGTTGCGTGGCGCCGGACTGCAGACACGACTGATCGAGTCTGCGCCCGGACGCCCCAACTTGATCGCGCGCCTGGAGGGGCGTGGGGTATCACCCGCGCTACTGCTCCACGGCCACGTGGACGTGGTTCCGGCGCCCGAGCCCAACTGGCAACACCCTCCGTTCGCGGGCGACATCGTGGACGGATTCGTGTGGGGACGGGGCGCCCTCGACATGAAGGGTGGCGTTGCCATGCTGCTGGCAGCGGTGCTCATGGCCGCGGGGGACACCGTGAAGCCGCCCGGCGACGTGCTGGTGGCGATGGTTGTCGACGAGGAGTGCGGCAGCGATCACGGTGCTGCATTCCTCGTCGATCGTCACCGTGAGCTACTGAAGGGCGTGCGTTACGGGATCGGTGAGTTCGGCGGCTTCTCGCTGCCGGCGGGGCGCAATCGTCGCGTATACCCGGTCCAGGTCGCGGAGAAGCAGCTGTGCTGGATGCGCGCAACGATCCGCGGCGAAGGGGGTCACGGGGCGCTGGGTCAAGCCGACGGAGCTATCACCGGACTCCTACGGGCGCTGCGGGGTGTCCAGCGCGGGCGCCTGCCCGTGCGCATGACGCCACTGGTGCGCATCATGTTCAACCAGCTTGCTTGCGAGCTGCCCTGGGCCCGCCGCATGTTGACGAGAGGCATGCTGCAGGCTCATGCGGAGGCTCTCATGTCACGACTTGGCGCTATCCCTGAGACGTTTGAGCCTATGCTGCGCAACACGGTCAGCGTGACCGGCATCTGTGCGGGAGGACAGGGAAACGTCATTCCAGGCTCGGTGACGCTCGACCTCGATTGCAGGATGGTCCCAGGCTGTGAGGTACAGGGAGCTGATCTCCGAGCTGTGTGCGCTCATGGGACTCGATGTCGCGTGCGAGCTCACACGCTACGATCGCGGCCCGGACCACGCCGATCTGGGCCTATTTCGGACTCTTGACGCCATCATCCGCGAGCAGGACCCTGACGCGCGTGCCGTGCCGATGCTGATGCCGGCCGCTACCGACGGTCGCTACTTCGCGCGCTGCGGCATCCAGACATACGGCTTCCTCCCGATGCGCCTCCCCGCATCCATGCGCTTCAGCACGCTGATCCACGCGGCCAACGAGCGTATCCCCGTAGACGCGCTCGACTTCGGCACTCGCGCGTTGCGCCAAGTGCTGTTGCGCTTCGACGACGTTGACGAAGGCGAACGGGTCGCTCTCGAGCTGACTATGTGGCGCACGATCGCACCGGCAGCAGCCGCGTAAGCATCTACAACACTCGTCCTCCACCGGCGGGGATCGGGCCGCGGCAGGGTAGCCTTTCGGTACGTGAGCGCATCGAGGCTGGGCCCGAGGTCTATCGCGGTCGCATTGCTGGCGAGCGTCCAGCTGATGGCGCTCTGCGCGCTCGCAGTTCCCGCGGCCGTTGCCGGCACGGTGTCGCCGCTGCCCGAATCCGACTACCTGGTGAGACCCGCATGCGGCCCGCCGGCACCGGGCCGCGCCAGCTGCCTGGCCCTGGAGCTGCAGCCGCGCACCCCCGCGGCCTGGTGGTCGCACAAGCACCCGATCGGCATGACGCGCCACGCGCCGCTGGCGGCCTCGACGGCTCAGGACGGCGCATATGGCCTGCGGCCCGAAGACCTGCGCCACGCCTACTTTCACGGAGAACTGCCCGAAGCACCCTCCTCCGCGCCGCAGACGATTGCGCTCGTCGACGCCTACAACGACTACGAGGCCGCGGCCGACCTGAAGATCTACAGCGGGGAATTTGGGCTGCCTGAACTGCCGGCGTGCAAAGCGGAACAGAGCAGCGGCTGCTTCGAGCAGGTCAACCAGAGAGGCGAAGCCGGCGCAGGCGCGCTGCCGTTTCCCCACAACGCAAATGAACTGACCGAAAAGGTCAAAGTCTGTCAGTCGGGGAAAACCGAAGCGGACGTCGAAGCTTGCGAAGAAGCCGAAGAAGCCGAGGGCTGGGCGGTCGAGATGTCGCTGGATGTCGAGATGGCTCACGCGATCTGCCAGAACTGCAAGGTGCTGCTCGTGGAGGCGAACGTGCCCTCTTACGAAGACTTCTACGAAGCCGAGCAGACGGCGGTGAGCCTGGGCGCGACCGAGGTCTCCAACTCCTGGGGAGGCAGAGAGCCGAAAGCCTCCGAACTGTCGCAGGCCGAAGCCGCCTTCCACCACCCGGGGATCGTGATCGCGGCCTCCGCGGGCGACGACGGCTATCTCAACTGGACGCAGGCCGAAGAAGCCGAAAAAGCCAAGAGCGGCTACTACTCCGGCGCCGACTTCCCGGCGTCCTCGCCGGACGTGGTGGCGGTCGGTGGCACGAAACTGACGCTTCTGGGCGGCGTGCGCCGCAGCGAGACGGTCTGGAACGAGGACCCTGACTCCGAAGGCGGCAACCAGGGCGCGGGCGGCGGCGGCTGCAGCACCCTGTTCCGCGCCCAGCCCTGGCAGGAAGAAGTCCCAGACTGGAGTCAGGTCGGCTGCGGGCAGCACCGAGCGGTGGCCGACGTGTCCGCCGACGCCGACCCTTACACGGGCGCGGCGGTCTACGACTCGGTGCCGGATCCCCACTACGAAGTCGTCTTCAAAGACGGCAAGGAAGAACTCGTGCCCGTCAACACCCCGCTGGAATGGTGGCCGATCGGCGGCACCAGCGAGGCATCGCCGATCATCGCCGCGATGTTCGCGCTGGCGGGCGGCTCGCATGGCGTCGAATATCCGGCGCAGACGCTCTACGCCAGTCTCAAAGCCAAATCGAGCGCCCTCTACGACGTCACCGAAGGCGGCAACGGCGCCTGCGACGACGACTATGCCGGAGGCTGCAAAGGATCGCCGACCTCGTTGCTCGACTGCGGTGAAGGGAAGCTGATCTGCAATGCCGGCCCCGGCTACGACGGACCCACGGGCGTCGGCGCGCCGAACGGGATCGCCGCCTTCGAACCTGCCCGCGAAGAAGTCGGCAGCGGCAAAGAAGAAGGGGGCGGCGCCGACAAAAAAGAACCGAGCGGCGGCAAAGGCAGCGAAACTGGGGGCGAAAAAGCGATCAGCGGCAAAGAACCGGCGGGCGGCGGCGCGAGCGCCAAATCGGCACAGGCCCCCACCTCGACGCCGAAGGTGACGCTGCTCGCGCTCACCCGCCGAGCGATCGCGGCGATGCGTGCCGCGACGCCGCTTGCGGATCGAGTGGCCTTCGCCTTCGAGCTGAGCGCCGCCGCCAAGGTCCACGCCCAGCTTGCCGAGCGGGTGCGCGTGAAGGGGCGCTGGCGCTGGAGCACGCTGCCCTGCTCGATCTCCTTCTCCGCCCATGAGGGCCGTGGCGCCGCCACTCTCACAGCGCATCGCAAGCTGCTGGCAGGCCGCTACAGGCTCACCCTCTCGGTCGCGCACGGAGGCTCGCGCTCGATCGTCTTCGCCGTCGGCTGATCGATGGCGCCGCCGCTCCGCCGCGCTTTGCAGCAGAATCCTTGGCATGCACGTCACAGCGAAGGCCGACTACGCGGTGCGGGCCGTGGTCGAGCTCGTCGGCTCGGCGCAGGACTCGCCCCGCAAGGTCGACGATCTTGCCAAGGCTCAGGCGATCCCGCCCTCCTTCCTGGAGAACATCCTCACCCAGCTGCGCTCGGCCGGAATCGTGCGCAGTCAGCGTGGCCCCGAGGGCGGTTACTGGCTGGCAAGGCCGGCTGATGAGCTGCCGCTGGCGGAGGTGATCAGAGCAGTCGACGGACCGCTGGTGGGGGTGCGGGGCCAGCGCCCCGAGGAGGTCGAGTACGTCGGCGCGGCCGCCTCGTTGCAGCAGGTCTGGATCGCGCTGCGCGCGAACCTGAGGGCGGTGCTCGAGCGCGTCAGCGTCGCCGACGTCGCCTCAGGGCACCTGCCCGAGGACGTGATCGAGCTCACGCACAACGAGGACGCCTGGCAGACGCGGTCTCGCTGAGGCTCAGGCGAACGTCCGCGGCGTGGGCATCCGCACCGCGACGATCTGGCCTTCCTGCAGCTCCATCTGCTCGGCGAGGTCCTTGGTCACCTGGGCCCAGATCTCGGTGCCGTCCTGGAGCGTCATCTCGACCCGGACCTCGAAGCCGAGGTGGACGATCCGCTGCACGAGCGCCTCGGTGCCGCCGTCTCCGCGATCCTCGAGCAGCTGGATCTCGTGGGGGCGAAGCAGCGCGTCGCCGACCCGGCTGACGGGGCCGACGAAGGACATCACGAACTCGTTGCGCGGCTGCTCGTAGAGCTCCTTGGCGGTGCCGACTTGCTCGATCCGGCCCGCCTTCATCACCACGATCTCGCTGGCGAGGTCCATCGCCTCCTCCTGGTCGTGGGTGACGAAGACGGTCGTCATGTGGATCTCTTCGTGCAGGCGCCGAAGCCACTGGCGCAGCTCGCCGCGGACCTGGACGTCGAGCGCGCCGAAGGGCTCGTCCAGCAGCAGCAGCTGCGGCCGGGGGGCAAGCGCGCGGGCGAGCGCCATCCGCTGCAGCTGGCCGCCTGAGAGCTGGGAGGGATAGCGGCCGGCGAGGCCGTCCAGGCGCACGAGGCAGAGCAGTTCGGCCACCCGCTCTTTGATCTCGCGCTTGGCACGTTTGCGCACCTTCAGGCCGAAGGCGACGTTCTGCTCGACGGTCATGTGCTTGAAGGGGGCGTAGTGCTGGAAGACGAAGCCGATGCCGCGATTGCGGGCCGGGGCGGCGGTGATGTCCACGCCGGCGACCTTCACGCTGCCGCTGTCGGGGCGCTCCAGGCCCGAGATCACGCGCAGCAGCGTGGACTTGCCGCTGCCGCTGGGGCCAAGCAGCGCCGTCAGGCTCCCGTCCGGGACCACGACGCTGACGTCATCGAGCGCCGTGAAGGAGCCGAACCTCTTGCTTATGTGCAGGGCTTCGATCGCCATCAGGCGCTCACCTCCGGGGCATGGTCGCTGGGAATCTCAGACAGGTCCAGCGCGCCCAGCGGCGCGTTCTGGCCGGCGCGGCGAGCGAGCAGGCGCATCGCCACCAGCGTCAGGACCGCCAGCACCGCGAGCAGCACCGCGGCGGTGTACGCCCCGGTGAGGTCGAAGTTGTCGTAGCGGTCGGCGACGTAGAGCGGCAGCGTCTGGGTCTGGCCCTCGATGTTGCCCGAGACGATGCTGACCGCGCCGAACTCGCCGAGCGCCCTGGCGGTCGTCAGCACGACGCCGTAGCTGACGCCCCAGCGGATCGCCGGCAGCGTCACGCGCCAGAAGGTCCGCACCGGGCCTGCGCCGAGCGTGGCAGCGGCCTGCTCGGCGTCGGTGCCGACCTCGCGCAGCACCGGGATCGTCTCGCGCGCGACGAAGGGAAGCGAGACGACCGCGGTCGCGAGCACCATGCCGGGCACCGAGAAGATCACTTCGATCCCGTGCGCCGTCAGCCAGTTGCCAAACCAGCCGGTGCGGCCGTAGACGAGCACGAGCGAGAGCCCGACGATCACCGGCGAGATCGCGAAGGGCAGGTTGACGATCAAGCCGAGCAGCGCGCGCCCCGGAAAGCGCCGGCGCTCCAGCAGCAGCGCGATCCCGACGCCGAAGATCGTGTTCAGCGGCACCACGATCGCGACGATCTCCAGCGAGAGCAGCAGCGCGTGCACTGCGTTCGGGGTGCTGACCGCATTCCACACGGGCGCGAGCCCGTGTTCGAAGGTCCGGTAGAAGAGCATCGCGACCGGGCCGAGCAGCAGCGCGGCCAGATAGAGCAGCGCGAGCGTGCGCAAGCCGAGTCGGCCGGCGAGCCGGGAGGCCCGTTCGCGGATGCGCGACTGCGAGCCCGCTGACCCGGGGGAGGACTGCGGGCGTGCCGCGATCGGCAGCCTGCCGGCTTCGCTAGCCGACATGTCTGCTCCATCTGCGCGTCAGCGCCGTGGTCAGGCCGAGCACGAGCAGGGCGGCCGCCAGCAGCACGACCGAGACGGCCGAGGCGGCGGGAAAGTCGCTGTTTGAGACCTGGTTGAAGACGTAGACCGAGCCGACTTCGGTCTTGAAGGGCAGGTTGCCGGAGATCAGCACGATCGAGCCGTACTCGCCGAGCGCCCTGGCGAAGCTCAGGCCGATGCCGGAGAGGATCGCGGGCGCCAGGTTGGGCAGCACGATCCGCCGAAACACGGTCGGGCCCTTGGCTCCCAGCGAGCGCGCCGCCTCCTCCATCGAGCGGTCGAGCTCGATCAGGACCGGCTGCACCGAGCGCACGACGAACGGCAGCGTGACGAACAGCAGCGCGAGCACGATCGAGGCGCGGGTGAAGGCCACGTCGATGCCGGTCGGGCCGTTCTTGCCGTAGAGCGCGAGCAGCAGCACCCCGGCCACGACCGTCGGCAGCGCGAAGGGCAGGTCGATCAGCGCGTCCACGAAGCGCTTGCCGGGGAAGTTGTCGCGCACGAGCACCCAGGCCACGAGCGTGCCGAAGAAGGCGTTGATCGCCACGACGATCGCCGAGCTGGCGATCGTCAGCTCGATCGCGGCGCGCGCCTCGCGGCCGGAGATCTCTTCCCAGAAGCTCCCGGCGCCGCCGTGGCTTGCCTGCGCCAGCAGCGCCGCCACCGGCAGCAGCACCAGCGCCGAGAGGTACAGCGTGAGCACCCCCGGCCCCAGCGCGAGGCCGGAGGCCGTCCCGACGCGCCTGGCGGCGCCGCCGAGACGACCTCCGCGACCCAGCGCCGCAGCGCCGCTATTTGGCGGTTGAGACGCCAAGCGATTCCTCGATCTTCGTCACGATGCCCGTGCTGGGCGCGAAGAACTGTTCTTCGATCTTGCTCCAGCCGCCGAGCGAGGCGACCGTGAAGAGGCCAGACGGGGTCGGGAACTTGCTCGCGCCGGGGACGCCGCCGATCACCGGGCGATACCCGTGCTGCACCCAGATCTTCTGGCCTTCGGGGGAGAGCAGGAAGCTCACGAAGCTCTTGGCGGTGGAGCTGCTGCCCACGACGGCGACCGGGTTTTCGATCTCGATCGTGTCGCTGGGGACGATGTATTCGATCGGCGTGCCCTTCTTCATGTCGGAGATCGCCTCGTCCTCATAGTCGATCAGCGCGTCACCGCGGCCGGCGAGGAAGGTCTGCAGCGCTTTGCGCGCGGAGCTGTCCTGGCTGACGACTTTCTTGAACAGCTTCTGCAGGTATTCGGTCGCTTCCGCGGGCGTGTGGCCTTCCTTGATCTGCGCGCCGTAGGCGGCGAGGATGTTCCAGCGGGCGCTGCCGGAGGTGAAGGGATTGGGCGTGAGCACTTCGACGCCCGGCTTGACCAGGTCGCTCCAGCCGGTGATGTGCTTCGGGTTGCCCTTGCGCACGATGATCACCGCGACCGACTTGGTGACCATGCCGCGGGTGGCGTTCTGGTTCCAGGAGGAGGAGACCAGGCCCGCCTTGACAAGGCGCGTGACATCCGGTTCCAGAGCGAAGTTGACGACGTCGGCGTGCAGGCCGTCGGCGACCTTGCGCGACTGTTCCCCGGAGGGTCCGAAGGACTGGCTGAAGCTCACGCCTTTGCCGGCCGAGGTCTTCTGGTAGGCGGAGGTCAGCGAGCCGAACGCCGACTGCGGGGTGGAGTAGGCGATCAGCGTGAGGCTCTTGGAGGAGCCGCCGCCAGAGGAGCCGCAGCCCGCAATCGCGGCGGTCACGGCCAGCGCGGCGGCTGCTGTGGCAAGCGCGCGAATCGTCGTCGTCTTCCTTGGGGCTGAATGCATGGTCACTGTCTCCTCCCAGAGCTGGTCAAAAGGGCCGACAGCTAATAGTACAAATCCAGTCGAGATTCCGGGGTTTGTGGGATTCTCGCGCGCGATCGACTTGGCGCAAACGGCTGCGTCGGTTACGCTTCGCTTGCAAGCGGTCCTCGCAAGGCATCACACCCTGCGCGCGGCGCCGAGGGGCGCACGGCCCCAAGGCCGCTCCCATCGTCCACCCATCCTTTAGAAGGAGAGGCACAGCCCAAATGTCATCCAGCACCGTCCCCGAGACCGACGCGGCTGACGCTGCGGTCGAGGCGATCTCCAAAGCGGCAGCGCAGGAGGTCTCGTTCTCGCTCGCGCTCAACCAGGACCAGAAGGACATCAGGGACTGGGTCCACGGCTTCGCCGCAGAGCAGATGCGACCGGCCGCCCACGAGTGGGACGAGAAGGAGAAGACGCCCTGGCCGGTGATCGAAGAGGCCGCCAAGATCGGTCTCTACGGCTTCGAGGCGCTGGCGCAGTTCTACGCCGACCCCACCGGCCTGACGCTGCCGATCGTCAACGAAGAGCTCTTCTGGGGCGACGCCGGCATCGGCATGGCGATCATGGGCACGGGCCTCGCGGTCGCGGCGATCTTCGGCCAGGGCACCGGCGAGCAGATCGGCGAGTGGATCCCGCGCTGCTTCGGCACTCCTGAGGACCTCAAGGTCGCGGCCTTCTGCTCCTCTGAGCCGAACGCCGGCTCGGACGTCTCCGCGGTGCGCACGACCGCGAAGTTCGACGAGGCCGCCGGCGAGTGGGTGCTGAACGGCCAGAAGGCCTGGGCGACCAACGGCGGCATCTCCGACGTCCACGTCGTGATCGCCTCCGTGGACCGCGAGCTCGGCTCCCGCGGCCACGCGGCCTTCGTCGTGCCGATGAGCGAAGCCAAGGGCATCTCCCAGGGCGCGAAGGTGAGCAAGCACGGTCTGCGCGCCTCCCACACCGCAGATGTCTACCTGGACGACTGCCGCATCCCCGCCGGCTACGTGCTCGGCGGCAAGGAGAAGCTCGACGAACGTCTCGCCCGCGTGCGGGAGGGCAAGAAGAGCAAGGGCAACGCCTCGATGGCGACCTTCGAGTCATCGCGTCCGACTGTCGGCGCGCAGGCGCTTGGGATCGCGCGCGCGGCCTACGAGTACGCCCTGGACTACGCCAAGGAGCGTGAGCAGTTCGGCAAGAAGATCATCGAGAACCAGTCGATCGCCTTCACGCTCGCGCGCATGAAGATGGAGATCGACGCCGCCCGCCTGCTGGTCTGGCGCGCCTCCTGGATGGGCCGCAATCAGGTGCCCTTCGAGAACGCCGAGGGCTCGATGAGCAAGCTCAAGGCCGGCGAGGTCGCGGTCTGGGTATCGGAGCGCGCGATCCAGATCCTCGGCGGCAACGGCTACACGCGCGAGTTCCCGGTCGAGCGCTTCCATCGCGACGCGAAGATCTACGACATCTTCGAGGGCACCGCGGAGATCCAGCAGCTTGTGATCTCTCGCGCAATCTCCGGGATGCACATCCAGTAGCCTGGACCAAGCACGCAGGGTCGATCACCTCGCCACCCGAACCGAAGAGGAGCAGCGGATGCGCACCGACACCCTTTCCCACGCGCGAGTCAGGGCGTTGGCCGCGCTGCGGCGCCTGACCCTTGCCGGCGTCCTCGCGAGCGTCGCGGCGCTGATCGGCGCAAGCGGCGCCGGCGCGCTCAGCGGCAAACCGGTCAAGGCCGGCGAACCGCTCAGCTCGGCGCCGCCGGCGGTCGCGGTTGACTCGTCCGGCACCGCATATGTCGCCTGGGCGAACACGAAGGACGTCGGGGGCGCGACGAACAAGGTCGAATACTGCGTGCTGCCGCTCGGCGCGAAAGCCTGCAGCCACTCCGGCACGCTGCAGCCCGCGGACTCCGCGGAATACATCGACCGTGTGCAGGTCCTGGTCGACGGCTCCACGGTCGTGCTGCTCGCCGACGTCTACGGCGCACACGGGGAAAAGAGCGGCGAATACGAGCCTGAGCAGGAGTGGCAGTTGACCGACGGCGGAGCGACCTTCGCGCAGGCCGCCGCTGGCGCCTCGGTGACCGACGGCATCCTCAACGCCGACACGGCGCCCCTGAACGCGGTGATCGTGCCCGGCACGAACGTGCTCGGCTACGGCTGGAACACGGCCGGCGGCTCGCCGCCCACCTTCGATGTGTTTCCGCTCGCATCTCCTCCGGAGTGCTCGACCGAAAGCTGCTCCGCGGGCAAGTACGCCGAACTGGAGCCGAGCAGCAACGCCGATCAGATCGGCAACGCCGGCGGCGAATTCGCTGCGCAGCAGGGCAGCAAGCCGGGAGTCATCGGCGTCTTCAACACCGACTTCTCCAACGGGCCGCTCGGGTGCTCTGGCAGCGGCACGGCCAACTTCGGCACGGCGTTTGCGTATGGCAGCGGCGCGCAGAGCCCCACCAACAACTACAACCTCTCTCCCGGCACCCCGGGCAGCGCCTGGAAGGTGCCCGTCACGCAGGCCGACTGCGACGTCGAGTATCCGGCGGTCGCGGGGGGCGCCAGCGGGTTCGGCGTGCTCGAGGACGATCTGGGCACCGGCCAGACGGTCTATCACCGCTTCGACGAAGCCACCGACAAGTTCGATACGCCCAAGGCGACGGTCACCACAGAGGGAGAGCTCGATCCGGCGCTTTCGCAGAACGGATCGGGCGATATCTACGCGACCTTCCTCGGTGGAGGCTCCGGCGGTCCGGTCAGCCTCGCCTACAGCAGCGATGGTGGCGCCGAATGGGCCGGGCCGGCCACGCTTGATGCGACCTCGCAAGCCAGCGAACTCACGAGCTCGGTCAACGCGGCTGGCAAGGGCTGGGCGGCATGGGTGCAGAACGGGTCCGTCTATGCGCAGCAGTTCGTGGCCGAAGATGCGCTCACGGCGCCGAAGGTCAGCGAATCCGCCACCAGCACGAGCACGTCGGTGACGGTGACGATCACCTGCTCCTCGACGCCATGCACGGTCACGCTCACGATCACGATCAGCGGCGCGAGCATGGCGAGCGTGAATGGGACAGCGGCGCGCGCCAAGAAATCAAAGAAACCCAAGAGCGTCACGTTGGGCAGCGGCACCTTCACGATCCACGGCAAAGGGCCTCAGAAGCTGAAGGTGCACCTGACCAAAGCTGGCAAGAGCCTGCTTGCCAAGCACCACGGTCGCCTGACCGCGACTCTGCTCGCCTCCGAGAAACTGGACGGCAGCACGCTCCGCAGCACCAAGACGATCAAAATCAAGCCGGGCAAAGCCGGCAAAGCGAAAAAATAGGGCCGCTCGCGGCTGAGCGCTAGCGCTGTTACCAGGCCTGCTCGCAGCCGCAGTGCGGGCAGGCCACGGTCGTTGAGACCGGGGCGCTGAAGAGCAGGCCGCAGCTGCAGGTGTAGGTCGCAAGGTCGACTGGCCCGCCTGCGGCTTGTGCGCGCCCGACGTCGATGTCGGTTGGGCGGCTCGCCGTCTCTGGCCCGCCGCCGCCTCGCGCGAGCCTGTGGGCGCCGCGATGGCGACTGCGTGGTCTGGCTCGATCGAAGAGGCCCGGTCTCATCTTGCTCCCATATGCAAAGACTCCGCTGAGGGGCGAATGTTGCGCTTCTCTGGGGCAACGTTCGCCGTCGGATCGATAACTCCTCGCCGTCTGCCCACCCGGGAGGCTCGGCGCGGCCAATGGACGTCTGGGATACTTCGGCGGCATGGATCCCGCACGCAAGCGCACAATCCGCTTGATCGTGGCCCTGGCGGCGGCCGTCGCGCTCGCGAGCGCGCTGATCTACACGAGCTTCAGCGCGGCCAGCCCCGCGCTCACGCCCACGCAGCTGATCCACAGCGCCGTGCCCGGGCGCACCTACCAGCTGACGGGCACGGTCGTGGCCCACTCGGTGCAGCACGACGGCGAAGTGCTCGCCTTCGAGATCCGCGACCGCGCCGGCGAAGACTCGGTGCCGGTCCGCTACACCGGCGAAGTCCCGGATCCATTCAAAGAAGGGCGCGAGGTGATCGTCACGGTCAGCAAGCAGGGCGACCAGTACATCGGCGAACGCAACTCGCTGATCACGAAGTGCCCCTCGAAGTACAAGTCGGCGCCCCCCGCCGCGGCGCGGAAATACTGATGCCAACGCTTGGGACCGGGGCGCTGCTGCTCGGCATCGTCGTGTGCCTGTACGGCATCGGCGCCTCGATCTACGGCGTGCGCACCGACCAGGATCGCTGGATCGAGTCGGGCAAACGCTCGGTCTATGCCCTCGCGGTCACGATGATCTGCGCCTTCGCGGTGCTCGAGGTCGCGCTGCTCTCAAACGACTGGGCCTTCAACACCGTCGCCGACACCTCCAGCGTCACAACGCCGCTCTTCTACAAGGCCGCCGCGGTATGGGCCTCCCAGGAAGGCTCGCTGCTGCTGTGGTCGCTGCTCTCGGCGCTCTGGTCGAGTCTTGCGCTGTTCCTCGTCAAAGGCCGGATGCGCGAGGTCGCCGCCTACGCGACGGCTGTGCTGCTGGCCTTCGACGGCTTCTTCATCTTCCTGATGCTGGGCTACGCGAACCCGTTCGTGACCACGCATCCGGCGCCGGTGGAAGGCGCGGGCCTGGATCCGCTGCTGCGCTTCCCGACGATGATGATCCACCCGCCGATGATCTACTCGGGCTACACGCTTTGCATCGTGCCCTTCGCGTTCGGGGTCGGGGCGCTGATCACGCGCAAAGTCGACGCGGAGTGGCTGAAGGTGATGCGCCGGTTCGCGCTGGCGGCCTGGATCTTCCTCGGCATCGGCATCGTGCTCGGCGCCCGCTGGTCCTACTCGGAGCTCGGCTGGGGCGGCTACTGGGGCTGGGACGCGGTCGAGAACGCGGCGCTGATGCCCTGGCTTGCCGCCACGGCCTTCATCCACTCGCTGATGATCCAAGAAAAGCGGGGCATGCTGAAGATCTGGAACGCCTCGCTGGTGTTCGCGATGGGGACGCTGGCGATCATGGGCACGTTCCTGGTGCGCAGCGGCATCCTCGACTCGATCCACGCCTTCGGCGGCGCGACGCTCGGGGTGCCGTTCGTGATCCTGATCGGCGCGATGATCGCAGGCTCGATATATCTGGTGGTGAGCCGGCGCGACGTGCTGCGCTCCGAGCACCGGCTGGACTCCCTGCTCTCGCGCGAGTCGGCCTTCCTGCTGAACAACCTCGTGCTCGCCGGGCTCGCGTTCGTGATCTTCTGGGGCACCTTCTTCCCGCTGATCTCGGCCGCCGTCACCGGCCAGGAGGCCTCCGTCGGCGCGCCCTGGTTCGATCGCTACACCGTCCCGCTGGCGCTGATCCTCGTGCTGCTTTCGGGCATCGGGCCGGTGATTGCGTGGCGCAGGGCCACCTTTGCAAACGCGCTGCGCAACCTGCGCCTGCCGATCCTTGGCAGCCTTGCGGTCTGCGCCGCGACGACTGCCGGCGGCGTCAGCGGCAAACCGCTGGCGATCGCGATGTTCGGCTGCGCAGGCTTCGCCCTGACCGCCGTAGCGCAGGAGTACTGGCGTGGAACGCGCGTGCGCTCCAAGAGCACCGGCCAGCCCGCGCCGCTGGCCTTGCTCGGCCTGGTCAAGCGCAATCGCCGTCGCTACGGCGGATATGTGGTGCACGTGGGGATGGCCGCGCTGTTCATCGGCGTAGCGGCCTCCTCGTCCTTCCAGCACGCCTCCGAGCCCACGCTGCGCGTCGGGCAGTCGCTGAAAATCGACGGCTACACGATGCACTACGTAAGGCCGACGGCGAGCGTGACATCCAAGTACGACGCCGCCCACACCGGCGCGACGCTGAGCCTCGGAGCGGTCGTGAGGGTCACCAAGGGCGGCAAATACGTGACGACGCTGCTGCCGGCCGAGGGCTTCTACGACTCCGGCGAACCCTCGCAGGGCTCGGTCGGGCACCTGATCGGCGGCCAGCCCGTGAGTCACGTGGCGCTGAACAGCACGCCGTTTCGCGACCTCTGGGCCGCGATCGCGCCCGACATCACGGCGCCGCCGCTGGAAAAGATCCTGGCGGCCGGGAACAAGGCGATCCCCGTCAACCAGCCGGAAGAGGCGACGATCGTGCTTGCCTACCTCGCCCGCTCCTACCTGACCAAAACACCGCCGGCCGAGTTCCACTTCGAGGTCTCCCCGATGGTGATGTGGATCTGGATCGGCACGATCATCGTCCTGCTGGGCGGCCTGATCGCGATCTTCCCGGCGCCGAGCGTGATGATCCGGCGTGTGAGCGTGCGCATGCCTGCGCCGCAGCGCGCGCGTGAGCGCGACCGCGTGCCGGCATGAGCGGATGAGTCTGCCCGCCGCAGCGCTGATGATCCTCCTGATCGGGATCGTGCTCTCGATCGTGCTGAGGCCCTTGAACGCGGTGCCCGGCCTGCGCCGCCGGCGCAGCAACGAGCGAGCCGACCTGGAGGCTCAGCGGGAGGCCAAGTACCAGGAGATCAGAGACGCCGAGATGGACTTCAAGACCGGCAAGCTCTCGATCGAGGACTACGAAGCGGTGGACGGAGCGCTGCGGAGCGAGGCGCTTGCGATCCTCGACCGGATCGGCGCGCTCGAGCGGGATGGCGCGGAGGGCGAGCCGGGTGCGGCTGGCGCCGCCTAGGCGAGTTTCTTCAAAAGCACGATCGTGTTCAACACGAACAGGACCGCGAAGAAGACGGTCCAGCGGTTGAGGTTGCGCTCGACCATCGAGCCGCCGCCGAGCGGCCCGGTGCCGCTGCCCACGCCGAAGGCGCCCGAGAGGCCGGCGTCCTTGCCGGAGTGCATCAGCACCAGGAAGATCAGGACGACCGCGATGATGACCTGCAGCACTGAGAGGATCGTTTCCACGACGATCAGAGTACACGCCGCGAGCGGAGTGCGCCAGCGTGGACCGACCGGCGATTACCGTACGTTTACGCGCATCCGGCAGAGTATTTGCTTGGGTACCCCGATCGGGTTGCAACGGAGAGAGTAAGGGAGCATGCGCTCTACGCCGATAGAGGACAAAATGAGCTCGCGCTGGAGAGAACGCCTATGAGAATCCCGCGCCGCTGGGCGCGGCGTGCGGCGCTTTCTGCGCTGGCCGGAGGGGGGATCACGGCGGCTGGGCTGGGCGGCCCGGCGGCGCTTGCGCTCGGCGCAAAAGCCTCGAGCGCCGGGGGTGGGCCAAAGCGCGCGAGCGCGAGCGGCCCCGGAACGGCGAGCTCGACGATCACCCAGACCTCCACCGTTTCCAGCTCCTCCTCAGGCTCGACGAGCAGCTCCAGCACCTCGAGCACGCAGACGGGCAGCTCGACCGGGGTGAGCACCCAGAGCACCACGAGCTCCTCCTCGACGGGCTCCACCCAGACCCGCTCGGGCGGCACGCAGCGCAAGGAATCTGCTCCGGCGGTGCTCGGCGAAGAGGGTCAGCAGACGACCGGCGCGCAGGGCGAATCGCAGCCGCAGTCCACCGAAAAGACGCAGGGCAGCACCGGCTCCTCCAAAGGCAGCGGCTCCTCGCAGGGCAAGAGCGGCGCCGAAGGCAACGTCGCGCCGCCGCCGCAGCTGGTCGCCTCGCAGGCCGAAGCGCTCGCAGCGCTGCTGGGCACGCCCGCCGTCTCGGTGCAGGCGCTCGACTACTACCGGATCCCGATGTTCCTGCTGCCGATCTACCAGGCCGCTGCCGTCCAGTACGGGGTGCCGTGGGAGGTGCTTGCGGCGATCAACGAAGTCGAGACCAACTATGGAAGCGACCTCTCGCTTTCCAGCGCGGGCGCCGAGGGATGGATGCAGTTCATGCCCTCTACCTGGCTTCGCTATGGCGTGGACGTCCAGGACGCCGGCTATGCGGACCCCTACAACCCGGTTAACGCGATCTTCGCGGCGGCGCGCTATCTGCGGGCCGCCGGCGCCGCGCACAGCCTCAAGAACGCGATCTTCGCCTACAACCACTCCGAAGCCTATGTCGAATCGGTGCTGCTGCGGGCAAAGCTGATCGCGCACTACCCGACAGCGGTGATCGAGACGCTGACCGGGCTGGCGGAGGGCAGCCTGCCGGTAGCGCATGCGCTTGCGACCGCGGAAGCGCTGCTGGCGCCGGGCTCCGCCTCTGCGAGCATCGACTCTGTCCGCCCCGGCAAGGCGAGCTCGACCAAGGCTCGTTCCAAAGGCGCCAAGAGCGGCTCGACCGTCGAATCGGCCGCGTCCGGCAGCGGTGTGACGCCGGGCTCGGTGCCGGCGCCCACGCCGGGGCAGAGCGCCACGGCGGCCGTTGGGGGCTCTTCCAACTCGGCGCAGCGCTTCAGCGATCTCGTGGCGCCGGCAAGCGCGCCCGTCGTTGCCGTCCAGGACGGCAAGATCGTTGGGCTCGGGCGCTCTCGCAAGCTCGGCGACTACGTGATCCTGCGCGACGTCTACGGGGACGTCTTCACCTACGCGGGGCTTGGCAGCATCGCGCCGACCTATTCGCCGCCGAAGCTGGAGGGTTCCGGCCAGGTGGCCGGCGTGGTGGCGGCCGGGGCCGAAGCCGGCAACGACCCGACGCCGAACCAGCCTGCGAGCGCGGGGCGCCAGTCGCCGCTGACGTTGCACGTGAAGGCTCCTGCGAAGTCCGCTGGCAGCGGCGGCTCCGAAAGCGGCTCGGTGGAACCGGAAGGGGAAGCCGGCGAAGGCATCGGCAAGGTGCGGATGTATGCCCACCCCGCCAGCTCCTACGCCCACGCGGCGATCGCGCGGGCGCGCGCGGCCGGCACGCTCTACGGTCAGCGCAAGCCGCTGCGGCGGGGCTCGGTCGTCTCTCAGGGCACCGTGCTTGGGCAGAGCAGCCCCGGACCGGGGCCGGCGCAGGGCCATCTGCGCTTTGCGATCAGCCCCGCGGGCGATGCGGGCACCGTCCCGGTGCAGCCGGTGCTGGAGAGCTGGCGCCAGCTGGACGCAGCGCTGCACCCGCGTGGCGCCAAGCGCAGCTCGGGCCTGATCGGCGCCACAGCGGGCGATGCATTCCTGCTCTCGCGCGCTGCACTGCAGCGCGCCGTGCTCTCCGATCCGGGCATCGGCCTCGATGCGTGCACCAAGAGCGACGTCGCAAGCGGCGCGATCGACAGTCGCGTGCTGGCCACGCTCGTCTTCCTGTCTCGCAGCGGCCTGAAGCCGACGCTTGGCGCGATGCCCTGCGCGAGCATCGTCAAGGGCGGGATCTCGATTCCGGGCCAGACCGGGGCACAGCCGCCGCTGCGCAGCTTCCAGATCGTGAAGGTCAACGGGGTGACGGTGGCCGGCCATCAGGGCGCCGGCTCGATCGCGGACCTGACGATCAGGACGCTGCTGACGCTGCAGGGCAAGTTCGCTCCCGGCAGGATCGTGAGCCTGATGCACTATCCCGGCTCCGCCTCGACCCGGGCAAGCGTTTCGGATTGGCGCACGATCCGCGTCGCGTTCTCGGCGCCGGCCGGCACAGGGGGGGCGACGGGAATCGCCGGAAAGGGGTCCAAGGCGGTCGCCTCGAGCACGGTCGCATCGAGCACGCTGCTGCTCGGTGGCGGCCTGCGCTCCTCGCAGTGGAGCTCGCTGCTCGGGCGGATCGGCGCGATCCCGCAGCCGAAGATCAAGCGCAAGCCGAGCTCGGCCGCGATCCCGGATCGCGAAACAGAAGCACACCGCGGCTGAGCGCTCCTGCGCCGCATAGCCGCCGCGTTTGAGAAGATCGCAGGCGTGAGCATCATCTACGGCGGCATCGACCTCGGCGGCACCAAGATTCAGGCGATCCTGCTCGACGCGCAGAGCGGGAAGGTGCTGGGACAGTCGCGGCGCTCCACGCCGGTCGCGGGGGGCCCGCAGGCGATCGTCAAGGCGATGGCACAGACGCTCGCGGCGGCCGCAGAAGATGCCAAGACGCCGCTGGAGAGCGTCCAGGCCGTCGGCGTCGGCTCGCCTGGCGACGTGGACGCGCAGAGCGGCACGGTCGCCAACGCGCGCAACCTCACCGACTGGACGGAGCCCTTTCCGATGGCCGCGGCGCTGTCGGAGCAGGTGGGCGCAAAGACCTCGATCGGAAACGACGTTGACGTCGCCACGCTGGCCGAGTTCGAGCTCGGCGCGGGCAGGGAGGCGAAATCCCTGCTCGGCGTCTTCTGGGGCACGGGCGTCGGCGGCGGGATCGTGCTCGACGGCGAGCTCTGGCGCGGCCGCGACGGCGCCGGAGAGATCGGGCACATGGTCGTAAAGCGCAAAGGCGCTCGTTGCCCCTGCGGGCGGCGTGGCTGCATGGAGGCATACGCCGGCCGCAAGGCAATGGAGCAGCGCGCGCGGCGTGACGCCGACCACGGTCATGAGACGATCCTGTTCGAGATCATGCGCAAGCACGAGCGGGAGTCGCTCAGCAGCGGGGTGTGGGCACGGGCGCTGGAGCAGCGCGATGCGCTTGCGCAGCGACTGGTGCAGCGCGCGGTCAAGGCGCTCGGCGCCGGCGTCGCCTCGGCGGTCAACCTGCTCGACATCGAGCTGGTCGTCATCGGCGGCGGCCTGGGCACCCGCTTTGGGCCGCAGATGGCCGATCGCATCGCCGGCGCGATGCGACCCCATCTCTTCAACGATCATCGCCCGCCGCAGGTGCGCGTTGCCGGGCTCGGCGACCTCGGTGGGGCGATCGGCGCGACGTTGCTTTGCGGGAGCGTCGCCGGAGTAGAGGCCCGGATCGAGGCCGATCGGCCCTGATGCCGCCGGGCCGCTTCCGCCCGCGTATTGCGCCTGTGCCGCGGGTTGCGGGCTGCACACCACGGGCGGCCCCGAGTTGCACCCTCCGCCCCGTGCACTAACGTATAGCCCAGCGTTGTCCAACCAGGTCGTGCATCTCTCGACGGTTCTGCGCAGCCCACTCCTCGACCGAGCAGGTGAGAAGCTAGGTTGCGTGGAGGATCTGATCGTCCGTCTCGCCGACGGCGGATATCCCCCCGTCACGGGCGTGAAGGGCAGCATCGGCGGCCGCGAGCTGTTCGTGCCGATCGCCAAGGTCGCGACGCTCGCGCCCGGCGCCGTGCGGCTCTCGGGCCAGAAACTCTCCCTGGCCCGCTTCGAGCGCCGCCCCGGCGAGGTCCTGCTGCGCCAGGACGTGCTCGGGCGCAAGCTCGTGGACGTCGAGTCCGACCCGCCGCGGCTGGTGACCGCGCAGGAGATAGAGCTTGCCTGCATCGAGGGCTGGTGGCGGGTCGTGGGCCTTGACGCAAGCCTTGCTGCGCAGGTGCGCCGCGCGCTGCCGCGCAGGCTGCGGGGCCTGGTTAAGGACCGGCCCTTCCTCGACTGGTCGGGCATGGAGCCGTTCGTCGGGCATGTGCCGACCGCGCGGCTGCGCTTCTCCCATCGCAAGCTCGCCAACCTGCATCCCGCCGAGATTGCCGACCTCGTGGAGGCCGCATCCCACGATGAGGGGGAGGAGATCATCGAAGCGGTGCGCCAGGACCGCGAGCTCGAGGCCGATGTCTTCGAGGAGCTCGACGAGCACCATCGGCTCGAGTTCATCCGCGAGCGCCCCGACGCGCAGGTCGCGGCCGTGATCGCGCGGATGGCGCCCGACGATGCCGCCGACCTGATCGGCGAGATCGACCAGGAGAGACGGCTGCGCATCCTCGAGCTGGTGCCGCCGGCGCACAGGCGCAAGATCGAATCGCTGCTCGGCTACAACCCCTCCACCGCCGGCGGCCTGATGAGCGTCGAGTTCCTCGCGCTGGGCGAGCAGGACACCGCCTCGCAGGCGATCGAGCGGGTGCGATCCAGCGAGATCGCGCCGGAGGCGCTGAACGTGTTGTTCGTGTGCGACGCGCAGGGGAGGCTGACCGGAGCGCTGCCGACGGTCGCGCTGCTGCGCGCGGACCCGAGCGCCGCGGCGATCGAGATCGCCGAGCACGAGCCGATGTCGGTCAGCACCGACGCCGACCTGCCCGAGGTCGCGCGGACGATGACCGACTACAACCTCACCGCGCTGCCAGTGATCGACGAGGAGCGCCAGATCGTCGGCGTCATCACCGTCGATGACGTGCTGGAGGAGACCCTCCCCGCCGGCTGGCGACGCCGCTACGGCCTCGTCAGCGACTGATGCTCGCTCCCCGGCTCCGCACTGACGCATTTCTGCCTGCGCTGCTAGGGTGAGCGGCAGCAGAGCCCTGGCAGATTGCGCAGAAAGGAGGCCGGTGTGGACGCAGACAACGAGCCACGAAGTACCACGCCGGTAGCGCGCACGCCGGGCTCGTCTCCTTCGCTTTAGAGGAATCCGCGGGACAGCCCGCCTTCGCGCCACCGTGCCCGTGAGCACGCGAGCTTGGCGGTGACGCCGACCGGCTCGCGGGCCGCGCACACGCGGGCTTCGCTGGAGCTCGAGCGTGCCGGCCGAGGTGTGGCGGCTAAGCCGCCGTGGAAGTGTCACCCGAGCATGGCGAAAGGAGGTCGATTCCGATGTCTGAGAAGGAGAGCACGGTAAGGGAGAGCGTCCCCGCCCCGGCGCCCACCCCGCCCGAGGGCGTGCCGCCAGTTCTCGACGAGGCGCACATCGGCGACATCCGCGGCGCGCTCGGGACGATCAAAGCCTCCGATCTGGGCGCCCGGCACGGCTGGCGCTCGCGCGCGATGGCGCTGCTGGCGATCATGGGCCCCGGCCTGATCGTGATGGTCGGCGACAACGACGCCGGCGGCGTCTCCACCTACCTGCAGGCCGGGCAGAACTACGGCCCGAGCCTGCTGTGGGTGCTGATCCTGCTGATCCCCGTGCTGATCGTCAACCAGGAGATGGTGATCCGGCTGGGGGCGGTCACGGGCGTCGGGCATGCCAGGCTGATCAACGAGCGCTTCGGCCGCTTCTGGGGCTGGTTCTCGGTCGGCGACCTGTTCATCCTCAATTTCCTGACGATCGTGACCGAGTTCATCGGCGTCAGCCTCGCGCTCGGCTACTTCGGTGTGAGCCAGTACATCGCTGTGCCCCTGGCGGCGCTGGCGCTGGTCGCGATCACCTCCACCGGTAGCTTCCGCAGCTGGGAGCGGTTCATGTACGTCTTCATCGCCGCCAACTTCCTGGTGATCCCGCTGCTGTTCATGTCTCATCCCAATGGTGGCGAGATCGTGCACCACACCTTCGTGCCGGGCATCGCCGGCGGCGCGAGCTCGACCGCGGTGCTGCTGATCATCGCGATCGTGGGCACGACGGTCGCGCCCTGGCAGCTTTTCTTTCAGCAGTCGAACATCATCGACAAGCGGATCACGCCACGCTGGATCAACTATGAGCGCGCGGACACGGTGATTGGGGCCTGCGTGGTGGTGCTCGGCGCGGGCGCATTGATGGCGGTTGCCGCGTTCGCCTTCGCCGGCACGCCGGCCGCGGGGCACTTCTCCGACGCGGGTGCGACCGCGGAGGCGCTGCGCCACTACGTCAGTCCCATCGCTGGAGACTTCCTGGCGATCGTGCTGCTGAACGCCTCGCTGATCGGCGCCGCCTCGGTCACGCTTGCGACCTCCTACGCCTTCGGCGATGTGTTCGGCGTCAGCCATTCACTGCATCGCGGTATCAAGGACGCGAAGGTCTTCTATGCGACGTTCTCGGCGATGGTCGCGCTCGCGGCGGGGGTGGTACTGATCCCCGGCGCTCCGCTCGGCCTGATCACGACCTCGGTGCAGGCGCTTGCGGGCGTGCTGCTGCCCAGCGCGAGCGTCTTTCTGGTGCTGCTCTGCAACGACCGCGCGGTGCTGGGGCCGTGGGTGAACCCGACATGGCTGAACGTGCTTGCGGCGGCAATCGTCGGGGTGCTGGTCGAGCTTTCCCTGATCCTCGTCGCCACCACGATATTCCCCTCCCTGAACGCGGGGACGGCGTTTCTCTATATGTCGATCGCGTTGGTGCTCTGCCTGGCTGCGGCCGGCCTCTACATCGCCTGGCGTCGCCCAGCAGCGGCGGAGGGGGCGCAGGAGGTCGAGAAGGAGCGGCGGCAGAACTGGACAATGCCTCCGCTGGCGCTGCTGGAGCCGGCGAAATGGTCGGCTGGACGCAAGGTCGCGATGCTGGCGATGCGGACCTATCTCGTGATCGCCGTCGCGCTGCTGATCGTCAAGGCCACGCAGCTCGGGCACTGACGATGACTCAGCGCTGGTGTGCGAGCAGCTTTTCGACCGCTTCCTCGATCACCGAGCTCTGCACCGCGGCCGAGGCGGCGAGGCGATGTGCGGTGCCGCCGGTGCGGGCGATCGTGAAGGAAGGGGTGCCGGTGAGGCCAAGACGGCGAGCTTGGGCAGAGGAGGTGGCGATCTGGGCGTTGACGCTCACCGAGCCGCGGGCGGCGAGCGCATGGCGCACGTTCGCGCCCGGGATCGCGCTCGCAAGCGCTTCCAGGTAGGTCTTGGTGACGTAGCCGGTGTTCTCGGCGCCCTGGTTGCGGTACATCAGGTCGACGAACTGCCACAGCCGGTCCTGTGCGCCGAGCGCGACCGCCATCCGCGCGGCGCGCAGAGAATCGGGGCCGATGATGTTCAGCGGCCGGTAGACGATCCGCATCTCGCCGGTGCGCACGTAGTTGGAGATCAGCCCGGGCAGCTCTTCCTCGGCGAAGCTCGCGCAGGAGGGGCACTGCAGGTCCCCGTACTCGAAGAGCGTGACCGGCGCGCCCGGCTTGCCGAGCGCGGTGCCGGACTGGTGGATGCCTTTGAGCAGCGAGATCGTCGCCGCGGAGCCGGGCACCGGCTTGCCTGGACGCAGTTCTGATGTGCTGCCGCTGGCGAACACCGCGACCAGCACGGCGATGATCACGGCGCTTGCCACGAGCGCGCCGGCGACCTGGTGCACCCTGGCGGAGGACTCGTTTGGCGCTGTCTGCGATTCGGCCACGGGATAAGTCTATGTTGAGCGCGTGCTTCCGTTTTGGGTCTCGATCGCTGCGCTCTCGCTCGTGCAGGCACTCGTGGTGGCGCTGCCCGGCGATCGGGCAATCCTCGCGATCAGGGGCCGCCGGCAGGTGGGACGGCTGAGCAGCCACTGGTGGGCGCTCGTGCCGCCCGGCTCGGTGGCGCTGTTCGTCGCGGTCGGGAGCGCCGCTGCGAACGCCAGCGCGAGCTTTCTCACCTACCTCGCGCTGTGCACCGTGCCGATCGGGGCGGCGCTCGCGCTCGGCTGGCTTTCGCGCTTCACGCGGCCGGCGCTCGCGCTTGCCGTCGTGCCGCTGATGGCGCTTGCCTGGGCGGACGGCTCGGGCTTGGCGGGGCAGGCGGCCGCGGTCGCACTGAGCGCGCTCAGCTGCGTGGCGCTCGGCGCCATCCTCGCGGCCGTGACGCCGCCGCGGTGGCTGATGGCGGGGATCGTCGCGATGGCGGCCGTCGATGTCGCGCTGGTCGCAAGCGAACTCTTGCAGGCGCCCAACAATGCCCTGAACCTCGCGCATCCGGCGGCCAAACTGCCACGCTTGCAGGCCGAGATCTTCGGCTCGGCCGCGATGGGCTACGGGGACCTTTTCGTCGCGGCCCTGCTGGGAGGTCTGCTCGCCGCGACCGGCGGCCCGGGCCGGCAACGTCGCGTGGCCGTGCTGGTGGCGGTGCTTGCGCTGGCGTCCGATCTGCTTTTCTTCGCCGTGGACGAGCTGCCCGCGACAGCGCCGGTCGCGCTCGCGCTGATCGCAATGCTGCTCTTCGAGCGGCGGCACGGGCGGCTCGCAGCCGCTTCGCGCAGCCTGGCGGGGGCCCAGACCGTAACCGCCGGCGGCGCGGGCGGTAGTCGAAGCTGAGATGCCGGAGCTGAGACCCCAGGTCTACATCGACACTCGGCCTACCGAGCGCTTCAGCGCCTACCACGCGTGGGCGCGCACGCACAGGCCGGACTGGGTGCAGGATCTGCTGCGGCTTTTGACGTTGCCGCTGAGCATGGCGATCTACCGCGCCAGCTGCCGCGACTGTGCGCGCGTGCCGGGGTCCGGACCGGCGATCATCGCTCCCAACCACTTCTCGGCGATGGATCACTTCTTCTGCGGCATATATCTGCGCCGCAGGATTCGCTTCATGGCGAAGTCCCAGCTCTTCAGCGGCGTGCTCGCTCCGGTGCTCGAGCACGCTGGCGCCTTCCCGGTGCGCCGCGGGAACCGCGACGAGGATGCGATCCAGACCGCGCTTGCGATCCTGCGCCGCGGCGGGGTGGTCGTGATCTATCCGGAGGGCGGGCGCTCGCGCAGCGGCAAGATCGGAGAGCAGGCGCGCCCGGGAGTCGGCCGGCTGGCGCTCGAAAGCGGCGCTCCGGTCGTGCCGGTGGCGATCCGCGGCTCGCAGCGCGTGCGCAGCTGGAGGAGGCTGCGCTTTCCGCGCGTGAGCATCGCCTACGGGCAGCCGCTGCGCTACGAGTCGATCCGCGAGAGCACCCGCGAGCAGCAGCAGGAGGTCGCCGACGAGGTGCTGGCGCAGATTCAGGCGCTCTACGGCGCCCTCAGCGGGGGGCCACTGCCTGCTGAGGCGCCCGATCGGCCGCCGGCGCTCCAGGGTCCTCCCGCGACGCGCTGATCGGGCCGCCCTCGGGAAGCTCCTGCAGCAGGTGCTCTCGCTCGCTGGCTGGGGCATCGAGCAGCGGGCTCGGTGCCTGCGGGCTCGACTCGATCGGCGCGGTGGCGGCGAGCTCGCGTCCCGAGGAGGCGCCCATCTCGGCGAGCTCTCTGGCCTTCGGCGCAAGGCGCGCGTCGAAGGAGCGCGCGGCCTGGTTGTATGCCTCGACGGCCGATCCGAGCTGGCGGCCGACCTTGGCCATCGGCTCGACGAACACCGCCAGGCGCTTGTGCAGCTCGCGTCCGGCCTCGGCGATCGCGCGCGCGGACTCGGCGATCTGCTCCTGGCGCCAGCCGTAGTGGACGGCGCGCAGCAGCCCGATCAGCGTCGTGGGCGTGGCCATCAGCACCTGCTGGTGCACGCCGTACTCGATCAGGCTCGGGTCCTGCGCCAGGGCGGCCTGGTAGATGCCGTCGGAGGGCACGAACATCGCCACGAGGTCGGGCGTCTGGTCGAACTGGCGCTGGTAGCCCTTGGAGGCCAGCTTGGTGATGTGCTCGCGCGTCTGCTTGGCGTGACGCGCGAGATGCAGCGCGCGCTCCTGGTCGCTCTGGGCCTCGAGGTGTGAGAGGTAGGCGTCCAGCGGCACCTTGGAGTCGACCACGATCACCTTGCCGCCCGGCAACTTGACGATCACGTCGGGACGCAGCATGCCCTCATCCGAGGAGACGCTGCTCTGCTCCAGGAAGTCGCAGTGCTCGACCATCCCGGCCATCTCGATCACGTTGCGCAGCTGGATCTCGCCCCAGGAGCCGCGCGTGTTCGGTCGCTTGAGCGCCGAGACGAGGTTGCCGGTCTCCTGACGCAGCGAGCCGACGCCCTCGTGCAGCTGGCGGACCATGTTGGCCAGTTCCCCCTGCGCCTGGCGACGCTCGCGCTCCAGGCGCGCGATCTCGCCCTCGACCTTGCCGAGCTTCTCGTTGACGGGGCCCACGAGGCCCTTGATCTGCTCGGTGCGGGTGGCCATCTCGCCGGCGATCTTCTCCTGCTCGGCGCGCCTGGTCTCGGCCAGGCGCTGCGCCAGCGAGTCGCCGGTCTGCTTGAGCACGTCGGCGGAGATCGCCTTCATTTCATCGCGCATCCGCTCGCGGTCCTCGCCGGAGAGCTCGCGCAGCTCCTGGCGCAGGCGCTCCCGGCCGGGCCTTGCGAGCAGGGCGGAGGCCAGCACGCCCGCAAGCGCGCCGAGAAGGATGCCGAGTATCACGAGCAGGGCGATCATCGCGGACCAACCACGGTGACACGGTCTTCGGACGGCAGGTCACGACGGCCGTACTGTGGGTGCATGTCCACGCTTGCTCCAAGCGCATGGTCGCGCTATCGGGCGCTACTCGGCGACCGGGCATTCACGGGTCTGCTTGTCAGACTCGGTGCTTGCCCGGATGCCGCTGGGGATGAACTCGCTGGCGATCCTGCTGTTCATGCGCGCGCGGACCGGGTCGTTCCTGCAGGCGGGGATCGCGGTCGGCACCTACACGCTGGCCAACGCGGCGGCCGCGCCGGTCCAGGGCAGGCTGCTCGATCGGCTGCCGCACCGCCGGGTGCTGCTCGTCTGCGCGCTGGCCGAGAGCTCGCTGCTGATTGCGCTCGTGCTGGCCGCCGACGCCGGGGCCTCAAGCGCGCCGCTGATCGCGCTGGCGTGCGTTGCCGGCGCGGTGATGCCGCCGGTCTCGGCCAGCGTGCGGGCGCTGTGGCCACTCCTCGCGCGCGGCTCGGGCGCGCTCGAGTCCGCCTACGCGCTCGATGCGACCACCCAGGAGGTGATCTGGACGCTTGGCCCCGTGAGCGTCGGCGCGTGCACGGCGATCCTCTCCGCCTCGGCGGCGATCGTGCTCTGCGCCACGGTCTGTCTGGTCGGGACTGTGCTGTTTGCGGCGATGCCGCCGCTGCGGCACGCAGGCAGGGGCCGGGCGCATCGGCGCAGCGCCGGGGGAGCGATCGCAAGCGGTGGGCTGCGCGCGCTCTTCACGGCCGTCGCGCTGCTGGGCGTGATGATCGGCGCGCTGAACGTCGGTCTGCCCGCGCTTGCGGTGCACCTGAAGGCGCCCTCGGCCGCCGGTGTGCTGCTGGCGTTGATGAGTGTCGGCAGCATGGCCGGGGGAGTGCTCTACGGCACCCGCGGCTGGCGGGCGTCGCTGGCCGCTCGTCACCAGGCGCTGCTGGTCGCGGCGGCGGTGCTGGCCGCGCCGCTGCTGCTCGCCGGCTCGCTGGCGCAGGCGATTCCGCTGACGGTGCTTGCGGGAGCCTCGTGCGCGCCGGTACTCTCCTGCCAGTACTCGCTGGTGCAGGCGCTGGCGCCGCCCTGGGCCGCGGCCGAAGCGTTCAACTGGCACACCGCCGCGCTGGTGGCCGGGATCGCGGCGGGCACGACGGCCGGCGGCGCACTCGTGCAGGGGCTCGGCGCGCAGGCAGCGTTCGGGCTTGCGTGCGGGGCGGTCGGGCTCGGCGCCGTGCTGGCGCCGGTGTGGCACGGGCGGATCGGATCGGCGCCGGCCGGCGATTCCGTCGAACGCTTTTGCGCAGGCGGATCTGCTCGAGCAGCCGCTCAGGAGCGAGCCGGACGCGGATGCGCTCGGCCAAGCAGGCTGCGACCGCCTGCAAGGCGCCTGATGCTCAAAAGGCCAAGCAGCGCGACCAGCACGCAGGTCACCGCGCCGAGGCCCAGCCCGGCGCGCGCGCCCGCGAACGCCATCACCCAGCCGACGATCGGCCCGCCGATCGGCGTCGATCCCTGAAAGGCGACGAACCACAGCGACATCACCCGCCCGCGCATGCTCGGCTCGGCGGCCAGCTGCAAAGTACTGTTGCCGGTGGCCATGAAGGAGATGCTGGCCCAGCCCACGAGCGCCAGCGCGATCAGCTCGACCGGCAGGCTCGGTGCCAGCGCCGCGAGCGCCAGCAGCACGCCGAAGGCCGCCGCCGCGAGCGAGAGGGTGGCGATGCCGGTGCGCCCGACCGCCGCGACGATCAGCCCCCCGAACACCGCACCGATCCCCATCGCCGCTGTCATGAAGCCGTAGCCGGCGGCGCCGACGTGCAGGCCGTTGCGCGCCATCACCGGCAGCGAGACCTGGAACTCGTAGGCGAGCATCCCTGCCAGCGCCATCATCAAGAGCGGCACCCCCAGATCGGGCGTGCGGCACACATAGCGCAGGCCATCGCGCAGCTGTCCGGGGGCGCGCGGAGTCGGCGGGCTTGGCGCCAGCGCGCGGAGGTCGAGGGTCAGAAGCGATGCGATCACCGCGAGAAAGCTCGCGGCGTTCAGCAGGAAGCAGAGGCCCTCGCCGACGGTCGCGATCAGCACGCCGGCAACGGCCGGGCCGATGCTGCGGGCGACGTTTACCAGCACGGAGTTGAGGCTGACCGCGTTGCGCAGGTGCTCGGGGCCGACCATCTCCAGCATGAAGGACTGCCTGGCGGGATTCTCGAAGGCGTTGTTGAGCCCCAGCAGCATCGCGAGCGCGCCGATCTCCCAGACGGTCACCACTTTTGCGATCGTGAGCAGCCCGAGCACGAGCGCCTGCAGGCCCATCATCGCCTGTAGGCAGACCATCACCTTGCGCTTGTCTGCGCGGTCGGCCACGACGCCGCCATAGGGGCCGAGAATCAGGATCGGCAGCGTCTGCAGCGCGACGATCAGGCCGAGCGCGGTGCTCGAGTGCGTGAGCGTGAGCACGAGCCAGGACTGCGCCGCCATCTGCATCCAGGTCCCGATCAGCGAGATCGCCTGGCCTGAGATGTAGCGCCGGTAGTTCGGCACCGCGAGCGCGTCGAAAGTGAGCCGGCCCGCTGCGCGCAGGCGCGTCAAAAGTCGCGCTCCCCGAGCAGATCGACGAGCCGCTCGAGCGCCGGCAGCGCCGCCGTCAATGCGGCTCGATCCTGTGGGGGGAGATCATGCAGGCACTCCTGCAGCGCGGCGGTGCGCTCGCTCAGGACGCGCTTGCGCATGCGCCTGCCCTCGGGAGTCGCCTGCACCAGCGCCACCCGGCGATCGGCGGTGTCCGGCGTGCGCCTGATCAGGCCACGCTCTGTCAGAGCGCCGGTGATCCGCGAGAGCATCGTCGGATTGATCGACTCAATCGTGGCCAGATCGGCCAGGCGCAGCGGACCGTGGCGTACGACGGTGAGCAGGATCGACACCTGGGAGGGGGTGAGCTCGTAGCCGGCGCCCGTCTGGCGCAGGCGGCGGGAGAGCCTGCCGATCGCGGCTCGCAGGCGGGCGGGCAAATCCTCGCTCGTCGGCGCAGCGGCGGCGAAGATCGGGCTGATATCGGCTGCGGCGGCTGGGATCAGGGACTCCTCGAAAGACAGATACTTGCCTGCTGGCAAGCATTATATCGACCAAAAAGCGCCCTTCGAAGCCCAATGGGGCGTCTTGTCGTCCCAATCCAGCCTTAACGAATCCTGAAACACGGCAAACGCGCCGCGCCCTACCGTTCTGGCGAGCTCGACCCACGCACGTGAGGGAGGTGAAACGGATGGCACTAGCCGCAAAGAAGAAAAAAGACGAGAAAAAGAAGAAAAAGAAAAACACCAAAAAGAAGAAATAGGATCTTGGGATGCGGGACGTGGGTCGGTCCTTGGACGTGACCCACGTCCCAACTGATTTGGGCGCCTTGCAATGGGAATGCGCAGAATGATCGGGTCTGCCGCCGCGATGCGCTCGCGTCGCAGGCGTACGCGCACAGCGATACCGTGGCGGCGCCTGCGGTCGCTGATGGCGCCGGTGCGCCCTCAGCTGATCGCGATGGTTGCGCTGACCGGCTTGGGATCGCTGGTCGGGCTTGTTCCGGCGCTTGCGCTCGGCAGCCTCGTCAACGACCTCGCCGGATCGCGGCACGACGGCGCGGCGAGCATCGCTGCGGTGCTGATCGTCGCCTCGATCGCGATCGAGGCGGTGGCCTTCACGCTCTCAGACGGCTTCTTCAGCAAGGCCGTGTCCCACCTCTACCGCGACCTGCGCGTGATGATGTTCTCCGGCGTGGAGCGCAGGCCCAAGCAGAGCGCCGAGCAGATGGCCGGGCTGACCTCGCGCTTCGTCTCAGACGCCGAGGCGATGCAGGAGCTGATCGTCTCGCCGCTCGATACCGCCGTGATGGGCGTCTTCGAGCTGGTCTCGGCGCTCGTGGCGCTGGCGATCATCGACGCACCGTCTGCGGGCTTGGCGATCCTGCTGGCTGCGCTGGCGGCCGTGCTTGCACGCCTGCTCCAGGCGCCGGCGGCAGGTGCCGCGCAGGAGCGTCAGGAGGCCCTGGAGAGCATGAGCAGGAGTCTGGCCGCCGAGCTGTCGATGCGCCTGCAGGACGGTGGCGGCTCGCGCCGGTTCGCGCAGTCTGCGACACACGTGCTGCGACGCGAGGTGCGCCTGGGTTGGCTTGAAGCCACGAGCCGCTACGGCTCGGGCGCGTTTGCGAACCTCGGCCCGATCGCGGTGGTGATCGCCGCCGCGTTGACCTCGGGGCTGAGGGCGGGGACGCTGCTGAGCGTCTTTCTGCTGGCCGAGCGCGCCTTCTCGGCTGCCGACGACCTGGTGGAAATCGGCCTCGACGTCGAGTTGGTGCGCGGCGCCGTGGCACGCTGCTTCGAGCTGGTCGACGGCGAGAGGGACGGCGCGCGGAGCGGTGCCGAAGCGGAGCTTGTCGACGCGCAGCCCTCGCTGGCGAGCGCTACATGACTTCGGTGGCCGGCTCGGGCTCATAGGCGCCCGCGGTTGCGACGTCGGTGGGGTAGGTGTGGCGCGCGCGCGCTACGAAGAGCGCCGCTGCCACCAGCGCCACGAGCATGATCATGAAGGTGATCTCCAGGCCGTTGGCCTCGCTAGGCGTGATGATCCCCGGATGCGTGCCGACGGGCGCCTGGATCGGGAAGATGCCGGCGATCGCGTCGGCGACTCCGCCGAAGAGCAGCGGCGCGAGCGCCTGGGCCAGCGAGCGCAGGAAGGTCCGGGTGCTCTCGGCCTGGCCCCAGAGGCCTGAGGGCATGATGTCCAGCCGCGCCGCATCCAGCGGTGGGTTGGCGGCCGCGATCAGGGTGGCGCCGCCGACGTCGAACCACAGCGCTGCACTCAGCTTGCTGGCCAAGATGCCGGGTATGAGCAGGCCGGCGGCGCCCAGGTAGCAGAGCGCAGGGATCCAGATGCGCGCCTCCAGGAAGCCGTTGCGGAGCATGGCATCGGTTACGCGACCGCTGATCAGCGTGCCGATCAACGAGCTGACCACCAGCAGAATCAGCACGAGCGACACCGACCCGTAGCCGACTTTGTAGTGCCCCTCCACGAAGACCACGACGAAGGTTTGCAGGCCCGCGAGGAAGAAGTACCCCAGCGCCGAGCCCGCGATCAGCAGCACGTTGGTGGGGACCGAGAGCACGTAGCGGATCGCGGCGAGCATGCTCAGTTCGCGCGGGTTGCGGCGCAGGATGTGTCGCGGGTCGGGCTGCACGCCGTGCCGCTGCGCCGCTTCGTGCGCGAGCTCGGTGTCCTGTGGTCGCGCATCGGCCTGTGGGTCCTCCCACTCGAACTCTCCGCGCTTGGGCGGGTCGAATCCTTCCGCGCCGGGATGCAGGTGGCTCTGGCCGCCGCGGCGCGGCTCTGGCACCGTCCGCCACAGCGCGCGGGCCAGGAAGAAGCCGGGGATCGCGAGCAGCACGAAGGCGGCACGCCAGGAGATCAGGTTCGCAAGCGTGCCGCAGAGCAGGAACCCGATTGCGGTGCCCGCGATCTCGCCACCGAGGATGTAGCCGTAGACGCGGCCGCGCTCGCGCGCCGGGAAGTAGTCGCCGGTCAGCGAGGCGATCGCTGGGCCGGCGGTTGCCGCGACGGCTCCGAGCGCGAGTCGGGTCAGCAGCAGCGTGGAATAGCTGCCCGCGAACGCGGAGGCAAGCGTTGCGAAGCTCCAGAGCACGATGCTGGCCGAGAGGATCGGGATCCTGCGGGTGCGGTCCACGAGCATCCCGATCGGCAGCACGAAGATCGCCCCCACGAGCAGGCCGGCGGAGCTTAGAAGCCCGATTTCGAGGTTGCTGATCTTCAGCGCGCTCTCAAGCTGCGGTGCGACGGCGCCGATCGTCGCGGCGTCGGCGCTGTTGAGCGCCAGCACGCAGCCGAACAGCACGACCACGCGCGCCCGCGCGGGGCCGCCGACCATCTGGACCATCTGCCCGCGCGCGAGCATCGCGCTCCAGCGCATCGCTTTCCAGGTCGCGCCTCTGGCGCGGGCCGCTGCGCCCTGGCCTTCCATCAGCTGCGGCCGGACGCGGCGGATGCGAGCGAGATCGAGATCACCGACGCTGAGACTACGACGCCGACCTGCGGCCGGGACTCAGGACCCACGTCAAAATATCTGCCGGGATTGAGACCGCCGTTCCGCGGCGTCAGCCGTCACCCGCAATGCTCGCCGTACCACCAGTACGCCTGCGCTTGCGTGCGACGCCTGCCATCCACGGCCCGGCACCCTCAACCCACCATCTATTTTGACGCGGGTCCTCAGGCGGTGAGCACGGCCTTGGTACCGCCGGCGAGGAAGTGCTCGCGCAGCACCAGCGGAGCTTCGTCGATGGCGCCTGCGTGGTGATCACGCGCTCTGGCCGCAGCCTGCCGCTCCGGATCAGCTCGAGCACGTTGGGCATCAGCGGTCTGGCGGATGTGCGACCGACGTGCAGCGTCGCTTTGCGGACGTATGTGGCCCCGATCGGCACGCTTGCGCCCCGGTGCAGGCTGCCAGAGCTCGTGCAGATGCCGTCGGGCGCGGTCTTGGCCAGCGCCCTGCCGAGATCGCGCACGCTCGCGTCCACGACGAGCGGCGCCGGCGGGCGTTTGCGCAGCGCGCGCGGCTCGATTGCCTCCAGGCCCAGTCGCTCGGCCTGGTAGCGCACACGTGCTCTGGCATCCACCAGACAGACGTTGCGTGCGCCGAGGGCCTTTGCGATCAGGCCGCAGTAGAGCGGCAGGCTCGCTCCGAAGGGAGCCTTGCGGCGCTGGGCGCTGATGATCAGGACCTCGGCCTCGGGGTCGCGCACGAGCATCGCCGGCAGATGCGGGGCGATGTGACGATAGGCATCGCAGAGGTTGTCGGCGACAGCCGCGGCCGCGGCTGGCTCGACCCCATCGGGCAGCGGCACGAGCATCGCGTCGGCGTAGGGGACGCCGAGCAGATCTGCGAAGGCGCCGCCCCAGTGGCCGGTCGCAAGCCCCATGCCGAACGCCGAGACCGGCGGGACCGAGGCGCAGCTGGCCGTCAGGCCTGCCCTGCACTGCGGGCAGGCGCCGCAGCCGATCTCATAGGGGACGACGACCCTGTCTCCGGGCTTGACGCCGCGGACGCGCTCGCCAACGGCCGTCACCTCGGCGACGCATTCATGGCCCAGGTGCAGCGGCAGCGGCATCTGCAGCATGCCGAGCGCCAGCGGGCAGTCGAGGTCGCAGGTGGCTACGGCGATCGGACGTACGACCGCGGCGTCTGGCCCTGGCGGAGCGGGTGCGGGCACGTTCTTCCATTGCAGCTTCGCTCCGGGCGAGACTTGGAGCGCGCGCATCCGTTCCCGGGTGGGACGCACACGCTGGCGCAAGCTCTGCGAGGCGCTTGAGCCCAGGCGCGTAAGCCGCCGGCCGACGTCGCGTTCCAGCATCACCGGGGCCACAGCGAGCATGTTCGGGCCGAGCAGGCCGGCGTAGTGGCGCAGCGGGCCGTGGGGGCGCGGGTTCCTCGGGCGCAGCATCGCGCTCCCAAGTGTGACATGCATCACCTTACCCGGATATAAATTTATATCCGGGTAACATGTTCTCTCGATGGCCGCGACAGCCTCACCCAGGACCCGCATGCCACGCGAGCAGCGCATGCAGCAGACGCTCTCGGTCGCGCACGATCTGTTTGCGGAGCGCGGCTATGCGGCTGTGACGATGGACGAGGTGGCGGCCGCGGTCGGCGTCACCAAGCCGCTGCTCTACAACTACTTCGGCAACAAGGAGCGGCTCTACATCGCCTGCATGGAGCGGGCGGGAGATGGGCTGTTCGCGATGGTCGGCGAGGCCGTCGCCGCCGCGGAGGGGCCGAGCGAGGCGCTGGGCGCTGGAATCAGGGCCTTCTTCGGCTTCCTGGATGCGGATAGGGCTGCATGGGCGGTGCTCTTCGATGAGACCTCCGCGCATGTCGGCGAGGTCGCGGAGCGGGTGGCCGAGTATCGCGGCCGGATCGCCGATCTGGTCGCCGGCTCGCTGCTGGCGCGGCTGCCGGAGCGCCGCCGCGGCGCGGCGCGGGTGGAGGTGGAGGCGCTCTCGGCGGCGCTCTTGGGGGCGGCGGAGGCGCTTGCGCGCTGGTGGCTTGCCACCGAGGCGCTCTCGGCCGCGGAGGCTGCGCAGCTTCTCATATCGACAGTCGAGCCCGGCCTGACGCTGCGCTCGAAGAAAGGGCAGGCAAGTTGATCGACACGCCCAGGCGAGTCGCGATCCTCGGCGGCAACCGAATCCCGTTCGCGCGCTCGAACTCGCACTACTCGCACGCCATCCAACCAGGACATGCTGACCGCCGCGCTCGACTCGCTGGTCGAGCGCTTCTCTCTGCAGGGGGAGCGGCTCGGCGAGGTCGCCGGCGGCGCCGTGCTCAAGCACTCCAGCGACCGCGACCTGACCAGGGAGAGCGTGCTCGGCACGCACCTTGCCCCGGAGACGCCCGCCTATGACGTGCAGCAGGCGTGCGGCACGGGCCTGGAGACGGCGATCCTGGTCGCCAACAAGATCGCGCTCGGGCAGATCGACGCCGGCATCGCCTGCGGCGCCGACACCACCTCCGATGCGCCGATCGCCCTCAACGAGGATCTGCGCGAGATCCTCCTCGACGCCAACCGCCAGAAGTCGACCGGCGGGACGCGCGATGCAGCTCACGCGCCTGCGCCCCGGCCACATCGTGCCCGCGATCCCGCGCAACGAGGAGCCGCGGACCGGGCTCTCGATGGGCGAGCACTGCGCGATCATGGCCGATCGAGTGGGGCATCGGACGCGAGCAGCAGGACGAGCTCGCGGTGCGCAGCCACCGCAACCTCGCGGCCGCCTATGAGCGCGGCTTCATCGACGATCTCGTCACCCCCTATCTCGGGCTGGAGCGCGACCAGAACCTGCGTCCTGACTCCAGCGTGGAGAAGCTGGCCAAGCTGAAGCCGGTCTTCGGCGGCTCCGACGGCACGATGACCGCGGCCAACTCGACGCCGCTCTCAGACGGCGCCTCGGCGGTGCTGCTGGCAAGCGAGGAGTGGGCAGCAGAGCGCGACCTGCCGGTGCTCGCCTACCTGATCGAGGGCCAGACCGCGGCGGTCGACCATGTCCACAAGCGCGAGGGGCTGCTGATGGCGCCCGCCTACGCGATGCCGATGATGCTCGACCGCGCCGGGCTCAAGCTCCAGGACTTCGACTACTACGAGATCCACGAGGCGTTCGCCGCCCAGGTGCTCTGCACGCTGAAGGCCTGGGAGGACCCGCGCTTCTGCAAGGAGCGGCTCGGGCGCAAGGCGCCGCTCGGCGCGATCGACCGCGAGCTCTGAACGTCAACGGCGGCTCGCTCGCCGCCGGGCACCCGTTCGCGGCGACCGGCGGGCGCATCGTCGCCGGCCTCGCCAAGCAGCTGCACGAGCGACGGCATCGGGTCGCGGAGTGATCAGCATCTGCGCGGCCGGCGGCCAGGGCGTCGTCGCGGTGCTGGAGAGCGCCGGAGGTGCGAAATGACCGATTTCTACGCAGAGGCCGTCAACTCTGCCCGGGCGGCTCGATCGCCGGCCAGCTCGGGCTGCCGCGGCCGGTGAAGCTCGAGCGCCATCGGGCCGGCGCGCCGGTGATCTCGGGGCCGCGTGCTCACCGGCGCCGCGCCGGGCGGGCGGCTGGGCGGGGCGATCGACCAGGTGCTCGGCGAGATCGGCGCGCAGAGCGCCGCCGAGGGGGCCGAGCCGGTCAAGGCGCTGCTCTTCGACGCGACCGGGATCGCCGACTCGACGCAGCTGGTCGAGCTGCAGCGCTTCTTTCATGCCAACGTCAAGCGGGTACGGGCCAGCGGCCGGATCGTCGTGCTCGGCTCGCCGCCGGAGCATGCATCCGACCCGCCCGCCCGTGCAGCCGCGGAGCGGGCCGCCTCGGTGCGGCGGGCCACCGCGCAGCGGGCGCTGGAGGGCTTCACCCGCTCGCTCGCCAAGGAGGTCGGCGGAGGCATCGCCGTGCAGCTGGTCTACGTCGCGCCGGGCGCCGAGGACCAGCTCGACTCGACCCTGCGCTTCCTGCTCTCGCCGCGCTCGGCCTACGTCTCCGGGCAGGTGATCGAGATCGGCAGCGCCGGTCGCCGAACTCCCGAGATCGACTGGGAGCACCCGCTCGCCGGCAAGCGGGCGCTGGTCACCGGCGCCTCGCGGGGGATCGGCGCGGCGATCGCGGAGACGCTGCACGCGACGGCGCGCAGCGTCGTCGCTGCTCGACGTGCCGCAGGCTGCCGGGCGATCTTGCGAAGGTCGCCGCGCGCCTGGGCGGCGAGACGATCGAGCTCGACATCACCGACCGCGGAGGCGCCGCAGCAGATCGCCGAGCAGCTTCGCGGGCGGGGTCGACGTGGTCGTCCACAACGCCGGCGTGACCCGCGACCGCACGATCGCGAAGATGCCGGAGGACCGCTGGAGCGAGCTGATGGAGATCAACCTCGCAAGCGAGGAGCGGATCAACGATGCGCTGCTCTCACGCGGGCTGCTCGCCGAGCAACGGGCGGATCGTCTGCGTCTCCTCGATGTCGGGATCGCCGGCAACTCCGGGCAGACCAACTACGCGACCTCGAAGGCGGGCGTGATCGGGATGGTGCGAAGCGCTGGCGCCGGAGGCTGGCCAAGCGCGACGCGACGATCAACGCGGTCGCGCCCGGCTTCATCGAGACGCAGATGACCGCGGCGATGCCGATCGCGCCTGCGCGAAGCCGGCCGGCGGATGAACAGCCTGTCCCAGGGCGGCCTGCCGGTCGATGTCGCCGAGACGATCGCCTGGTTCGCGAGCCCCGCCTCGACCGGGGTCAACGGCAACGTCGTCCGCGTCTGCGGGCAGAGCCTGCTGGGGGCGTGATGGCTGCGCGCACGCTCGAGCAGCCCGCCCAGCATCTCTGCCGCTCTACGCGCGCGCCGCAGCGCCGTTGATCCCGGGCGCCTCGCTGCTGCCCTTCATGCCCGGCGGCGGCGGAGAGCATCCCCGACATCGAGCTGCTGCTGACCGGCGTGCGGGCGGAGCCCGAGCGCGTCGCCGCCTACGCGAAGGTCTGCGGCTTCGCGCTGCGCGACCACCTGCCGCCCACCTACCCGCACGTGCTCGCCTTCCCGCTGCACATGGCGGTGATGGCCGACGGCCGCTTCCCGTTCGGCGCGGTCGGGCTTGTCCACATCGAGAACCGGATCGTCCAGCACCGGCCGATCGAGATCGGCGAGCAGCTCCAGATCAAGGTCCGCCCGACGAAGCTCGTGGCCCATCCGCGCGGGCGCGCGTTCACGCTGGTGACAGAGGTGAGCGCCGGCGGCGAGACGGTCTGGGAGAGCATCTCGACGATGCTGCGCCGCGGCGGTGGCGGTGGCGGCGGCGAGTCGGCGCAGGCGTTGCCGGCCAGGGAGTCGGAGGCTGCAGGACGCGCTGCTGGCGCCGAGCGCGATCTGGCGCCTGCCCGGCGATCTCGGACGCCGCTACGCCGCCGTCTCGGGCGATCGCAACCCGATCCACATGCACTCCCTCAGCGCGAAGCTGCTCGGCTTCCCCGGGGCGATCGCGCACGGCATGTGGACCAAGGCACGCTGCCTGGCCGCGCTGGAGAGCCGCCTGCCCGACGCCTTGGAGGTCGACGGTGCGCTTCCGCCAGCCGATCGTGCTGCCGGCGAAGGTGCAGTTTGCAAGTTCGCTCTCGCAGGAGAGCGCTGGCGCCGAGCCGAGCGAGATTCGCTTTGCGCTCAGCGACGCGAAGAAGGGCACACCTCATCTCGACGGCAGCCGCGAGGCCCGTCGAGCAGACCGAAAGGAGCAAGGCGAAGTGAACGCCCAGAAGTCAGTAGCGCAGCGAAGCATGGGCCTTGGCCTCAAAGCGCTCGGTGCGCTCGCCGGCTCGCCCGCACTTGACCAGCTCGGGGTCCGCAAGCACGCCGAGCAGCTGGTCTACGGCGCCACCAAGAACGGCTTCAAGCGCCGCGACCGCCGCCAGCCGCAGCTTCAAGATCGCCAGCAAGCTGCCCGGACCCGCGCGGCAGGGAGCCGTCGAAAGCACCCGCGCTGTTCGACCTCACCCCCGACGACGAGCAGCAGATGCTCCAGGAGGCGGTGCGGGACTTCGCCGCAGGAGAAGGTCAGGCCGGCGGCCTCGCAGGCCGACGCGGACGCGGCGACCCCGGCCGGAGCTGCTCGCCCAGGCGAGCGAGCTCGGCGTCAACATGCTCGGCATCCCCGAGGAGCTTGGCGGCGTGATGCAGCAGCGGGCCGCGGTCACCGGGGTGCTGATCGGCGAGGCGCTCGCCCACGGCGACATGGGCATCGCCTACGCGGCGCTTGCCCCGGGCGCGGTGGCGACCGCGATCGGCCTCTGGGGCGATCGCCGAGCAGCAGGCGACCTACCTGCCGGCCTTCACCGGCGAGAGCCGCGCCGGCCGCGGCGCTGGCGATGCTGGAGCCGAGGCCGCTGTTTGACCCGCTGCAGCTGGAGACCAAGGCCAGGCGCGAGGGCGGCGACTGGGTGCTCGACGGCGCCAAGTCGCTGCTCGCGCGCGCCGGGAGTTGCGAGCTGTTCGTGATCGCGGCGGAGGCGCGAGGGGATGGGCCCGGCGCTGTTCGTGGTCGAGTCCTCGACGAGCGGGCTCTCGGTCGAGGGCGAGCCGGCGATGGGCCTGCGGCCGGCCGCCACCGGCCGGCTGCTGATCGAGGGCGTGCGGGTGCCCGCGAGCGCGATCCTCGGCGAGGGCGGCCGCGAGGCCTACGTCGAGTGCGTGCAGCGCGCGCGGATCGCCTGGTGCGCGCTGGCGCTCGGCAGCGGCGCAGGCGGTGCTCGACTACGTGATCCCCTACGTCAACGAGCGGACCGCGTTCGGCGAGCCGATCTCAAACCGCCAGGCGGTCGCCTTCGCGGTCGCCGACATCGGCATCGAGACCGAAGGGATGCGCCTGCTGACCTACCGGGCCGCCGCGCGCGCCGACCAGGGCAGCGACTTCGCGCACGAGGCCGCGCTCGCCCGCCGGCTCTGCGCCGCGAAGGGAATGCGGATCGGCTCCGAAGGCGTGCAGCTGCTCGGCGGCCACGGCTACGTCAAGGAGCACCCGGTCGAGCGCTGGTACCGCGACCTGCGAGCGGCGGGCGTGATGGAGGGCGCCCTGCTCGTCTAGAGCGAAAGCGAGACCGATGATCAACCTCGAGACACCGAAGAAGTTCAAGCCGCTGGTCGACCAGGCGCACCAGGTCGCGACCGAGGTCTTCCGGCCGATCTCGCGCAAGTACGACATCGCCGAGCACTCCTACCCGAAAGAGCTCGACATGCTCGCCGCGCTGATCGACGGCATGAACGAGGGCAGCGACATCGGCGGCGCCGGCGCCGCGGGCGTGCGGCGCAGCGCCGAGGGCAAGGGCTCCGGCGAGAACCGCAACGGCTCCAACCTCTCCACCGTGCTCGGCATCATCGAGCTCTGCTGGGGCGACGTCGGCCTGCTGCTCTCGATGCCGCGCCAGGGCCTTGGCAACTCCGCGATCGCCTCGGTCGCGACCGAGGAGCAGCTGGAGCGCTACGGCGGCCGCTGGGCGGCGATGGCGATCACCGAGCCCGAGGCGGGCTCGGACTCCGCGGCGATCCGGACCACCGCCGAGCTCGACGGCGACGAGTACGTCCTCAACGGCGAGAAGATCTTCGTCACCTCCGGCGAGCGCGCCGAACTGATCGTGGTCTGGGCGACGCTCGACCGCTGCAAGGGCCGGGCGGCGATCAAGTCGTTCATCGTCGAGCGCGACAACCCCGGCCTGAAGCTCGACCGGCTGGAGCACAAGCTCGGGATCCGCGCCTCCGACACGGCGAACTTCACCTCTGCAGGACTGCCGGGTGCCGAAGGAGGCGCTGCTCGGCAGCCCGACGTCGACGTCAAGCAGGGCTTCGGCGGGCGCGATGCAGACCTTCGACAACACGCGGCCGCTGGTCGCGGCGATGGCCGTCGGGGTCGCCCGCGCCGCGCTGGAGGAGACCCGCAAGCACCTGGAGCAGGCCGGGCGTCGAGATCGACGACGCCGCGCCGGCGCTCTGCCAGCACGCCGCCGCGGCCCGCTTCCTGGAGATGGAGGCCGACTAGGAGGCGGCGCGGCTGCTCACCATGCAGGCGGCCTGGATGGCCGACAACTCAAAGCCCAACTCGCTGCAGGCCTCGATGGCGAAGGCGAAGGCCGGCCGCACCTGCGTCGAGGTCACGCTCGGCTGCGTGGAGCTCTGCGGCAGCGTCGGCTACGGCGAGAACGAGCTGCTGGAGAAGTGGGCGCGCGACGCGAAGATCCTCGACATCTTCGAGGGCACCCAGCAGATCCAGCTGCTGATCGTCGCCCGGCAGCTGCTGGGCAAGAGCTCAGCCGAACTGAGATAGATCAGATTGGATCGCCGGGGCCGGGGTGCCAGGGCGGCATCCCGGCGGCCTCGGTGATCAGGCGCGTGCTGCGGCCGCGTGTGAAGAAGCTGTAGGACCAGCGCATCAGCACGAGCAGCCGGTTCTCAAAGCCGATCAGATAGAAGATGTGGACGAGCAGCCAGGTGACCCAGGCGATCAGTCCGTGCAGCCGCAGGCCCCGCACTTCGGCCACTCCGCGGCCGCGGCCGATCGTCGCGAGCGTGCCCTTGTCGCGGTAGTGGAACGGGGGCAGGGTCCTGCCCGCTGAGCGCGCTGCGATCAGAGCGCCGGCATAGCGGCCCTGCTGCATCGCCACCGGCGCCAGCCCGGGCAGGCTCTGTGGCTTGCCGGTGCTCGCGTCCGTCACCGCGACCATGTCCCCGAGCGCGAAGACTTCGGGATGCCCCGGCAGCGTGAGGTCCGGTTCCACGAGCAGCCGTCCGACGCGGTCGATCTCCGCGCCGCTGCCCCGGCCGAGGGCCTGCGCCAACGGAGAGGCCATCACGCCGGCAGCCCAGACGACGGTCCTGGTCGGGATCGTGGTGTGATCGCCGTCCGCGGTCTCCAGCTCCACGCTGTCGGGGTGGACGTCCACCATTCGGTGGCCGAGCATCAGCGTCACCCCAAGGTGCTCCAGATCGCGGGCGGCGTGAGTCGAGAGCGAGGGCGCAAAGCCGGTCAGCGCGCGGTCGGCCATCTCCACGAGCAGGACCCTTCCGGTGCGCGGGTCGCTGCTGCGAAACTCGGCCGGCAGCGTGTCCCTGGCCATCTCGGCGATCTGGCCGGCCATCTCCACGCCGGTGGGCCCGGCGCCGACCACGACGAAGGTCAGCCAGCCAAGGCGGGCCTCGGGATCATCCTCCAGCTCGGCGGCCTCGAAGGCCTGCAGGATTCGGCCCCTGACCTGCAGCGCGCTATCGAGCGACTTGACCTCCAGCGCGAGCGTGCGCCACTCCTCGTGGCCGAAGTAGGCGTAGCTGGAGCCGCCGGCGACCACGAGCGTGTCGTAGGGGAACCGTCTTGCGGCGGTGCCCGCGATCGCGGGCTCGACGAGCACTTCCCTGGCATCCAGATCGAAGCTGCTGACCTCGCCCATCAGCACCCTCACGTTGCGCTCGCGGCGGAAGATGCGGCGCAGCGGCACGGCGATTTCGCCGGGGGAGAGTGCGCCCGTGGCGACCTGGTAGGAGAGCGGTTGAAAGAGATGGTAGTTGTGGCGGTCGATGAGGGTGATCTCGGCCTCGACCCCGCCGAGTGCGCTGACCGTCTGCAGGCCGCCGAAGCCCCCGCCGATCACGACGATGCGGTGGCGGCTTGCGGGCGTGCTCATCGCCGCCAGTCTCGCACACGCCAGCCGGCGCCATTTGGTGCCGATTGATGATTAGGTTCAGCCTTCCCCCAGCAAACGACTCGACAGCGGAGGCAGCGATGAGCAGCGAGATGGTCGATGTGAAGACGAAGGATGGAGTTGCAGACGCCTACCTCGCGCGCCCGGACGGCGAGGGCTCATATCCCGGCGTGCTGCTGCTGATCGATGCCTTCGGCCTGCGCCCGCGGATCGAGCAGATGGCGGACCGGATCGCGGCACAGGGCTTCGTGGTGCTGGCGCCGAACGTCTTCTACCGCGCCGGCCGCGCGCCGGTGATCTCGCTCGACGGGCTCGACGATCCGGAGAAGCGCGGGACGCTCTTCCAGAAGATCATGCCGCTGATGCAGGAGCTGACGCCGGAGCGGATCGTGAGCGACGGTGGCGCCTATCTGGAAAAGCTCGCAGAGCTCGCCGGCGGGCCGGCCGTGCTGACCGGCTACTGCCTGGGCGGTCGTCTCGGCTGGCGGATCGCGACGGCATACCCCGAGCGCGTGGCGGCGGTCGGCGCTTTCCACGCCGGCGGGCTCGTGACCGAGGACCAGGACAGCCCGCATCTGAGCGCGAGCGAGATCGACGCCGAGCTCTACTTCGGCTTCGCCGACAACGATCACAGCATGAACGCTGAGCAGATCGCGACGCTCGAGCGGGCGCTCGACGAGGCGGGCGTCACGTATATCTCGGAGGTCTACGAGGGCGCGGCCCACGGCTATACGATGTCCGACACGCCCGCCTACGACGAGGCGGCGGCAGAGCGCCACTTTCAGGCGCTGTTCGACCTGCTGGGGCGGACCGTGGGGGCCTGACGGGACGCTCGGCGTCGGTGCAGGGGCGCCTCCGTACCTGCGTGTACGCTTCCAGCCATGAGCGCAGTAGGCTACGAACCGGGCCTGGCTGCATCGAGCTCCCGAACGTTGTTCGGCCGGGTCATGGCGCTCGTTGCCTTGACCGTCGGCTTTGCCACTCTCGGGGTCTACCTCGCCCGCGAATCGGGTGGGGCGACCTGGTTCATCGCCTGGCTGCTGGCGCTCGGCTGTCTCGTCGGTCTGAACGTGGCGAGCGCCAGGGGCAACCAGAGCCTCGCGCTGGTTCTGCTGCTCGCATTTGGACTGCTGCTAGGAGCGAGCGTCGCGACGACCGTCAACTACTACTCCGAAGTCGATCCGACGGCGGTTCGCCAGGCGTTCGGCGCGACGGCGTTGTTCGTGAGCGGGCTCGGCGCGGGCGGTTACGCCACCAGGCGTGACCTGTCCTTCCTGTACCGGCTTGCCTTCTGGCTGCTGCTGGGATTGATCCTTGCCGGGATCGTTCTGATCTTCGTCCACGTCTCAGCCGTCTACACGGCCTGGGCGATCGCCGGCTTGGCCGTGTTCGGCTTGTATACGGTGATCGACTTCAATCGCCTGCGGAGGGCCCGGCAGGCGGAAGCGATTCCGATCGCGGCCGGGATATTCCTCGACATCTTGAATGTGTTCCTGCTCTTTTTGAGGCTGTTCGGCGGCTCTCGCTGAGAGGCAGAGCCGATCACTGTCGCTGGCGCAGCACTCGAGTGGACACCACCACGGGCCGTAAAGCCCACGAGGTCCTCGACCGGATCAGAGGGGCGTAGATGCGTCCAGCGGCGTCCAGATCGGCCATTCTGTGCGCCATCGTGGTATCTGGCGGGGTGGATGTTCTCAAAGTGCTCTCACGGCGGGACCGCGACGCCGCGATGACATCTAGCATCATTGGTTGTGTCGCCTCAACGGCGTAAATCGAGCTCACATGCGAATGCTGGACCAGCGCGCTCGGGTCGGCACACGCATGCCGTCTTCTATCGGGACGAGCGAGGGCGGGAGCCTGTGGATGAATTTCTCGAGGCCTTGCTGAAGGTGCAGCCACTCGCGGCGGCGAAGATCGATGATGCGGTCGAGGAGCATCTCAATGGCCGTGATCCGCGTGACCCGCCACCTGAGTTTCCGGTCAGCTCGCAGATCGATGGCGAGCTTCGGGAGTTGCGGGTCCGCTTCGCGAAGACCAGATACCGCGTGCTCTACCAGCGCTCCCGGAATCTGATTGTGCTGCTGCACGCATTTGAGAAGAACACTGGTGCGACTCCCGCTAGCGACACTCGCAAGGCGCAAGCCCGAATGGCAGACTTCCAAGGGCGGATGGATGCGTATCCTCGACGCCCGCCACGCGCTGCTGGCCGCGATGCTTCGCCGTCCTCGCGCGACCTATGACGACTTATCAGGCATGATAAACTGACGGCATGGCTGTATCTCCTCACAGCCCTGTTGGGCGCAGCGTTGCCGAGGCCGCTGCAGGCCGTGCTGAGCGCAGCGAGCCATACCGAGACGCCCGCGCCGAATACGAGCGCATCCGTGCATTGCGCGAGATCAGCCCAATCGCAGCACATCTACGAGAGCGGCGATTCGAGCTGGGTTTGACGCAACAGGCTGTCGCGCAGGCGGCTGGCACCTCACACAGCGCGATTTCGCGCTTGGAGAAGGGGACCCATATGCCGCAATTGTCGACGCTTCAGCGCATCGCTGCGGTGCTCGATGAGGAGTTGATCGTGTGCTTCCAGCGCACGGTGGACGGCGAGATCGAGCGCGAGTTCGCAGCTGTCGCTTGACCAGCCAAATCTTTGCTGCATGCGCACAAGCGGAAGTAAATCGAACCAAGGTTCTGGCACTATTGGCAAGGTTGTGTCGGAGCTGCTGGCAGTGCTGGCCGCGGAAGAGGCTCGGGCAGGTTTGAGCCGCCTGGCCGAGAAGCTGGCTGGTCTGCGGGCCAGTGATGCCCAGCCGCGGGCCATCACGAGCCGGCGGCGGCGATCTCGTCGTCCAGGTTGGGTGTTGGATGCTGTGCGTGCTGTGATGGTCGATTGACCGGCAAGGCGACGTGTGGTCGAGGAGATCAACGGTGCGGACTGTTGATTGTCCTGCGGCTACTCCGAGGTTTCGCTGTCGCGAGCGGTCGATGGCGATGCATCGGCTGTTGGTGCATCCCGGGTGGCCTCCTCGGGTGCGATCACGCGGACCTCGAGGGGCGCGAGGGCGTCCTGCATACGCTTGTCGTAGGTTGCCACGCCCGCAAGCCGATTGCCGAGGCTGAGCGCGCTGGCTATGTGGATTGCGTCAAGCGCGCCGACATGTACTGGCTTCACCTTGCACGCTGCGGCGACGACGCTCTCGCTGAGCGGAATGATCGCCGCCGAGGAAAGGACTCCTTGCAACACCAGGCTGCCATCGATCACCGCGTCAGGTCGCTCCTCACGGGCGCGTGCCACGGCGCGCGGCAGCTCGACTTCCGCGATGATGCTGGTCGCGAGTTCCCTCCACGTCAGAAGCTCGCGCTCGGCAGCAGCGGACTCTGCCTCGCGTACGAGCAGCTTGAGCAGCGCGGAGGTGTCTACGTAAAGGATGGCCGGGGGCGGCTCAGTTGCTGCCATGCCCGCCGTCGGGCCGCTCGCCGCGCACCGCGAGAAGCGCCTGTGTGCCGGCGTCAGTGATGGGGCCGCTGAGGGGGCCTCGTTCGGCGAGTACATCGCGCAGGCTCCGCGTGGCAGGCCGAAGCGTCCCCTCACGGTCGGTGGCGGCCTGCGCTCGCGCGACTCTCTTTGGCGAGGGATCTGAGCCCATCCGCGTATGCCGTGGCTCGGCCATGATCAATAGGCTACCGCTTGCCTGGGACGCTTCATCCCGGCTACCGAGTCCGGGCCTGTGTGGCGCGGAGCTCGTGAAGAAGCGCGTCACGACGGCCGCGCCTGCGCTCCGCCTTCTTCAGCGACGGGAGCTTCTGCGGCTTGCACAGCAGGCACCCGGCGCGGCGTTGCTTGGGGCGCCTTCGCTTGTGGTGAGCCATGACCTCAAACTATCAGCAGACGCCGCTCCGCAAGCTCGGCCCAGGCGAGGTTCGAATAACGACGTTCGACTCGCCGAAAGTGCGCTCGAGTGGACTCGAACCACCACGGGCCGTAAAGCCCACAAGGCCCTCAACCTCATACGCCCATGAAATATGGGTCCGCCCGCGTCCAGATCGTCCGTTTTGTGCGGGATCGCGGACGCATCGGACACATCGGACGAAATGACTTGTGCCAAAGATGTGCCACGCCCGAGTTGTGCCAAGTCTCGCCGAGCCGGCATCGCGCGTCCCAATGCCGCACAAGGTTCCACCCCGAACATTTGTTTGGCACCGTGTGCGCTGGGCCGAACTCGCTGAGGGGTGAGGCTGAGCATCGTTAGTCGCCAGCTTGCCACAACGACCGGCGCGAAGCTCAGGCCGGCGGTTCTACGCGCGTGGCGACGGGCTGGCCCGATTCAATACAGCGATGAAGTCGCAGCGCTCAGCCATCCTCCAAGAGCTCCAGACGCCCGACGAGGCGACGCTGGCCTTCAACAGCTTCGGGCTCGGCGGCCGGCTGGAGCCCGAGGACGCCGCCGAGTTCCAGGCCGCCACGATCGCTCGCGCCGTGCTGGCCGACAACGTGCCCGAAGATGTGCGCAACAACTTCGAGCGCGCACGCAAGCTGCACCTCTACGGCGTGCTGGAGTACGAGTTCTTCACAGCCGCCGGCGACTATGCGCTGCTCGTGCTGGAGGGTGCCCTCCGCGTGCGATTCCTCGCCTTCTACAGCGACGGCGTTCCTCTCGTGCGTGCAGGGGATGAACAGCTGTTGCTGGCGAGCACGTTCGACGACGTGCTTGCTGCGCGCGGTGCGAAGCTGCGCGGAGCCGGCGGTGCTACCCATCGGCTTCCGCTGGGCGCAGACGCTCTGCTCTCCTGGGCGCGACGCGAGCAGCTGCTCGCTGGTACGAGAGCGAAGATCATCGAGGGCATCCTGTCCGAACGGCGAAACCACGCCGCCCATCCCGTCGGGCACGCAATCAATATGCCGGTGGACTCCGCTCGCACGCTGCGCGATGTCGCCGAGACGATCAACAAGCTATGGGGCCACGACACGCCAGGCGGACGCCTCTTTCCTGCCCCGGTGGCACGCCAGCCGAGGGTCGCCGCCGTGGCGCCACAGGGCGACGGCGGCTGTGAAATGCGTCTCGAGCAACTACCCGAAGCCGACGAGTGTGAGCGCGCCTACACCTACGCCGTGTTCCTTGCCGTCGAGGACGATCGGCTGATCGCGCCCGGTCGTGATGGCATCGGGTTCACGCATCAGCCCGGCTTCCAGACCACCCGATTCCCCTGCGAGATGATCTGGCAAGGCAGCTGGGAGGAGCTGACGCAAGCGATCGAGCGGGGCACCTTCTCTGGATTGGACGACACCGCTGACCATCTCGATCGCCTCTTTCTCATTCGTGTCGGTCAAGGACAGATCGACCTGGCGCGCTCACCCGCTGACCTGCTCGCGCTGGATGAACAGCCTCGCGGGCAGTGGTACGCCGTGACAGCCGACGCGCCCCTGGATGCCTGGGTGCACGTTAGGGACCACGAGCCCGACGTGGCCGGCGGCAGAGACTTCTGCCCGGAGCTGCTCGATCCGACGCGCGACCAGTTCTCCGAGGACCCGTTCGCCGAGCACTACGCCGGCAACTATGAGCGCGTCGATGCCAAGCCCGCCAGCAAGATGGAGTACGAGGCGACCATGCACCTGCGCCCGCACTGGTCGAGCAACCGCCATGTGCGGGACGCGATCACGCAGGTAGCAGCTCAATACGGTCTTGACCTCGCGCAGATCATGGAGCCGCCAGGCTTGTTCATGCCTGTCCGTGCAACTCCTGACGGGGCCTGATCGAGCAGCTGCACAGCCTCGGTAGTGATCGACACAGCGGACGGCAAGCGGGGGCCGACACCTGCGCGGTCTACCGTCTTGTCAAACAAACCTATTGACGGTGTTCGATCCCCCGATAACGGGATCGAATGGAGGCCACGCAAATGAACAACGACAAGCTCATCTCCGTCGTTATTGCAGTCGAGCAGCGAGGTTGTAGCCCGGCGCCACTGGAGATGGTCGCCGACGAGACGCGGTGGAGGGGCGCGGGGCTGGAGCAGGAGCTCGACCGCCTCGCATCCCTCGGTCTCCTCGATCGCCACAAGCAGCCGGACTGCGACCCCGCGTATGCCAGCCGCCGGAACTAGCGGGCACGCGAGTGATTCGCACGAGCAGCGGCTCGCCGAGCCGCTGATTCTCGCCAGCGTCGGGAAGGAGCTGGGCGTCGAGCTTGCGCCTCGATCGCTGCGTCTTGAGCACGGCGCCCGTGTCGATGTCGATGGTGTCGCGCCCGACGAGTCTGTACTCGTCGAGGTCTTCGCGCATCAAGGGCGCCTCCGTGGTGGCCAGTTCCACAAGGTCGCGCGAGACGCGCTCAAGCTCATCACCCTGAAGCGCACCCGACCGGCGGCACAGCTCGTCCTCGCGTTCGGTGATCCTGATGCCGCCGCGTGCGTGACGGGCACAAGCTGGCTCGCTGAGGCGCTGCACGCATGGGACGTTGCAGTGCTCGTCGCCGAGCTCGACGAGGAGGTTCGCGCGGGGCTGCGCGCAGCGCAGGTCCGACAGGTCATGGTCAATCCCTCGCCTGCCGGCGACTAAAGGCCCCTACCGTCGATGCGCCGGGAAGGGCGTCGCGGTAGCGCGCTCGATGGCTGAGCGCCTGTAGCGGGAGCCGGCTTGCCCGGCCATTTTCGCATCCCCAAAGGGGATGCGGCCGGGGCTGCGACCGGCCCCGCACCGAGCGGGGCTTTACAGCCAAAGGAGGCTCAAAATGTCTGCAGGACTCACAGATTCGGACACCATGTTCTCGGTGCGCGAGACGCCCTGGCACGGCCTCGGTGCCGTACTCGATCGGCCGCCGGCGACAGTCGGTGAGGCGATCGAGGCGTCGGGTCTCGGCTGGAGCGTCGCAAAGCGGCGCTTGGCGATCGACTGCGGTGCTGACTTGCCCGATGTACTGCGCTATCGGGGCTTCACTGGTCATTACGCCACTGTCCGGCAAGACAATGATGAGGTGCTTGGCGTCGTCGGCGAGCGCTACCGGATCGTGCAGAACCACGAAGCGTTTGCGTTCGTCGACCAGTTGCTCGGCAGCTCGATCCACTTCGAGACGGCCGGCAGCCTGCACGGCGGTCGCCGGGTATGGGTGCTCGCAACGCTGCCCGATCACGTCGAGGTCGGGGGCGACGACGTGCGCCCATACGTGCTGCTGATGAACAGCCATGACGGCTCGACGGCCGTGATCGCGGCCACCACCCCGATTCGCGTGGTCTGCCAGAACACCCTTAACTGGGGTCTCACCAACGCCCGGCAGAAGTTCTCGATCCGCCACACCGAAGCGGTTACGCAGCGCGTCCACGAGGCTCGCCGAGTCCTCGATCTTTCCATCAACTACTACGAGCAGTTCAAGCGCCTCGGCGACCGGCTCGCCTCAGAGCGCTGCACCGAACGCCAGCTCCGCGCCGTCCTCGACAAGCTCTACCCGAACGGCACGAGCGACTCCGTGAGCAGCCGCACACGCAGCTCGCGCCAGCAGACCAAGGACCGTATCGCCGACCTGTTCCTGTCCGGCAACACGCAGGGCAACGCGCCCGGCTCAAAGTGGGCGGCGGTGAACGCGATCGTGGAGTACGGCGACTGGCTGCGCCCGTTGCGCTCAAGCGGCCAGCGCTTCGCCCGCGCACTGGACGATGGACCCGAGAAGACCCGCGCCCTGCAGCTCGTCGCCGCCGCCTGAAAGGTTGGGGCTCGGCGGGCGTCCCAAGCTCGCCGAGCCCCAAGACCTCGCCGTCAAAGCTCGCCCGCATTCTCGCCTACAATCAAGATCAAGGAGCCGGCCCATGCGGCCGATCCTCCAAGGAGCGTTTGCAATGGCTACTCGAACCGACAACGAAATCCGCGAGCTGGGTCCCGAGGAGTGGGCTCAGCTGGTCGATGAGAAGGCCCGTGCTCTGCTGGGCATGAGCGGCGAGGAGTTCGAGCGGCGTCTGAACTCAGGCGAGATCGACATAGACGACAGCCCCGAGGTCACGCGCGTTGCAATGATGCTCCCGCTCAGTGGCACCTCCAAGTAACAATCCCGCCGAGGCCGTCGAGCACTATCGCGGTCGCACCGTGCGGCTGCTGTCTTGCTTGACCAGCGCCCATACCACCGTCAGCGGCTACCACGCGGCCGATCATCCGCACCGTCTGCTGCTCGCCCGCGGCGACGCTGCGCGGCTGCACGCCGGGCCACGTCTCACGCTCCTCGTCACCGAGCAGTACGAGGTTCGCCAGAGCACCGCAGGCTGGTATGTCGAGATCGTCGGCTACCTCTACGCCATCGGATACGAAGACCACGAGCTCGTCTCCTACCACTGGCATCCGAGCGGCAAGAGCACGATCACCCAGCCGCACATGCACGTCGGCGCCGCCGTCCAGATCGGTGATCGGTGGCTGGGAAAGGTTCATCTGCCCACCGGCATGGTCGGCCTCGAGCAAGTAATCGCGCTCGCCATCGTCGAGCTCGGCGTCGGGCCACTCCGCGACGATTGGGAACGACTAACCACCGAGGCCGCTGCCCGCTGACGCTTGCCTGGAACGCTCAGCCTCGTCAACGGGGAAGCGGAGCGCCTACCACCGTTGCGAGCCATCCGGCGGCGCCTGCAGCGAGCAGCGTCTGCACGATCCCACGTCGCAGAACCAGGAGCGCCACCGCGGCGGCCACCAGCACGAGGTACTGCCACTGCTCCTGCAGCGCGCCCGTCAACGGGATTGCAGCACCGAAAATCGCGCCGATCGCCGCTGGTCCGGCGCCGTCGAGGAACGCCCTGGCGGCGGCGTTTTGGCGCAGGCGCTCAAAGCGCTGACCGCCGAGCAGGATGAACGAGAAGGACGGAGCGAAAGCGACGCTCGCTGCGAGCACGCCGCCAGCGATGCCGTGCGCGGCATAGCCCACCGCGGCGACCGTGGCGACGACGGGGCCAGGAGTGACCTGCCCCAAAGCAACAGCGTTCAGGAACTGCCCGCCGCTCATCCAGTGGTAGACGTGAACGGCATCGGCCTGCATCCTCGCCGTCTATCCGACCAGCGGCGCCGCGGGTGTCACCTGCGGCTGGCGCGATGTCGAGAACATCGTGTGCCCCGAAGGCGACCCGCGGCCTGACAACGATCGCCGGCTCGTCAAAGAAGCTCTGCAGTTCATGGCCGGCGAGATGAACGCCGCACTCGGCATTCGGCGCGGCCGATCTTCGGGGAGTTAACACGAGAGTCCTATCACACCCCTCCCTGAGAGATCGGCTTACGCCTTCAAGCAATTGAGAATCGCCCCCTGCGGGGGCGCACGGATTTCACATTATCAATTGCTTGACTCTCCTTCCGGGGCGTGATGAGCAGGGGGCAAGTTCACAAGTTCACCACAGAAAGGACTTTCACACTATGAGCCCTCGCACAAAAGCACCCGGCGCATCCCCCAAGCAGCTCTCCTACCTCAAGGATCTTGCCTCGCAGACCGGCACGACGTTCACCGTCCCGCGCAGCGGCTACCAGGCGGGGCGTGAAATCGAACGGCTGAGGGCGCTCACGGCGAGGCGCGGGCGTTGTCTGGAAGCCTCCGAGCTGGAGCTGGACCCGGTGGAGCTGGACCCGGTGGAGCAGCCCTACGCGACCGAGCAGAAGCCCGGCGAGGTCATTGGCTACGGTGCGAGCGCAAGGCGCGCGGACCCGGCCCCGCGGTGTGCAGCGCCGGCGCCACGACGGACAGACGAGCCGTTCGAGCTGGGGCGCTACGTGACGTGTTCAGGAGAACACCGCGCGCTGTACGGCATCCGCGTGGACGGCAAGCCGAGGATCATCGACGCCGCCGCAGAGGGGACCGGGCGCATCTACACCGTGGAGCAGGACCTGCAGGAGAAGGGCGGCTATGGCGAAGTCAAGGCGCTGGTAGCTGACTACCTGGAGCAAGCCGGCGAGCTTGGGCGCATACCGATGGCGCCAGCGCCGCGGCGGCGCGAGGCGGTGGCTGCGGATGCCTAGCGGCTCCGCGGTGTCCAGTGCGTCCCCGTTGGTCACTCGATCGACGGGCGTGGCGGAGGCCGTCGCCCCCGGAATTGTGGCACGCCCGTCCGGGCGTGCCTGGGCTCGGGCTCCGCGGCTCCGCACCCGGCGGGGCCACAGTCCAGATCGGAGGCCCGGCAATGGATAACGATCCCGAGGTCATCCTCATCGTTGGTGAGAGACCGTCGAGCGATCCACTCGCACGCGAGCTTGTCCTCGACGGCTACCGAGTGCTGTGCGCCCCTCGCCTTCTACGACTCTGCCGCGCGCTGGCCGAGCCCGACGAGATCGACCTCATCATCCTCAACCCAACTTCACAGCAGGCCAGCCGGCTTCACTCGGTACGCGCGCTGCGCGCGGGCGAGCTCGATCCCGAGATCAACCCCGGCGTGCGCGTCCTGTGGGTCAGCGCCAGCGACGAGGTTGCCGAGGTGCTGCGCGCTTTTGAGGCCGGCGCCGATGATGTGATTCGCTCGCCGTTCCTGCACGCGGAGCTGCTTGCTCGCGTGCGCGCGCTCCTGCGCCGGGGCATCCTCAGCTCCGCCGGGGTGATCCAGTTCGGGGCGCTGCGGATCGACACCAACGCTCACGCAGCCACGTTCGCATCCACTCCCTTGCACCTGCGCCGCCTCGAGTACGCGCTGCTCGTTCACCTCGCACGCGACCCTGGCCGCGTCCACACCAAGCAGGATCTGCTGCGCGAGCTGTGGGGTTATCAGGGCACCGGCTCCACGCGGACGGTTGACACGCACGCTTGCCGTCTGCGGCGCGCGCTCGGGGACGCTGGCGCGTCCGGCTGGCTGATCGCGGTGCGCGGCGTCGGCTATCGCCTTGCGCCCGACGGTCACGGCGAGCTGCATCTGCTGGCGGGGCGACGTAGCGCCTGAGCGCGGACGGCGGGCCTCGCCCTCCCGATGATCGCACGCTGCGCGTGCGCGGGAGTCGGGCAACGGCCCGCGTCCGGCGGGCTCAGACCCCTGCGAAAGGAGAACCGTGAGCACGACCACCGCAACACCCGCAAACCCTCCTACGACGGCAGCGCCGCAAGCCGACGCAATCGTGCGGCGCACCCAAAGCCTTGGCAGATACCGCGCGCCGGAGACTGGACAGGAGCGCGAGGTGCTGCGCGTCCAGCGCCCCGATGGCAGCGCGCTCGTCATCGACTACGAGCTTGGCACCCTCAGCGAGGGGCGCCTGGTCGCCCACCTGTCGCCGGACGAGCCGCCTGAGAACGCGCAGATCGTCTGCGAGCTGTACCTCGCCGATGATGAGCGAAGGGGTCGCTGCCGCGCGGTGACGCCGGAGGACTTCCAGGCCACCCGTCACGCCACGCCAGCTCCGTCCAGCCGCCTCGCGCCGCAGGCAGTCAGCCGACTGCAGGACGCCGCCGGTCACGTGTACCGCATCAGCGAAGTGCAGGTGCCCGGCCACGCGCCCGAGCTTCGCTGGACGCGCTCTCACGATCCAGGTCGTGAGGATGGCTTCGAGGCTGTCACCCTCCGCGAGGTCGTCGGCAGCCTCGAAGCCTATGAGCCAGCCCGAACGCTGACGCGCGAAGCGCTCGCCCGCTGCGCAGAGTCTCTCTCCACTCGGCGCTTGCGAGAGGAGGCACAGCGGCTCGCCGGCAGCGCGATTGTGCTCAACCGCGGCCTGCGCGAAGCGGTCAAGCGTGAGCTCCGTTTCGGCGTGGTGACGATGGGCGACATCGCCGCGCGCTGTGGCCGGGTCAGGCGCGACCCTCCCGGTGGTCGCACCGGCGAATCGAGCTGGCTCGCGCGCCGGATCGGCGCTCTGCCGGAGGCAGGCGAGGAGAAGCCCTGTCCGTGGGTTCACATCGACGTGCTCGCGCTGATCGCGCGAGATGGGCTCGGCATCTGCCCGCGCGAGGTGGAACTGTGAGCACTCTCGGCGGACGCCGAAACGCCGCACGCAAGGCCGCCAGTCGGCTGATGCGCACGGGTCTTGACTGTGGCCGGGACCTGAGATCGCAGGTGGCGATCGACTGGCTCGCCGACGTGGCGCTCCACGTAGGCACTCTCGACGCGATCGACATCGGTGCCGGCGCGATCCTCGAGAGCAGCGGCCACGTTCGCGGCAACGAGCAGTTGATGCTGCCGGCGATCTGATGTTGCTGCTCGCAACGCAGGCCGAGCCGCAGATGATCGAGCACGCACACCCGAACCTCGGGCGGCTGATTCAGCCGCGCCACCACAACGCTCTGGCAGCGACGATCGAGCGTGGCATCCCGTGGGCAGCCGACAACGACTGC
>CAVSAL010000005.1:42500-263270 GCA_963725915.1 uncultured Actinomycetota bacterium | reverse complement strand
TCCGCAAGCAAGCAACATCGCCGGCCCTCTCGTGACAGAAAACCCGCTGCGAAGTACGGAGGCGATCACGTTCTCAGCGACAGATGAAGGGCCGGGCCTGGCCTACGTGAAACTCCTTGCGGACGGCGTTGTCGTCCAATCGCAGATCATTGACACCAACCGCGGGCATTGCATCCCGGTCCCCGGACACGACGCTTACACCTGGGCGTACCAGGTGCCTTGCATGACCTCGGTCGGGGGGCGCACGTACTCGCTCAACACGGCTCTGCTTCCAAACGGGCTTCATCACATACAGGTCATCATCGAAGACGCCGCAGGGAACCAGTCCGAAGTCCTCAACCGGACGGTGACGACGGAAAACGCCGGTGCGGGATCGCTCGGCGCGCTACCCGGCCCAGGATCATCTGCGCTTCTCGCCGGTGCGCCCAACGGCTCGAACGCGAGCGAAAGCGCAGCCCTCGAGCTCGGACTCACGCGAAGCATCTCGCGCTCCTTCGCTCAGCGAGCGCTGCGGCTTCCGGGCCGACTCGTCAACTCACACGGTCAGCCGATTAGCGGCGCGACGCTCGACGTGATCCAGCAGGTCGCAGGCGGGAGCGGCAGCCAGGTCGTCGCGCACGCAACCACCGGCGCGGACGGCTCGTTCATAGCAAGTGTGCCCGCTGGGCCTTCGCGGCTGATCGACGTGGCCTACCGCGCGTTCACGGGCGAGTCGGGCTACGCCGCCCAGGCCAGGATTCAGGAGTCGGTGCGCGCGGGCGTTCAACTCAGCGTGAGCCCTCGCAGGACGGGCTCCGAAGGGACAATCACGCTCAGCGGCCAGGTCGGCGGGCCGATTCCCCGGCAAGGTGTTGTCGTTGACCTGCTGGTGCATTACCGTGGGCGCTGGGAGCCGTTCAGGACGCCGCGGACGAACAGCCACGGCCGCTTCCGCGTTCTCTACCAATTCGAGGGCGGCGTCGGCCGGTTCCCGTTTAGAGCGCTGGCGTTCGGAGGGCAGTCGGGATTCCCATTCAGCAGCGGTGCAAGCGGGGTGGTGGATGTCTCCACGGGTTGATGTCTCTACGCGCAGCGCGGCTGCTCAGGGCCGGCTGCTTCGCATGTTCGCGGTCGCGCTTACCGCTGGCGCTGGGTGCTTGCTGCTCGCGCCGGGCGCGAACGCCGGAACGTATGTGATCGACAACTGTCCGGCGGCCGGGAACGGGAACGCCGGCGCGTGGACGGTGTTCGGTAGCCCGCAGAACGTGAAAGGGACGTGCAGCGGCGGCCTCGGCGACTACATCGGACCCAGGGGTGGCTACATGAGTCCGGCGACGACGGCGGGCGTGCAGATTGGGGTGCCGGCCGGGAGCGGCATCACGATCCTCGAAGCGAAGGTTTGGTGGCAGGCATCAGCCCAGGTTTCCGGCGCGACCACGTTTGGGATCGCCGCGGACAACGATGGTGCGGTGGGTGAAAGCCTGACGCCGATGACGGGTAGTGAACCCAGCACCTACGTGCTGCCGTCTACGACCACCGAGATCACGCTGGCCAACTACTGCTCGAACGACGATGCGGGCGCTGGATGCACGCTCGGGTCCGGCGAGAACAACATCCTCGAGCTGTACGGCTCGCAGCTGACGCTCGAGGACACGACGCTGCCGAGCGGCACGGTCACGGGCGGCACGATCGCCAGCGCAGGGGCGGTCGCGAGCACGGCCTCGATCAGCTACCAGGCGGCGGATACGAGCTCGGGCGTGCGGCTCGTGCAGCTACGCGTCGACGGCGAACCCGTGGCGAAGAAGGACTACATCACGAGCTGCTCCTATACCGATTTCCAAGCCTGCCCACCGAGCGTGTCCGACACGATCGACTGGAACACGGCGAGCGTGGCGAATGGGCAGCATCCCGTGGAACTCATCGTGGAGGACGCGGCTCAGAACACGAGCGTCATCTACAGCGGCGAGGTGACGGTTCAGAACGCCACGGCGTCGTCCCTGGGGGCGCCTTCTGGCCCCGGCAACGGAACCCCCAACGGGACGAGCGCCAGCGAGACAGCACAACTTCAGCTCGGGTTGAGGGACTCGATCACGCGCACGTACGCGCGCCGTGCGCTCGCAGTCGCTGGACGCCTGCTCGACGGGCAGGGCCAGCCGATCGGGGACGCCACCCTCGACGTGCTGCAGCAGATCGTCGGGACAACGACGCAGCAGCTCAGCACACGCACTAAGACGCGCTCCGACGGGACGTTCAGCGTACATGTGCCCGCGGGTCCGTCGCGGCTGATCGAGATCGCCTACCGCGCCTTTTCGAGCGACGCCAGCTACGCGACCGTGGCAGGAATCAAGGAGACGGTCGACGCCGGCGTGCGGCTCAGGGTCAGCCCGACCCGCACCGGCCCGGAAGGGACGATCGTGCTTTCCGGGACCGTCGAGGGACCGATTCCGCAGCAAGGCGCGCTCGTGGACCTGCTCGTGCATTACCGTGGCCGCTGGGAGCCGTTCAGGACGCCTCGAACGAACGCGCACGGTCGCTTTCGCGTGGTCTATCAGTTCGAGGGCGGTGTCGGGCGCTTTCCGTTCCGCGCGGAAGTTCCTGGCGGTCAGGCAGGCTTTCCCTTCGGAAGCGGCAATAGCCGGGTGGTAGATGTCAGCACGAACTGAGTTGACGCGCCGCGCGTTGATGATGCTCGGGAGCAGCCGGACGTGCATCCTCGCGGCGCTCCTTGCGCTGCTCCTGCCGGCGGCGACGGCCGGCGCAGAGACAGCTATCACCGCCCAGGCAGTCGCAGACAATGGTGCGTTCCTTCCCTATGCTCCCGCGCCAGCGCAGCTCGCGGGCCTGTGCCTGGTTGATACGGGTGTGGATCTCAACCCGGACACGGAAGGCGTCGTGGTGGAACGCACGGCGATCGACGGCGGCTCGGCGCGGAGACGTGTCGCCCACGCTGCACGGGACCATGCTCGCGATGATGGCCGGGAGCACCCGCGAACGGCTGGGGCATGGTGGGCACCGCGCCCCGAGCCATCCAGATCGTGTCGGTGCGCATCCTTGAGCCCGGACAGACGACCTTCCCGTTCACCGCCTACGCGTCGGGAATCACGGAATGCCTCGAACTGCGCGCACAAGTACAACGTCCGCGTCATCAACCTTTCGCTCGGCGCCTCCGAAGACGCTCCGCGGAAGACTACGAACTCGCTCGGCAACGCGTTCGAACGAGCGAGCACTATGGCGTCGCGGTCGTCGCCGCCGCGGGCAACGATGACGGCGGCCCGGTCGAGTACCCTGCGGCGCTACCCTGGACGTGTCTGTCGGTCGGCGCCACGGACACGCAGGGCGGCGGCTTCTGCTCGTTCTCCAACCGCGGCGAAGGGCTGCGGCTGCTCGCGCCCGGCTGCGACCTCGATGGCGCCGAACCCACGAGCGGCGCACCCGACTACAACTACTGGCAGGGCACGAGCGAGGCATCTGCGATTGCCGCGGCGGCGCTTGACGCGCTGTGACTCCTACCAGCCGAGGCTTGTCGCCCGAAGCGGCCGAGAAAGACCTGACGGAAGCCGACAACGGTGTGCTCGACATCGCGCAGACATTCCGCAACGCCGGCCTCGGTGCGATCGTCACGGCAGGCGAAGCGGCCGAGCCAGGAGCACAGTCGAACTCGACTCCGGGATCGTCTCCGCAGCCGGTGACACCATTGACCGCGATGAAGCTCACCCGGCCATTCGGACGCCCGCAAGCCCGACTGAAGCGAGTCAGGCACCGCCTGGTGCTCGCCCTGACCGGACGCCCCAGCGAAGCGCAGGTGCAGGTCCGCTTCCTCGGCCACAGGGGACGATCGCGCCGACTGCGCGTGCTGCGCACGCTTCACGGCGCCTTCACGAGCCTGACGCTTCCGACCTCCGGCGTCGTCGAGGTATCTGTGCGCTACACGGACCCCTACGACGTGGAACGAGCGAGCCCGTGGACAACGCTCCGCCTACCGGCGTCGGAGACCACGGCTGGAAAGGCCCGGCGCGGACGATGAGACGGTCGTGTCTGACGATCACGGTCCTCCTCGCCGTCGTGGCGTGGCTGTCGCCGTCGCAGGCGCTGGCGGCGGGAGCTATCAGGTGAGCGCCTGCAACTTCGCGCCGGAAGCTGCCAACAACTCGTGGACATGGGCGACGAACGATCCCGCGCAGCCCGCGCACTACGCCGAGCACGCCAACTGTCCATATCGCCTCGGGGGCGACGGCGGGAAGGCCGACCAGGAGGGCGGGCTATCGACAACCGACGCGCTCGGCCTCTCAAGTGGCGCCACGCCGGGGACGAGCGCCGCGCTGGACGTTCACTGCACCTGCGGGCACGTCGATCACCGGACTCACCTATGAACGCTACATCGGCCACTGCCTCGATCCCCGAACTCTTGGTCGCCCGCCCTGCGGGCGGACGGAACGATCGTGCCCGGAGAAACCTGCCTCGATTCGGTCGAAAACGGCGAGACGTGCTCGGTTGGCGGCCCGCCCGGAGAGGGAGGCGAACCGGCAGTAATCACGGGTCTGTCGGCTCACGAACTCTCGCTCGGCATCGTGTGCCAAGCGCCGTCGCGGACGAGGAATGCGTCACGGGCGCAACTGAGCATGCAGTATGGGCGACGCTGTACGGCGCCACGGTGACGCTCTCCGATCCGACGCCGCCAACTCTCAGCGCGCCGTCCGGCGCCCTGTGGGGGCCGGGTGAAGCCGGCGGGTTTCACAAGGGCACCGAAAGCGTCACCGTCTCGGCAGATGATGTCGGAGGCGGCGTAGCGAGCATCGTCCTGTCCGCAGACGGACGGCCGGTCGAGACGTACGCGGCGCCGTGCAACTTCACGTTCGCCCAGCCGTGCCCGTCGTCCACGGGGACACAGACCTTGACGCTGCCGACTGCGCAGCTCTCCGACGGAACGCACACGCTCACGCTCGTCGCCACGGATGCCGCCGGCAATCAATCGACTGTGGCCTCGCAGGAGATCACCGTCGAGAACGGCGCGTCGCCGCCGCCGGTGGGGTTGTCCGCGACCGCGACACAGACTGGCGGCTCGACGTTCACGGCCACGTGGAGTGATCCGACAGGGCAGCTTGCGCCGATCACGGGTGCGCTCTACCAAGTCTGTCCGGCGAGCGGCTCGGGCGCGTGCAGCGCTCCCGCATCGGCGCCCGCAGCAGGCCCGGCGACCGTGACGGTTCCCGGCCCTGGAAGCTGGAGCATCGCCGTGTGGCTGACCAACGCAGCCGGCAACGCGAGCCCCGCCAACGCTGCGCACACCAATGTCGTCGTTCCCCCGTCCAACTCCGGCGGCTCGGGCACAGGCCATAGCGCTACGGCGACGACGCCAACGATCCACGTCACCGAGACGCTGCGGGGGCGCGAGCTGGTGGTGCATGTGAGCGGACCCGCGAGCGGAACGGTTCGCGTGGGCTTCATCGGCCGGCTGCGAGGACGAACCGTTGCCTCCGGCGCCAAGACCGTCGCGCTCAAGCACGGACGGCTGACCGTCGTCTTCAGGCTCGGCCCCCGCACGGCGGCGCACGCGCTGATCCGCGTCAGCGCGAAGCTCGATCACGAGCTGGCGGTGACGAGCACGCTCCGCCGTCATCGCCGTAATGCGCGATAGCCGACAGGTGCCTTGGGAACGACTTAGCCCCGGCGACATGACCAAAGTCAGCGGTCCACCGGGGCTTTCCACCACGAAGCATGACTCGATGCCCGCGTCAGCGCAACGCCTGAATAGCGTGTCCAGTGCGCTCGGCACACTTCTGGCGTGAAGATCGACGCGCAGATAGCGGCCGTGAGGGCGGCGCAGGGCACCCTGGCGATCGAGCGGTCGATGCTCAACGAGGCTTTCGCCGGTCCGCCGGCGCCGACGAGTTCGCCGGGGGTGAACGCGACCAAGCGGCTCGCGCTCTCGGATGGCGCGACCGTCTTTCACAAGCCGTTCTCGGGCGTGAGCGTCGTCAACGCACTCGCGTTTGGGCAGACCGATGAGACGCCGCCGCTGCACGATGCCGTCGCCTGGCGTGTTGCCGTTGCGCTGGGGGAGCCGTGGCAGAGCCTGGTCTCGCCGTGCGTGCTGCGCGAGCATGATGGTGATGACGGAGCGCTGTCGTTGCAGGCGTCGGGGTGGCCGGGTGACCTCGCGCCGACTCTCAGTCCTACGTGGTGTTCGTCGGCGGCGTTCTTCGACTCGTTGATCGCCCAGCAGGATCGTCACGCCGACAACTGGCGCTGGGATGGAAGCCGCCTGACGCTGATCGACCACGGGTACGCATTTGCTCGGCCGGGCGACATCCTCAACCACACGGACCTGCTTGTGGCCAGGCGCGATCACGGCGCAACTGCGCTGCTCGACGCGGAGCGTCGGGCGCTGGAGCGTCTGCTCGGGGACGCCGGCCTGCTCGGGATCGAGAGCCTATTGCTGCCCGATCGCGCGCAGGCGCTCAGGGCGCGCGCCGAGCGGATGCTCGCGCGGGGTGAGGTTCTACGCCCCGGAGAGTTCTAAGGCCAGCAAGCGTCGTCGGAGGGTGGTAGCATGATAACTCAAGAGGTCAACTTGAATGGTCGATGGTGTAGAGGAGCTTTGCGATGATCCGAGTCCGCTTTACAACGTCTGAGTTCAACCTGGAGACGCGTGAGTGGGTTGAGCTGCCCATCGCCGAGCTGATCGCCGATGGCGAGGAGGTGAGGATCAGTGGCCCTCGTGCAGAGTGGATCAGTCTCGAGATCGCCGTCATCGACCCCGAGAACAGGGAGCGGGTGACGCGATCCGACGGCGCCGAGCGCTGGGCGCGACTGCTGCCGTTCGCCTTCCGCAATGGAGACATCGACGTCGAGGTCAGCGAGGTAGCTGAGGCCGAGCCGGCTGGCGTGGCGTTCCGCTACTCGACCGCCGCGTAGAGGCGATGCCGCGCACGGCGGTATCCGACGTCCACGCCAAGGTCGTCGGCCGCGAGCTCAGAGAGACCCGCCGAGCGCTCGGGCTGACCCAAGCCGAGGTCGCCGGACGGCTCGGCGTGTCGCCCTCGTATGTCTCCGCGGTCGAAGCTGGCAAGCGCAACCTCACGCTCGCGCAGCTGGCCAACATCGCCAATGCGATGCGCCTCGGCATCGAGGTCTCATTCATCCGACCCGACGGAACGCCTGTCCGGCCGAGCCGGACACCCGCGACGAGCTAGGCCGCCGGCAGCTCCGAGCTGCTCTTTCCCCGAGTGGCTGGATGTTTCCCAGAGCTTGTCTCAAGACGGACCGTAGGCTCACCAGAATACGTGTACGGCCCGCGGACAACGTGGCAGCCCTCGATGCGGTCCACGCCGGGAGCGCCGCGCGGGCCTTGCTCTTGATGGTATGCCAGCACACGGGACGGGGGCGCGCTCGAAGATTTCCCGGCTTTAAGGCCGGAAATCGACCCTATGTTTTGGGCGGGACCGGCGCGTAATGTTCATGACACAAGAAAAACGGATGTTCATCCTCAGTGCCATCGCCGTCGTTGAGGGCACGCTGCAGCTGCTGATTGCCTTCATGGGCATACTCGCAGCGCTCGTCGTGGCCGCCTTCGTTGCTGGTGCGCTGTTGGGAGTGTTCATCAGCTATTACGCGCTTGCTCGCGAGGATTCCTAAAACCGCCGTGCAAGCGCACGCCTACTCGACCGGCGGCTCTTCGGGCACGGGATCCTGGGCTGCTGCCGCAAGTTCGTTTGTCTGCGTCACCTGGATCCGCATCGCCTCCCAGCGCTTCTCAAGCACGGAGGGGCGCGACGCGTCCGAGGGTGCAGCGCTGTCGCCGTGCAGCCAGGCTGCGAAGTCGCGCTCGCGAAACGGGCCGGTGGCCTTGCGAACGAGCATGTCCGGCAGGCTTGTGCCGGCCTCGACGATCCCGAGCAGCTTCTCGTAGTCGGCGATGTCGAGTAGTTGCAGCGGCTGCACACGAGCCGTGGCGAGCGTGCTGGTGGTGTCGTCCTTGATGCTCTCGCGTACGTACTTCCACACGGGCGCGGTCTGCATCAAGTGCCCGACCGACACGACAACCGGCCAGATGCGCTCGATCGAGGTGAGGTCGACGCCGGGGAGCGTCGCTGCCCCGTCGAGGAGCGCATCGATGCAGCCGGCGACCTGGTCCACCTTCACGACCAGCAGCTTTGAGACCTCGCCGAGCGCCTCGGTCACTTCGCCCGTCGCCATTGCGCTCGCCGTGACGCGGCGGGCGTGAACCTCGAACAGGATGAGCTCTTTGCCCCATACAACCGCTATGTCGCTGGTGCGCTTTCCGCCGCCCTTGCCGTAGCACTGCTCACCGAGAACCGTCGCATGGGAGTCCATCGCGGCGTGTGCGAGATCCAGGGCGTAGCGCTCGACCACCTCACCCATGAAGCGGCTGTAGCGCAGCACCTCGGCCTGTCCCTGCGCCTGAGCGTGCCTCAACGCGCGGTAATGAAAGCCCTCCCCGAGCCAGCTGAGCGCCCACGGCATCCCGAGCAGCAGCAGATCGCCGTTCGCGAACCGCAGGAACGGTGTGCTCTTGAACGGCCGAAACTCCCACGACAGTTCCGGGCTGCCGGCGAGGGCACTGAAGCTCGCCTGCAGCTCCGTGCGTGATGCGGAGATGATCGGGACGTCGCGCGGCGTGTTCGAGAGGCCGAGCTTGGTAAGCAGCTCGTCGAGGTGCCCGGCTTCGATTCGCGGCGTTGGCGGATCGGTGGCGAAGGTGTTGGTCGTCGCTGAGAGCCCGAACCCAAGGACCCGCTGCTCCTCGGGCGTCAGGCCGCTCGCGGTGAGCCACTGGTCCACGGGCACGTAGTTGTCGGAGCCGTGCAGCTCCTCGCTTCGCATCAGCCGCAGGAACTCGTCGCTGCGCACCATCTCCTCGAGTACTGGGAGGTCGCTTGAAGAACGAGGAGGCCTGCACCTCGTAGGCGACGATTGCCTCGGTGGTAGCCGTCCCTAGCGGGTCCTCGAGCGCTGAGTGCGCACCGAGCACCGCCCGCTGCAGCGCGTGGACCTCATTCGCGGTCAGCTCGGCGAAGGGCTGCTCGCGCGCCTCCTCGATCACGAGCCGCATCAGCATCGCGATCGGCTGCGGCGAGAATATCGGTCGCGCCGGCGAACCTTGCCTGACCTGCTCGTAGCGCGCGAGAACGTCCGGCCAGCTTTCATAGAACCAGCGCGCCAGATCCCACTGGCCTGCAGGGTCGGTCAGCACCCGCTCGGCGCGCAGGTTGAGCAAGGCGAGGCTGAGCATCGCCGACTCAAAAGGCAGCGTCCGGACAAGGGCGCGCAGGTCCGCCAGCGTCGTCTCCGGCAACCCGAGAGCGCGCTCATCGATGAACACCGACATCTGATCGAACTCGCTCGGCGGCGGCCGAACCCGGAGCACCCTCCTCGCCGACGGCTCGCGCTGTGGCCGGACCTCGCCGTGCGGGCGCGTCTTGCGCCGCCGCTGATGCAGCTTCTTGTTTTCACTGCGCTTCTTCGACATGCCGCCATCCACCGTACGCGTCGACGCAGCCGTCCCCGCGCGCGCCCGCCCTTGAGCGATGGGCCAGCGCTGCATGCGGTCACCTAATGCGACCTCGCGTAGGGCCGTTCTCGGACAGGCTCCAAGAGCTAAGGCAGGCGGACGTTATCCGGCCGGCACACGCGAGTGAGACACCAACACCAGGTTGATCGGCAGCGCTCCGGACCGTAGCTCGTTCGCGAGGTTCCGGGCCGAGCTGATCGTGAATCCGCCGGAGATCTGCGAGCCGGTGGAAGCGTCGATCCCTTCCGGGTACTTCGTGAAGTCGATCGACGGCGCGGTGATGATCTGGTTGTCGAGCACGATCGCGAAGTGCTGCACGGCCTCTTCCTTGCTGACGCCGGGGAGCTGGGTTTCCATGCCACGGTGGGCGGTTTCCTTGGTGACCTGTTCGAAAGCTGTCTTGCCGTGCGCCGTGAAGCCGAACGTCACGTCCGGTTTCCCGCCTTCTTCGAAGGCTGGCTGCGGGTTAGTCAGATCGGACCCGGTGAGGGCTGGGTCGTCGTTCAGTACGTACCAGCTGTTCGGAGATGCGTTGATGACCTTCCCAGCCGCATTTTCACGGGGTCTGGCCTGGACGAGCACGGTCCCGGGGTTCACGTGCACGGCCGTGACCACAGCACCTGCCGGCGGCGTGTAGCCGGCTTCGTAGAAGCTGTGCTCACTTTCTTCGGGACCTCTCAGCACCTTTTCGTGCTTGGTGTCGAGCAAGTACCAAACGCCGTAGCGGCACCCACCGATTTGCGCCGGCGTGCAGCCCGGGTCGAGCGTCGTGTCATTGGAGCGGATGATCGCCGCTCGTTTCGCCGCGCGCAGTACCGCTTGGTACTCGGTCAGCCCGAACTGAGCGGCGCCGGCGTTGGGTCCGCCCGTCACTGTGCCTTCGGTCGGCGCGGGCGTGCCCGCGGGGCCGATCACGTTCGGCTCCCAATCGTAGAAATCCAGCTGTGCCGTCTTGCCGACTTGTTCTCCGCCGGGAGCGAGGTTACCCGCATCCGGCAGGGCCACAGTGATCTCGTTAGCGCCGGAGCGCTGAATGTCAGACGGTATGCCCAGCGTAGCGACACGCTTGCGCATGATCGCTATCGCCGCATTGATGCTCGCAGTCGTTACAGGCTCGGCACCCGCGTGCGCACGATAGACCAGCACGACCCGGTTCCCTGTCAGCGCCGGCGCAGTAGCCGCAGGACTGGACGCCGTCGAACTGGATGAGCCGCAACCCCCGATCGCAACCGACAGGAGTACCACGCCAAGCAGTGCTCGATGGAAGGGCACCCCGGCCGCGCTTCCCGTACTGCTTGGACCCCGGCGCCGCCCTCGCATCTCGCGAACCATAGCCTCACTTCTGGATCGAGGCACCTTGCACTGGCGGCCACCCTGCCAGCCAGCCCGATGATCACAACAGCAGCAATAGTCCGCCGAAAGCCAAAAGCCGGGGGGTCGGGCCTTGGTTGGCCGCTCCGTTCCACCAGGAGCGGAAGCCGGCTCCGTGCCACAAGTAAGCGGTGTTGCGGCTAGGCCGCGAACAGCTCCAGCTGCTCGATTTCCCCGAGTGGCTGGATCGGCGGGACGGCTTGCGATGAGGAACGAACGGGATCACGTTGCTGGTGTCCTCCCATGCTGCGCGCAGCTCGGCCTCGGCGATCTCCTCGCCGGTGAGGGGCACGCCCTTGGCCTGCAGCTCCTTGAGGACCTGCTCCAGTGAGATCGGCTCCTCGCGCTCGTCCATGAGCTGCCCGTCGAGGGCGAGGTCCGCGGCGGCTGCCTTGGCGGAGAGTAGCGCCCACTTCTTCTCGTCGAGTGAGCCCTTGGTGAGCATCACGTAGACGGTGACGGGCTTGCGGGAGGACAGCCGGTGGGCGCGGGCGATGAACTGGTCGAACATCTCGTAGGAGAACACGAGCCCGTCGACCACGACGACTGAGGCGGTGTCGAGGTTGTGTCCGAGGCGGATCGCGGGGATGCCGCAGAGCAGCACCTGGAGGCTGCCGTGGCGGAAGTCGCGCATGACGACCGCGCGCTTTTTCGGGTTCACGGTCGCGGGCTTGCCGTTGCGCTCCTCGACGATGTGCCCGGCGCGAACACCCTTTTCCTTGAGGCGGTCGCAGAGCCAGCGGCCGGTCTCGATGAGGTCCGAGCCGACGAGGATCTTCTCGCCTGCCTGGACGTGCTGGAGGATCAGCTCGAGCGTCTTCATGTTCTTCGGCGTCCAGTTGGAGTGCGCAAGTCCGGCCAGGCCGGGCCAGTCGCGGTCGGTCGCGGCCTCCGGGGCGGTGGTGGCGTACTCGAGCTTGGTGAGCTGGCCACACGCCGCGGCGAACCGCTCGATCTGGCCGCTCGCCACGAGCGCGTGGTCGGGGTACTTCCAGGTGAAGAACGACGCGAACGTGGACTTGCTCAGCCACTTCTCGTAGAGCTCGCGCTGGGCGACGCCCATCGGCGCGCTGACGGTCTTCAGGGTGCAGGGGACGATCGGCTCGCCGAAGTCGCGCTTGCGCCGGCGGATCATCGCCGCGGCGCTCAACCGCCAGAAGCGGCTGACGTTGGTGATCTGCGGGAGCACCTTGCGCTTCTCGCGCCGGTGCGCCGTGGCTGATCCCTGGCGGCCGTAGGTGTACTCAAGGACGCAGAAGTCGACCTCGAACGCGGCGAGCCCGCCGTCGTAGCTGTAGGGGAAGCGCAGGCTTGAGTCGCCGAGGCACCACCACATCAGCCAGAAGATTTGGTTGACGTAGTTGGAGATCGGTGTGCCGGTGGCCAGCAGCTTGTTGCGGGCCTGTAGCCCTCGGATTGCCTTGCTGCGCTGCGAATCGTCGCCCTTGATGAGCGTTCCCTCGTCTATGCAGATCACGCCGTCGCGGAAGGCGCGGGCGAGATGGTGCGCGGCGCTCTTGATGCGCAGGCGCTTGTGGACGTATCCGCAGGTGCGGCTGCGGACTTCGCCTTTGACCTCCTCGGTGTAGACCGCGGAGCAGACCAGCGGGCTGTCCGTCTGCCATCCGCCGTGCCGGGAGGCGTGGCAGGCCGGGCAGAATTCGGTGGAGTCCAGCACTGTGCGCTCGCCCTCGTCCTCGTGGATCGGAACGTTCTGGACGGGCAGCGCCTCGTTCTTGACGCCGAGCAGCGAGAGCACCTCGTAGTGGGTGATGTACCAGCCCTCGCCGCCAGCGCGCAGCTGCTTTGCGACACGCCGAGCGTGGGCGGGCGTGGCGATGTGCTCGACCTCGATCGCGAGCTTCTCGGAGATGTCCTGGCGGTACTGCGGGATGAGGTCCTGCGGGACGATGAACAGGACTTGGTTGCGTGCGCCGTTGCGCACCGCGCCTTGCGCGTAGCCGGCGGCGCCGAGGGTCTTGCCGCCGCCCTGCTCCCAGCTGAGGATGAAACCGCCGCCATCCTTGGTCTTGGTCAGGGCGCGAGCCAGGTCCTCACGCTGGAAGCGCTTCCAATCGAACGCGGGGTCCTTGCCGTTGGTGCGACCGTCCGCGGCGATCTCGTCGAGTATCTGGCGCTGGCGCTCGACCTCCTCGGGGAACCGGGTGGCGATGTCTCCGGGGTTGGGGATCTCGAAGTGCTCAAGGAGATACTGGATGTCCTCGGTTGACTCCGAGAACTCCTTGTCGGCGACTTTGATGACGAGGACCTTGGCCTCCTCCTCGTACTTGCGCACGACCGGCTCGCCGTCCTTGTTGCGCGTGACCTTTTGCCCGCTGGTGACGTTGATCCGGGAGTCCGTGCGCAGCGGGTACCGGTTGCCCGCTTGAAAGCCGCGCTCGGGGTCTGAGCTGGTGCAGAGGATCGAGTCGAGGTCGGTGAGGTATCCGAGGCGCATCTGCGGTCGGACCTCGTACAGCGGGATGACCTCGCGCTCGGCGGCGTCGGCGACTCTTGCGACCGCCTCGCGCACCGCGGGGGAGATGCTCAGGTCGCACTCCTGCTCCAGCTCGCCGAGCATTCGCCAGTCCAGCGCGTTCAGCGCGAAGTGCCCGACCGGCTGGTTGTGCAGCGTCTCGACCAGCTTCAGCCGCCCGGCCTTTGCGAGCGCCTGGCGCACGAACGGCCCCGGCCGGATCGCAAGTCGATCGCGGGCGCGCAGTTCAACCGCGTAGGTGGGGCGCTGGCTGGCCTCCTCGCGGCGCCGACGGTCAAGCTCGCGCCCGACGAGCCGCCACGGTTCGACCGGGCCTACCGGCGGGGCGGAGAACGTGCCGAGGTAGTAGTGGCCAGCCTGGCGCAGCGCGGTCTTGATCTCGTGACTGAGCGCTCGCTCGGCGAGTTCTTCCTTGGAAGCCTCCGCCTCTACCACCAGGCCGCCGTCGTCGCTGCGGTCCTCCGGCCCGACGAAGAACGCGATGAGACACGGCAGGACCACGCCCTCAAACAGGTCGTCGCACTCCACGGTGGCGAACACGCCTGCCGCATCCTCGCGCGAGAGAACCTCACGGCGGAAGCGGTCGCGCCCACAGATGAACGCTCCGACGCCCTGGGGGGCCAGCAGCGCGAGGCTCATGCGCCACACCGCGACCGTGCTGTTCTCCGGGCGCCCGGCGCCGTCCGTCCACGTCAGCCCGAACGGTGGGTTGGCGACAATCTGCGGGACCTGCACGCCCAGCTTGCGCAGCATCGGAAAGGCACGCTGCACGTCGCCGGTGATCGCGTGATAGTCGCCGGCCCTGACCTGATCGCCGTCGATCTCCACCCCGAAGCGCTGATCGCGCGGCCAGGGCGCAAGCAGCGCACCGTTGCCGGCCGTGGGGTCGAGCACGGGCAGGCGCCCAAGCGGGTCGATCGCCTGCTTGATGAACGCCGCGACCTCCGGCGGCGTGTAGAACTGCTGCAGCCCGCGTGTGTTCCCGAACTGAGTCGCGCCGAGCACGCTGCGCGAGGAGTCGAGCGCTTCGTCGGTGAGCGCTCCGCCGAACAACTTGCCGCCCTTGCCACCCTTGACGGGCTCTGCAACCGCAACCGCTTGAGACATGGCCGTCCCTTTCGCAAGGGCCCCACCCCGTGTGGGGCCGATGCCGGACGCGCGGCACGCCCAACGGGCGTGCGACAATCGCGCGGGCATGGCCACACGCGGGGCTCGCGGCTCCTGATGCGTCTAATCCGCGGCGGATACAGTCAGTCGGTCTGGGGGGCAGACTCGTCCGGACTCGGTGCGCAGGATCGGACTTGATGGACGGTCGCTACGGCGCCAGGCTCGGCCCAGGCACGATGCCTCTCGTGGCCGACTGTCGCGAAGCAGCCGCTACGGTGGCCGACTAGGAGGGATTGGCGAAACTCGTTGGCCCAATAGCCACGGGCCAAGAACAGGGGCGGCTGACACTGCCTACCCCGGATCGGGGCCTGAGCTACCCCACGGTGCTAGGTCGTGACCGGGAAACCCGACTCCTCGCAGGTCTGGGAACAGATCGGCTGCGGGGAGCAGCGCACCGTAGATGATGAGCTGACCCATCCGCTTCAGCTCAAGGACTATCGGGTGGGGTTCGCCGAACGTTATGTCGGTGGGCTGCTGCGGGTCCACGTCCACATGCGTGCCGGGAGGGACGGTGACCTCCAGGATATATGTGCCGCCTTCGAGGCGATCATCACGGGAGAGGACCGTCACGTCCTCGGGTATGAGCCGGGCCGGGGGTGCCTCGACGTGTACTGGGGCGAGGTGGCGGTGCTTGTCGATGTTCCACAGGGCGTGCAGTCTGACCAGCAGGATGCCGTCCTGTCGCTTGTACGGCTGACAAGCCTCGATGATTGCCGTCGCCTCATCGCTAAGGCCAAACAGCGGGCCGTGGCGGACACGGCCGCTTTTGTCCGTCCACTTCCTGCGCATCTGGACCGCGAACCCTTTCGATGGCTTCTGCGTCAGGACCGGGAAGGCATGGCTCGAATAGGGCGTGCCGCCATTGAGGACGACGAGCTGCCACACGAGGTTGTCCAGCGCCGAGCGGAAGTCGTGGACGATCTCTCCGATGATCGCCCCCCACCGAAGCACAAGGCCAGGGGGCCACGCCGGTTCGATCTCAAAGCGGTAGTGGCCGCCATCGGGGTCCGAATAGGACCGGATTCCGTAGGGATACGGCTGCGGCGCGCAGAAGGCGGCGACTTCCTTATCCAAGGCTGCCAACTGCTCTACAGCGCGTTCCCACTTTGCCCAGACGCCGTGCAGGTTCGCCGGAGCCACGCAGGCGAGGCTACGCCTCTTACGCAGCCACCGCAGTCTCCTGAGAGCGCGTTAGAACCGTCGCCAACTGAGCGAGGATCGTGAGGTCGGCGTGGAGGCGCACGCGCTCGATCCGACGCACGCGCAGCGGCGCCAGCCCCCAGTTTTCCTTGAGGCGTCCAAGTGAAGGGGAGTACGGAGTTCGCTGGTACGCCTCCACCAAAGGCGAAAAGCTCTACGAGGTGACTCGGGCCACCTCGACCGTCCGGGGAGGACCAGCGGCATGAGCACCACGGGAGTAGCCTGCAGCGCGATGGAGGAGCCGCCCACAGCGGGGCAAGACGCAGCAGACGACGCCTACGAAGAGGTGCCAGCGCCTCGCGGCTGGTATGCCGCGCCGGACGACCCCGCGCGGGAGCAGTACTGGGACCCCGTGTCGCAATGGATCGGGAAGTCGCGGAAGCCACAGCTACCGACTGGACCGATCCCCTTTCCGGGCACCCAGCGAGTTAGGCGGGCGGACACGACGCCCGTCCCGAGCGGGCCACAACTAAACGAGGACGGGACCAAGACATGCCCTCAATGCGCGGAGCATGTCCAGGGCGCGGCGCTCGTCTGTCGCTTCTGCGGCCATCGCTTCGACGAGCATCCCGCCGAGCGGAAAGACGCGAGCGAGCGAGAGGGAAGCACCCTGGTGGGTCTTGGCTACCTGCTTGCGGTGCTCGTTCCCTTCGTCGGGCTGGTCTTGGGCATCATCGCCGCCACGCGCTCCGCGCTATATCCGCGCAAACACGGCCCGTGGATCATCGCTGTGGCGACGTTGGCGTTCGTGGGATGGGGAGCCGTGATCTACGCCGAGGTTCATTCCTCCGAACACCATGCGGCTGTACAGGCGGAAGAAAAGGTCGAACAGGCGCGACAGGGACAGGCGAGCGAACAGGCGAAGGAACGATCGGAAGCACTGACAAGGGAACAGGAAGCCAGTGAGAAGCAATACTGCGCGGAACACCCGCACGCAGGCGAACACATGGCGGGCGGCTACCACTACTACGAATGCACTGCCGCTTCGGAAGAACCATAGCTATGCGGCCACCGGAGTTTCGCCAATCGTTTCACTAATCCCTCCTAGTCTCGGGCTTGGTTTGTAGCTGCGGGCGTGCGAAAGTCGCCCGCGTAGACGACCGGATCGGACAAGGAGGCCATCAGCTACGGGGTGCTAGGCCGCGTAGCGGCTGTAGCGCGGCCATAGGCGCATGCGCTTGATCCTGTAGGTCACGATCTCGTGGCTGCACTGGTGGGCGGCAGCGATCTGGGTGGCGGTGAGCTCGGCGGCGATGTCGCGCTGGATGCGCTCCTTGGGCAGCAGTAGCGCGGCGCCGAGGTCATAGGCCTCGTGCTCGCAGGCCTGGTCGTATGTGCGCTGCAGGATGCCGGTGTCGGGGTCGATGGCGATCCGGCAGGGCTTGTGTCCGAGGAGGTGGTGTGAGAGCTCCTCCATGAGCGTCGCGGTCTGGCGCGTCGGAGGCCGGTGGGGGTTCACGACGATCATCAGGGTGCTCTCGCCGGGGCAGCAGAACGCGAAGGCGTCCCAGCCGGCCTTGCTCACCCGGTGCGCGAAGCCGTCGCTGTCGAAGTCCTCGGGGTAGAAGATGTGCGCCGGGATCTCGTCGGCCAAGCGCCACGGGCTGAGCGTGCTCAGCTGGTCAAGGCCGGCGCGTTTGCGGATCGTCGCTGCGATCCGCTCGATGCGCCACTTCTCACGGTAGTCGCTCCGGTTGTAGGGCATGGCCTCACTTCGCCTTGCCTTTCTTCGCGTGTCCTTTGCCACTGACTGCGCGATAGGCGACCCGAAAGAGTTCGGAAAGGGACTCGGCGTCGCTGCGGGTGAGGTTCTTGTCGGCGCGCAGGTGCATCTCAACGGCCTCGATCGTCGAGGCGTCGGGTGAGTGCACGAGCTGGTTGCGCAGTTGGCGGGCGTTGCCGGGGTGCAAGACCGGGTCGATGCGCACGCCCGCCCAGCGCGCGATACGCAGCAGGTTCTCGCGCTCTGGCAGATGCTGGCCCCGCTCCACCCGTGAGAGCGTGGGCGCTGAGACCCCGATCTCTTTGGCGACCTCGCGGATCGAGAGGCCCCGGCTGACGCGGGTCGCCCGCAGGCGGTCGCCGAGCTCGACCGGATCGATGATCGGCGCCCGGCGCCGGCGGCTCCTCCTGGGGGCGCTTGGCCATCACGAAGGATTCTAGTCGCAGCGTTTCATTCCTGCATCACCGTGTCAGCCGGCGCCCTCCGGCTGCTAGACTCTGGATTCACTAGCGAAACGCCGTTTCAGGAAAGGAGATGGCAATGACCGAGCAGGATCAGAGCACCTCAGAGGATCAGGCCACGCCCGAGAAGCACATTGAGTTCGAGGTCATCACCACGGCAGGCGACCTCGACAGAGCGTTCCCCGACCATGACCGCCTCAAGGTCGTCTTCGACGCCGCGCTTGAGCTCGTCGGCGGGGAGGGCGATGCCGACCAGTACGTGCTGGAGTATGAGAACGAGCCGATTGAGGATCTAAACCGCACGATTCGCGAGTGGGCCAAGCAGCTCGGCTGGGGCGAGCGCGTGCAGCTGGAGTTGGTGCCGAAACCCGTCGTGGTCTAAGGAGCAGGTCACGTCTGAGGAGCCGACCGTGGAGGAGTGGCGCGAGCAGGCGCTCGCGGAGATCAACGGCCTGAAGCCCTACTGGGTCCAGAAGCACGGCTGGCAGCCCGAGGTCGTGCAGGGGGAGGAGATGCTCGACCTGTTCGTTGCCCTGCACGCGCGGCGCTTCGACGGGAAGCTCTTCGTCCTGCGCCTGCGCTACCTGCCCGACTGGCAGGTCTCAGGGCGCCGCGAGGCGTTCGTCGACGCCGACGATCACAGCCATGCGGGGACCGAGTTTTGGCCCCCCGAGGGAGGTGGCATTAACCCCAACTACCAGCACCAGGGGGCGCACGTGCCAGTGATCTGCCTGCGTGGGGTGTGGGGGTTTCACTCGGTGCTGCACACCGACCGCGCGATGGATGGGGCGAGCCTGCTCCGTCTGCTGATGGAGCTGCAGGGGGTGCTTGACAGGTGAGCGCCCGCGCGACGCCCTACCCGCCGCCCGGCTACAAGCTGCGCATCCCCGCGAGCATCTGGGATGGTGCCCTCGCGACCGTGCGCGAGTACGCGCGGCTCGGCTCTGAGCAGGGCCGGCGCGGCTCGGAGGCGCTCGTCTACCTCGGCGGCGTTGTCGCCGGCGAGCAGCTAATCATCACCGGGCTCCACCGGCTCGGGCACGTCGCGCAGGGCGACCGCGTCGTCGTCAGCCAGGACGAGGCGCGCTGGCTGCTTCGCAGCCTGCGCTCGCGCGACGAGAAGCTGATCGGCCAGCTGCACTCCCACCGCGGTCTCGCCGGGCACTCCCCCGGCGATGACATGTGGGCCACCAGTTTTCACGAGGGCTTCCTGTCGATCGTCGTCCCCCACTTCGGGGCCGTGGTCGCCGTCCCCGGCGAGTGCGCCGTGCTTGAGTACCGCGACGGCCACTTTCAGCAACTTGAGCGCTCGGAGGTGGAACGTCGCGTCTGCGTCTGCCCAGAGATCAGTGAGCGTGAGCGCACGTGCACCAGCACTTCCGAGGCACGCGAGGAGGTGGGTTGGTGGCGCGCATTCGCAGCGAGAGCGAGATCGACCGCACGCAGGTCGCGCTAGCCCGTCACGGCGCGACGCTCCCGCTCGCCGACGGCACTGTCGCGATCACCGTCGAGCCGCGGGCTGGCGCCTCGCCGGTCGGGCAGCGCCTGCTCGTGCTGCTGGTCAACGAGCTCGCGCGCATGAAGGGCATCGCCACTACGATCACCGTCGCTGGCGTCTCGGGGCAGCCGATCCTTCCAGGCGTGCCCTTGGACGGGCCCGACCTGCAAGACGGCCTGGAAACGCTCGTCGCGCGGCTCAACAAGCCCGAGAGCGAGTTCCAGGCCGCGATTGACTTCTCCCGCACGAGCGCCGCGACGGTCACCGTGAACATCGGCTCGGGCGCCAGCGATGCCCACGTGCGCGTGAGCGCTGATGGCTGGCGGGCGCTGCTCGGCGGCTATGTCGAGCACGCCGACTGGAGCGCACCCGCGCCGTATGGCGCCGCGCTGGCCGCGGCGCTCGCGGCCAGCGAGACCTTCAAGCACCTGCTGACCGCGAATGGCTACGGCGACTCGAGACGGGTCCAGGCAGGCGACCTCGCGCTCTCCACCTTCGACTACGGCGTTGGTGCCAGCGCCGGCAAGGGACCGGCACTCCATGAGCTGATCGTGGGCGGGCTCGCGGTGATCGGCTGCGGAGCGGGCGGGACGGCTGCGCTCTACGTGACCGCGATGCAGCCCGGCCTTGCGGGCGAGATCGACCTCGTGGAGCCCGGTCGGCACAAGCTCTCAAACCTCAATCGCTACCTGATGAGCACGGCCAGCGATGTGCACGAGGCCCGGCACAAGCTGGCCTCTGCAGCCAACCACCTAGCGCGGCACGCGCCCGCGCTGGCATTGGGGTTCCATGCTGTGACATGGGAGATGCTGAGTGACCGGCCGTGGCCGTTCCTGCTCTCGACGGTCGATACTGTCCCGGCGCGCTGGGCGATCCAGCAGCGAGCGCCGCAGGGCGCCGAGATCCTGGATGCGGCCGTCAGCGACTTGCTCTACAGCGTCCTCCGCGTCGTGCCCGGTGGTCGCTGCCTTGAGTGCAAGCACCCGCACGACCCTGACTACGAGCTGAAGCAGCGCGCCGCCCGCTGGGGAGTTGAGCTCCAGACGATCCGCGACTGGACGAGTGAGGACGAGCCCGTCACCGCCGAGATGATCGCCCAGCTCGCCGAGACCCAGAACCGCGATCCCGCCGACTACGCCGAGGTTGAAGGGACCGCGTTCTCGAAGGTGCCGGCGCTCACCGAGTGCGGGGAGACAAGGCTCAGCACCCAGGTCCCGAGCCAAGCGCCCGTGCTGCCACTCGCGACCACCGCAGCGGGAGCGATCCTCGCGGCGGAGATCGCGAAGCGCTTCGCCGCTCCGCAGGCGCAGCTCCACAACTCGATCGACCACCACCTCGCCAGAAACCCACGTGCGCCGCGTGTCGTCTGGCGCCCCGCATCCAAGCGCTGCCCCCGACACGCGTGAGCGCCGGCTCTCGTCCCTGAGGAGTCCGCGTAGCGCGCCTCGATCGTCCTTGCGATTTCGATCCTAGTTGTCCAGCTCGTGCGCGAGGTGATGACCAAGAAGGAACGCGTCGTCGCTGGGCGAAGCCCACGTGTCGAAGAAGCTACGCGATGAGGCAAACTGCATGGGGATGACTCGACTGCGCCTACATCTGGAGGGACAGCACGCGGCGCTCGGCGACGTACCGGCTGCTGATGTGGCCAACCTCATCCTCTGGACCGAGACCGCGATCATGCGCGCGGCGTCTGTTGTTGTCGGTCGCCCAAAGACCACCACAGGCCGCTTCGAGGAACCGATCGAACGCTCCTCCCGACTCCTTCTAGTCGGCGTCGAGGAAGGCAGCGTGCAGCCCGTGCTCGAGCTGCCCCAACCCGAGGAAACTGACGACGCCCTCCTCCTCGAAAGCGAAACCCTCGGTGAGGCAGCACTTGAGCGGGTCCTGGACGCTCTGACGGACCCGACCCCCGAACCTGTAGTCGCGAAGGCCATCGTTGAGCTCGCTGAGAAGGTGCATATCGGCGATCGCTACGACAAGCTCGTGATTGAGCGGAACGGCGACCACCGCAAGTCACGGAAGGCAGTCCTCGACGGCGCTGTGCGCTCACGCCTGCGCGCGTACGTGGACGAAGCGCCACAGCCGCCAGTGCGGACGGACGAGGTTTCCGGTGTGCTCGTTGAGGCCGACTTTGAGGACCGGACAGCGCGGCTGAGGACGCCCACCGGGCCTGTCACGGTCGGGTTCGACGCGCAGCTCGACGACGCGATCCATGCGGCGCTTCGACAGCCGGCGACCCTCGTCGGTCAGGTGAGCTACGACCCCAAGACGAACACGGCGCGCTCGGTCGCGCTGATGAGGCTCCTACGCGGGGAGCAGCTCTCTCTCGGCGTCGATCCGACCGACTTCTGGCGAGCGCACTCGGTGAGGGATCTCGCGCGCCAGCAAGGCGTCGAGCCAGTCGATTTCACGAACCCTGCCGATCTGACAGACCAAGAGCGCGAGGCTTTCCTGGCCGCCGTCGCCGAACTCGGCTGAGCGTTGCCTGAGGCAGCCGAGCACGCGGATGTCCTGGCCGTCGACACCGACGCGTTCTCGTGGGCGTTCTTCGACGGCCAGCAGAAGCCTGGCTGGGTAGAGCTCCTCCAGGGACACGTCCTCGCGCTCCCATTTGCCGTTGTTGGCGAGCTCAAGGTGGCAGCGAAGCGCGGCCGTTGGGGCGCGCGACGTGGGGCGGTCCTCGACCAGAAGATCGGCGGCTGCGTAGTCCTGCCAGCAGACGCTCGCGTCGTCGAGCAGTGGGCCGCCATGAGCGCTCGCCTCGCGGGCCACCTCAAGCAAGGAGGCACGAACGACCTATGGATCGCCGCGTGCTGCGTTGTCCACGGGCTTCCGCTCGCGACGGGCAACACGAGCGACTTTGGCACTATCGCGGGCGAGTTCCCTCAGCTACGGCTCGTGCATCCCTGAGGGCGTCCTGGCGGTAGCCCGAGGCGCGATGGTGAGCGTCTGCGTAGAACACAACTCCTGGGAGCCCTTGACGTGCCCTCCCGGAGGGCCTGTTCGGCGGCTAGTGCCCATGCGCGCGTAAGTAACCTGCTCGCCATGTCGAGCTTCGACGGCAAACGGGTCAGGGTGCGCGCGCTAACCAGTGGGTATGACGGTGCTTACGCGCGCTTCCACGAAGCTCAAGGGGCAGATGACGAGATGGCTGCTTTTCACGCCCTGTTCGAGGCGCTCGATTGGGCCCACGCGATTGACGACGTAATCGCGCGCACATGGAGTCCCCGAGGAAGGTGCTCGGATACGCCTGGCGGCGTGATCCCGCTCTAAACGGCGCCGACGAGCTTGAGAACGTTATGAGTGGTCTGCGGTACGTGCGGAACCGCGTCCACCATCAGTGGGCCGACGCGCTGGTCAGCAGGGCCGTACAGGGTGGGCTGACATTCCCAGTGTCCTTCCCCGCTTCGTTCGGCACCGTGGTCAGGTGGGTATGGCGTGACCTCAACGAACTCCCCACAGCGCCGAACGTGCCGAGGGAGACACCTGGTCGAGATGCCTACGGAACGACCTTGGCAGGACAAAAAGTATCCGAGGCGCTGAAGGCGATGAGCGAGGCCTTCGCATTTATAGGCTCGCTGCTCGATCCACCGACCCCGACGAGGGAGGCTCCAATCGTGCGTGTGCAGGAGTAGCGCCGCCACCGGCCCGTCAGTCGCGTCGGCTGACGGGAGTCACCCGCGGTCCACCGAGTGCCGGCCGCATGTGCGCCAACGTTCGCAGGGCATGCCGCGATCGGCTCTAGAAGCCAGGTTTCCCACCCTTCCCACCAGTATCGCCAACCCCGAAAAGTGCCACTCATGGTCCGGCTGGGCTCGAAGCCAGCGGTCTACCGATCTTGAGGCGCCTCCACCGCCGCCAGGTGCCGCCGCGAGTCGGCCTACTCATCGGGAGGCGTCGAGCCGTCGCCGGCCGGGAGTGGTGTGTGGCCTTCGGCGAAGATGCGTTCGACCTCGTGCAGCCACTTGGCGGGTATCTCCTCCTCGAGGCGCTCAAGGAACGAGGCGGTCGACGCGGCGCGGATGGGCGTGACGTTCTCGGGCAGGCTCTCGGGGTCTAGTGCTCGCGTGATCTGGTTCGCAAGCTCGGGTCTCGGCGCGTATGCCATGTACTGTTCGGTTGTGTTCAGGCGTGCGTGGCGCATGAGCCCTTGGATCGTTCGCACGTCGACACCCTTCGCGGCGAGGCTTGTGCCGAAGGAGTGGCGGAGGTTGTACATCTTGATCGGCTTCAGGCCAGCTTCTTGGCACGCGAGCTTGAAGGCGGCTCGAAGGGGCTTGTCCCGAACTGGCCGGCCGGGCTCCGGCTCGCTGACGAACACGAAGTCCTCGTCGCTGGTGGCGTATCCCCGCTGCTTGAGCTTGAGTAGGGCGCGGGCGAGCCGCGGGGTCATGGGAATCGCCTCGCAGTCGGAGGTCTTGGGAGTGTCAAGCTGGCCAAGCACCCAGTTGTCGTAGGGGCGCAGGACGAGAGCGTTGAAGTCGACGGCGCCCCACCGGAGACCCAGGGCCTCGCCGGAGAGGCGAAGGCCGGCGTGGGCGCCGCACAGCCAGAACGCTTCCTCGAAGACCCGCGGAGCGTGTCTGAGCAGGCGGTCGATCTCGCTGGGGTCGTAGAAGTCGTCGCGGCGGAGCACGCGCTCGCGCTGCTCGCGCTTGCTTCGCCGCTTGACCTCCACGAGCGGGTTCGCGGGTATCCAGCGCTGGCGCACGGCGTAGTTGAGGCACGCTGAGAAGATGTCTCGGTACTCGTTGCGGGTTTGCGCGGCCGCTGGCGCGACGAGCATCCAGAGGCGTTTCTTGCGGCGAGCCACGATCCAGCCGTCGGCTTCGAGTTCGTTCGCTTTCGCGTAGGTAACTGACTTGGCGCGCTGCGCGTTGAGCGGGACGACGCGGTAGGCGCCGCGGCGCAGGTGGTGCCAGGTTCCCGGCAGCTCGTCGGCGATGCGAACTGCCTCGTCCTTGGTGGCGACCTCGACGGGCAGACTGGCCTGCGGCTGAGCGGTCCAGCGTTCGACCTCGACCAGCTCAACGTTCTTGCCCTCGGCGCGCGCCTTGTGGCGGTCTTCTCGCTGATGACCTTGTAGGACGGGAAGTCGTCGAAGTAGCCCCGCAGGCGTCCGTCAAGGAAGTCTTGAAGTGGCGTCTGTGCGCCGAGGTCTCGATATAGGCGCTCGAACATGACCTCGTAGCCGGTGAGCGTGGCGCGCTTCAGGTCTTTGTCTCGGTGGCGCTCGGCGACCCACCCCTGGGTCGCATCGAACAGCGTGTGGAGCTGGCTGGCTTCGTCGCGCTGCTCGATGTCGCCGGCCAGCTCGCTTAGGATCGCGTCGAGCTGCGCCTGGGCGTCCTTCGGCGTGAGGTGCTCGGGAGTGGGGCGGGGGCCGTCGCCGGCCCGCCAGATGGTCGCGCCGCGGGTGTTCGGCGCCCGGAGTCGCGCACATGCGCGGGGCCAAGGCTCTTGGCCCCGCGCACGCCGTCTGCATCGCGCCACAAGGCGCGGTAGACACGCTGTCCGCTGCTGCCTTCCTGCGTGACCTGGAGATGCCCCGTGGGGCTGCTGTTTCTGCTCATGCTGCTTATGACCCCCTAGCACTCGAACCGGCCAACGAATTGCGTAGGAGGTGCTGGCGACATCGTTCCCCAGCAGTTCCCTAGAGGGCGCAGCGAGGGCGCCGCAAGGGCCGGAAAGTGGGGCTAATACCGCCGAAAGTGGGCCAAGCAGAGCCTAAACCGCTGACTCATAATCGATTGGTCCCAGGTTCGAGTCCTGGCGGGCCCACTGCAGGAAACCGCTCTACGGAGCGATGGCGGAACGGTCATCGGACGCCCCTGTAAAGCAGCTTTTCGCAGGCAAGCGACGTTTTTGTCTTGTTCGAGATGTACGGTGAGGAAATGGTCCCTTCGATTTCGAGGCCGTTGAACTCGGACTGCACTTCTGGCAGGCAGCCTTCGATCGCGGCGACCTGCGGCGTGATCTTCGAGAGCTTTGCTTCCTCACTCTTGACGGTGGCTTCGAGCGTCGCGAGCCGCTTTTCTTGGGCGCTCAGGCTGCTTGATATCGCAGCACCGCGCAGTGTTGCGGGCCGTGCCGATGAGGCAGGAGATGAGGTGCCAGTACGATTCTGCATTCCAGCACCAGATAAGCGGCGCGCTCGAGGCGTCTCAACCGAGGGGTGCCAAAGAGTTGCCCGGCGCAATGCTCGAGCAGTTCTGCGGCGCCGGCACCCCGGCGAAACGTGCGGCCAGCCAGGCGTCGGCTTCGGGCAGCCACACCGTCGCGCTCGGAACGTGGCTGAGATGTTCGTATTCCCCGTACTGCACGGAGACGCCACGGCTGCAGTACTCGCGCGCGAGGCTGCGCACATCGCCTGCGATCATCACGCCGTCGCCGGGGCCGATGCCTTCCTTGTTGCCCGGGGTTCCTTCGAGTTCGCCGCCGTTGCCCTGGCCGATGAACATTGGCATGGCGGGCGTGCCGCGGGCGCCCATGATCAACTGGTTTGCCACTTCGACGTAGACGGGCACGCTTTCGGGCGTCGGGTATTCGGGCTTGGCGATCTGCGCCCAGGTGAGACCCGGGTACTCGGCGAGCACGGTCTCGATCGAGGCGCGCTGGAGCTTGTCGTAGAGCTTCAGCCCGTATTCGCTCATGTATGGAGTGAGGTTGATGTGGAAGGCTCGCGAGAGGCCGATTATCGCCATCGGGATCACGCCGGCCCAGACGGTGCTGCCTTCGACGTAGTGCAGGTTGTGGGCGGGGTCGACGAGCACGCCGCCCATCGCCGCGCCGACTATGCGCGAGTTGATTTCGGGCGCATAAGAAGATGCGAGCTCGGCGGCCCACCCGGTCGCGATTGCACCACCGGAGTAGCCGATCAGACCGATCTTCTCTGCTCCTGCCGCTCCACTGGCGGGCGAGCTGAGCGCCGCACGCAGTGAGTCGAGCGTGTTCATCCCGTACTCCGGACCCGCCGCGAAATCTGCCGTCTCGCCCTCGGTGTCGGGCACGACGACGGTCTCCCCTGCGAGCAGCGCGGGCGCGATCAAGCCCGACTCCGCGGTCGGGATCAGACCGCCCAGCGTAAGCCCGCCAGAGATGGCGTAAGACGGCTCGTCTTCGGGATTGAGCGAGTCGTAGAAGGACTGGTAGGACACGATCGTGGGGGCGCCGAGGGGCAGTGGCGGCTGCAGACACCGAGGTCACGTTGACCGTCGGTGCTCCCGTCTCACCCGTTGATCGGTAGAGCAGTTGCACCGCTTTGATCGGCAGCGGCACGCCCGCGACGTGGTAGGAGAGCGTTCGCGTCTTGAGCACAGTGCCTGGCGCGATGTTCGCCAGAGGCGTGGAGCCTTTGTAGGAGTAGAAGGGATCCTGTTCAGGCGGCGCCGCCGCGCCCGCTGCCGGGGCCATCGGCGCCATGAAGAACACGAGCAGGCCGATCGCGAGAACGGCAGCTGGACTTTGGTGCCCGGCCCAATCACGTGATGCATCAAGTGCACGGCTACCCATTTGACGCCGCCGCAATCGCAGTCGTGGCTGCTTCTGCGCCGAGCGCTAGGTTGCACGGCATGACCGAAGTCCTGGAAGTGATCTGGCACGGCCTGCGGGACTCGCTGCTGATGGCCTGGCAGGTGTGGTGGGCGCTAGTGCTCGGCTTCACGATCTCCGGGATCGTCCAGGCGTGGGTGCCGCGGGAGCGGATCGAGCGCTCGCTCTCGAGCTCGGGGGCCCGCCCGGTGGCGCTCGCGACCGGGCTCGGCGCCGCCTCCTCGTCCTGCTCCTATGCGGCGGTCGCGATCGCGAAGTCGCTGTTTCAGAAGGGCGCCTCCGCCGCCACCGCGCTCGCCTTTCAGTTCGCGTCGACCAATCTGGTCTGGGAGCTCGGGCTCGTGCTGTGGGTGCTGATCGGCTGGCAGTTCACGCTGGCCGAGTATCTCGGCGGGATCGTGATGATCGTGCTGATGAATCTGCTGCTGCGGGTGTTCGTCTCGCCCCGGCTGGAGCGGCAGGCGCGCGCGCACGCGCAGGCCGCGGACACGGGTCACCTGCACCACACGGCCGGCGGCCAGATGAGCTGGCCGCAGCGGCTCACCTCGATCTCGGCTTGGTCTGATGTGGCCCGGAACTTCCGCGGCGACTGGCGGATGCTCTACAAGGAGATTGCGGCCGGGTTTCTGCTCGCGGGCTTCATCGCCCAGCTCGGCAACGGCTTCTTCGGCGGCCTGTTCCTCACGCACTCGGCCGGTGCCCTCGGCGCGCTGGAGAACGTGATCGTGGGGCCGCTGATCGCGGTGCTCTCGTTCGTCTGCTCGGTCGGCAACGTGCCCCTGGCGGCGGTGCTGTGGTCGGGGGGAATCAGCTTCGCCGGCGTGCTTGCGTTTCTGTTCGCCGACCTGATCGTGCTGCCGATCATCGCCATCTACAGGAAGTACTACGGCACCGCTTACACGGTGCGCATCGTCGCGCTGATGTTCGTGACGATGGCGATTGCGGCGCTCGCCGTGGACGGCCTCTTCAGTCTTGCCGGGCTGATCCCGACCGGTCCGCGGCCGACGCGCACGGACATCTTCGGGACGGTCGCACTGAACTACAAGCTCGCGCTGAACCTTCTCGGCGCTGCGGTCTTCGCCTCGATGTTCTGGCTGGCGAGCCGGCGCGGCGTGGCGGCCGATGCTGTCTGCGGGTGAGCCCGGTGCAAGCGCGCCCTACGCGCCGGCCGGCGCCGGGCGCGACCTTTTGGCGCCACGGCCAGGCGCTTTGCGCGGCGTCGCGGGCGCCTGCTGTGCTCGCCCGGCGCGCTGCGTGCCTGGCGCGGGCGGATCGGGTCGCTGCAACTCATCGATGGACGCCTGCATCGCGCCCAGGCGGCGCAGCAGTGAGCTCTTGACCTGCTCCAGCTCCTCCGCGCTCGGCAACCGGGCCGGCTTGCTCGCCGTCGCGGCGGCTGGATGCTCCTGCCGCGCTCGGCGCGCAATCGTGGGGTGCTCGGCTTCCAGCTCGCCGAGTGCCTGCTCGAGCGCCGCGATCTGGGCTCGCAGGGTATTGCGGCGGCCTGCCTGCTCTCGCGCAGCCTCCGGCGAGGCGCCCTGCACATAGAGCGCAGTCGCGACCTCGCGCGGGTCCACTCCTGCCTCAATCGCCTCGCGGGCGACTCTGGCAGCGATCGAGCTTGCCCGCGGCTTCGCGTCTTCGCCCGCCGCCACGAACGTACCGCTGCCCTGACGGCTGTCGAGCAGTCCCTCGCGCTCGAGCCTTGCATAGACGGCGCGAACGGTGTTGGCGTTGATCCCCAGCGCCTGCGCAAGATCGCGCAGCCCCGGCAGACGCTCTCCAGCGCCCAGCGTCCCCGCGTCGATCCGAGTCCGGATCGCCCACGCGAGCTGGACCCCGATCGGCACCTCGGCGTGGCGATCGACGGCCAGCGCCCGCAGCGGGACGGCAGCCGGGCTGGAGGGCGATCCGCTGTTGCGCTGCGGCGGGCTCACTGGACCAGCTTAGAAGGTCTTTCAAAATGGAGGGGTTGGGCTGTGGGTCTTGAATCTTTGGGGTGTGTCCCCGAGGATTGGAGGTCGTGGAGGTGCCTTCCAGGTTCGAGATCAGTGATGAGTTGTGGGTGGAGGTCGAGCCGTTGATCCCGCCGCGAGTTCGTCGTCGTCGCAACCCAGGGCGTAAGGCGATCGATGATCGTCTGGTGCTCAACGGGATCTTGCATGTGCTGCACACGGGCATCGCCTGGGAGGATCTTCCGCGCGAGTACGGCTATGGCTCCGGGGTGACGTGTTGGCGAAGATTGCGGACGTGGCAGAAGGCCGGTGTGTGGGATGCGCTGCACCAAAAGCTGCTGGTGAAGCTGAACGCCGCGGGGAAGATCGACTGGTCCCGCGCGGCGGTTGACGCCAGCCATATTCGTGCTCTTTTGGGGGGCTCCTGACGGGGCCATCCCCGGTAGATCGTGCCCGCACGGGCTCAAAGCACCATCTGCTGGTCGACGCGAGCGGCATCCCGCTTGCGGTCGCTCTGACCGGCGGGCACCGCCACGATGTCACTCAGTTGCTGCCACTGATCGAGGATCTGCATTCAAGGCCGGTCGCTGGCAAGCGCGGCCGGCCACGCCAGAAACCCGATCGTGTTCTCGCTGATCGTGGCTATGACTTCGACAAGCACCGCCGGCTCCTGCGGGCTCTCGGGATCACTCCCGTGATCGCCCGCCGTGGCACTGCCAACGGCTCCGGCCTCGGACGCGAGCGCTGGGTCGTCGAGCGCGGCTTCGCACACCTACACAACTTCCGCCGCCTCAGAATCCGCTACGAGCGCGACCCCGACATGCACACCGCGTTCCTCACACTCGCCTGCTCAATCCTCTGCTGGCGACGCCTACAACCATTTTGAAAGACCTTCTTAGTGACAGCAGCGGCAAGAGACATAATGTGCTAATGAGCTAGCACAATATCGTGTACAGTGGTTGCGATGCGTGGATTGCTGGAGGAGATAGGGGACATGATGGTGCTGACCGGCAGAACGATCTCCGCCGCTTTGCGACCTCCATACGTCTACGGCGGCGAGTTCGTCTCGCAGTTCCTGTTCGCGCTGCGGCTGGTCTGGTTCCCGCTGATGGTCACGATCGTGGCGATCTGCTATGCCGCCCCCGGCTTGCAGGCAGCCAACTTCCTGACGCTGTTCGGCGCGCTGGACCGCCTGGGCAGCATCTTCGTGCTGGCGGCGATCAGGGAAATCGGGCCGAACGTCACCTCCGTGGTGGTCGCGGGTGTGGCGGGCACGGCGATCACGGCCGATCTCGGCGCCCGCAAGGTCAGAGAGGAGCTCGACGCGCTGCAGGTGCTGGGCGTCGATCCGGTCAAGAACCTTGTGGTGCCGCGCTTTTTGGCGCTGATGCTCGTCACGGGTCTCTTCGATGTCTACGCGGTCCTGTTCGGCATCTTCGGCGGTCTGCTGGCCGAGTTGACGGAGGGGCAGCCGGTCGGGCCGTTCTGGAACACGCTGTTCGCAAACGCCTCCACGACCGACCTGTGGGGCTCGGTGCTCAAGTGCACGATCTTCGGCGCGATCATCGCGATCGTCTGCTGCTACAAGGGCATGACCGCCTCCGGCGGCGCCGAGGGCGTGGGCAAGGCGGTCAACCAGGCGGTCGTGATCGCGCTGCTCGGGACGGGCGTCTTCAATTACGCCTTCACCCAGACGCTGCTGGCGACGCATCCGAACCTGCTCGTAATCAAGTGAGCCGGCCGCAGCCGGTAGATTGCAGGCGATGTCGGCAACCCGCAGCAGGTGGTGGCTCGCGCCTGAGCGCGATCTTCGCTCGCTCTACTACAAGCACTTCTGCGATCGCCGCAAGGAGCGGCAGTTGTTTGCGACCGGGTCGTTCTTCACGACGTTTGTAGCGGTGCGAGGCATCACGCACGCGATCCGCGCCGAACGCGGGCCGTTCAAGAACATCACGCCTGGCGGCAGGCACATCCACCACATGACCTTCGGGATCATGGGGCTGCTCAGCGTCGGTTACCTGTGGATGCTCGAGCTTGGGATCAACGAGGAACGCTGGAGCTCGCGCGCAACCGCGGGTGTGTTCGGCAGCGGTGCGGCGCTGACGCTCGACGAGTTCGCGCTGTGGCTGAACCTCGAAGACGTCTACTGGGCCAAGCAGGGCAGGGAGAGCATCGACGCGGTCGTGCTGTTCGGGTCGCTGCTGAGCCTGAGCGTGATCGGCAAGGGCTTTCTGCGCGACCTTGTTGGCGTCGGTGAGCGCGAGCAGACGGTGCGCCCTTCGGTCTCTCAGCGCTCTTAAGGATCCTGTCGTGTCGCAGGCAGCGATTCGCGCGACAGTACGCGGCGCTGTGCAGGGCGTGGGCTTTCGCGACGCGACGGTGCGCAGGGCGCACGAGCTCGGGCTGATGGGATGGGTGCGAAACGGTCGGGACGGCACGGTGGACGTCCACGCCGAGGGGTCGGAGGCTGCGCTGGAAGACCTGACCGCCTTCCTGCACGACGGTCCGCCGCACGCGCAGGTGGAAGAGGTCTCGATCGAGCAGGTGAAGGCCGAGGGCCACGAGCAGTTTGCGATTCGCGGCGTGCCGGCGGGGGTTTTCGTCGTCCAGGAGCACCTCGCGAGCACCCACCACTTCGACCTGCGCCTGCAGGTTGGCAGCGTGATGCGCTCCTGGGCGGTGCCGAAGGGCCCATCGCTGGACCCGGCGCAGAAGCGGCTGGCGGTGCAGGTTCCCGACCACAGCGTCGAGCACAACAGCTTCGAGGGTCGTGACGGCCCGGGCGGGGTGATCGTCTGGGATCGGGGCAGCTACGAGCAGGGCGGCCGGGTTGCCTGGCCGCAGGCGCTGGATCGCGGCCACGCCGTCTTCCTGCTCCACGGTCAGAAGCTCCGCGGAGGCTTCGCGCTTCAGCGCACGGGCGGCGGCGTCAAGCCACAGTGGCTGCTGATAAAGCGACGCGACGAACATGCTCGGCCCGGCTCTGACATCCTCGCCGAGCGCCCCGAGTCCGTGCTCGGCGGCCAGACTCTGCAGCAGATGATGGGCTAGCGCTCGGTGAGCTGCCGGCGCATGTCGGCCGCATCGTAGAAGAGCGACTCGACCTGGATCTTGCCGTCTTGCCCACGGGTCTGCACGGTCGCTCCGCTCAGCTGGATCTGTTTTCCGGTTGCGGGAAACGTGTAGTAGGGGCCGCTGTGGGTTCCCTCCATTTCCCAGGTGGCGAGGATCTGGTCGCCCACGATCGAGCGGGCGAGCACGTTCAGCGACACGTTGCTGATGGCCGCCATCTCGGCGGTCTTGTGCACGGCGATCGCGGCGGTGCCCAGCAGCGGCCCGCCGAAGAGGGGATCGTTGACGACGGCGTTCGGGCTGTAGTCGCCCATCATCTTCGCCACCGCCGCCAAGCGGGCCGCGGGCGTGGGCGCGCTCGTGCCGGCGACCTGGTCGCCCAGGTGCTGGTCGTGGGCCTTGGCGAGGTCGAGGCTCGCGGTCGCGGCGCTCTGGTGGTGGGAGCCGAGGCTCGCGGCAAGCGGCTGGGTGACCGGGCTGGCGTGCTCGGCCACGTTTGCGAGCATCGCGGCGGCTGCGGCCGAAGCGCCCGCCGCGCTCAACGCGGCGATCAGTCGCGCGCGCGGCATCTGTCCTGAGTGAAAGCGGTCGATCAGGCTCTCGATCGAGGCGCCGGCCGGCGCGGCTGCTGCGTCGCTCATTGCTTCTCCTTGCCCGGTGGGTGACCTTGCGCGCAACCTATTCAGAGCAAGCGCCGCGGTCAAACTTGCGGGCAGCGGGGCGGTGGGTAGGGTCTGCACCCGAGGCGAGATGGCAAGCGCGCAGATCCAAAGCCAGGGGGCCGCTCAAGAGTGGGAGCTCGTGCTCGACGGCCTGCACTTCCCGACCGGCCTGACCTTCGATCCCGACGGCACGCTCTACCTGAGCGAGTCGGGGCTGCCCTTCGGCGGCGCGCCGCCCGGCGGGCGGGTGTGGGCGGTCAGGGATGGCAGCCGCGAGCTGCTGATGCAGGGCCTGCGGCCGCCGGTGAACGGGGTCACCTTCCATGAGGGCGCGCTCTACATCACCGAGGCCGGCCACCCAAGCAGGATCCTGCGGCTCGATCTGGCCACCGGGAACCAACGCACCGTGATCGACGGCCTGCCGGGGCCCGGCAACTATCAGACCAACATGGTGGCCTTCGGCCCTGAAGGCAAGCTGTATTTCAGCCAGGGGGCGATGACCAACACAGGCGTGATCGGCCTCGACGCCTACGACCTCGGGTGGCTGAAGCTGCTCCCGCACGAACGCGACATCCCGGGCCTGGAGATCGTGGTGCGGCACGCCGAGTTCGTGACCGAGGACCCGCGACAGGACGGAACCGGCCGCAGCGTCACCGGCCCGTTCGCGGACTTCGGCAGCGTGCACCCCGAGGGCACACGCATTCCCGCGCAGCTTCCCTGCAGCTCGGCGGTGATGCGCTGCGACCCTGACGGCGCCAACCTCGAGCTGGTCGCTTGGGGCCTGCGCAACGCCTTCGGGCTGCTGTTCCTCGACGACGGCTCTCTGATCGCGACCGACCAGGGCGCGGACGATCGCGGCAGCCGGCCGGTCGGAAACATTCCCGATCTTCTCTTCGTCGTGCAGGAGGGCCGCTGGTATGGCTGGCCCGACTTCGTGGGAAGTGTTCCTATCTCCGATCCCCGCTTCGCGCCGGAGGGCGGCCAGGCGCCGCGGTTCGTGCTCGCGAACCACGACGAGCTGCCGCCGCCCGAGCGGCCGCTCGCGGAGTTCACCACGCATGTGGCCGCCACCAAGCTCGCGCAGGCGCCAGACGGGCGGATCGTGATCGCGATGTTCGGCGACGAGGTGCCGATGACCGCGCCCTCGGGTCCGCGCGCGGGACGGGGCATAGCGGTCGTCGATCCCGAGCAGAGCTGGCAGGCAAGCTCGCTGGCCACGCCGGGCATGCTGCGCCCGCTCGACGTCAAATTCGGCCCCGACGGGCTTCTCTACGCGCTGGACTTCGGGCACTTCGAGCCGGGGCGCGGCTCGATGAAGGCGACGGCAGGCAGCGGCTCGATTCGTCGCTGCGATTGGCCGCCCGCGGGCTGAGCCCAACCCGCTCGTCTTCAGGTTCTTTTCACGTTGATGCGCGAGTATCGCGTGCATGCGACTGCTCGTCGTCGACGACGAGCCCGCGATCCGGCAGGCGCTCGACTTGGTGCTGAGCCACAACGGGTTCGAGGTGTCAATGGCCGAGGACGGACGGGAGGCGATGCGCGCGCTCGCCTGCGAGCCGGCCGACGCCGTGATCCTCGACGTGCTGATGCCGGAGATCGACGGCCTCGAGGTCTGCCGGCGCATCCGCGCCGCGGGCGATCGCACGCCCGTGCTGATGCTGACCGCGCGCGCGGAGGTCAGCGAGCGCGTCGCGGGCCTGGAGGCCGGCGCCGACGACTACCTCGTCAAGCCCTTCGCCCAGGAGGAGCTGATCGCGCGGCTGCGGGCGCTGCTTAGGCGCACCGGCTGGGAGGGCGAGCCCGACGCGCTGCGCTTCGAGGATCTCGAGCTCGACCCGGTCGCCCACGAGGCCCGCCGGGCGGGGCGGCTGCTGGAGCTGACGCGAACCGAGTTCCTGTTGCTGGAGCTGCTGATGCGCCATCCACGCCAGGTGCTGACGCGCGCGACGATCTTCGACCGCGTCTGGGGCTATGACTTCGGGCCGGCATCCAACTCGCTGGAGGTCTATGTCGGCTACCTGCGCCGCAAGACCGAGGCGCAGGGAGAGCCGCGGCTGCTTCATACAGTCAGAGGCGTGGGCTACGTGCTGCGTTCCCCGAGCCGATGAGCTTTCGACGACGCACGGTGCTGCTGGCCTCCGCGGCGGTCGCACTGGCGATCGTGCTGGCCTCGGTCGTCGTCTACTTCGTGACCGCCGGCGAGCTGCGCGCGCAGCTGGATGCGGGCCTGCGCCAGCGCCTTGCGCCGGGGACCGCGCAGTCGGTGCAGATCAGGCAGGTGAACCTGACCGCGAAAGACCGCAAGAGCCTGGAACAGTCCTTCCAGGTGATCGCGCACGCTCCGAAGCAGACAGTCTTCGCCGGCGGGCGTCACGGCTTCTCCGAACAGAGCGGCAGCGAAGGCGGGCCGGTCTTCGAAGGAGGCTCCTCTGCCACAGGCGGGGCGGCGGGCGCTGTCGGCGGCGTCGGGGTCGGTGCGTATACGTCTGCGCTGCCTGCTCCGAACACGCTCGTCGGTCCGAAGACCCTGATCGATCCGAGGAGGCTCCTGCATGCCAAGGCGCTCCCCGGCCAGAGGTTCGACGACGCCTTCGGACTCAGCGGGATCATCCACCGCGGGCGCAACGGATCGGTCACCGCGCTCAGCATCTCCCTGCCGAGCGGAGGGTTTGCCGGCACGAGCGGGTACGCCCAGATATTGCTGCCGGACGGCGAAATAATCACCTCCGGCGGCTCGGGCGCCAAGCTGCCGATCACGACAAGGACAAAGGCGGTCTCCAGCGGCCGCCAGCACGCGTACTTCAGCGACGCGATGGTGTCCGGCACGCGCCTGCGCGTGCTGACCGAGAAGGCGCCGGCCGGCGGGGTCTGGCAGGTCGCGCTGCCACTTACGGACGTCAACAACACGCTCGACCAGTTGCTGCTCGTGCTGGGCGCCGTCAGCCTCGGCGGCGTGCTGCTCGCCGCGGCGCTCGGCCTGCTGGTCTCCCGCGCCGCGCTTGCCCCGGTGCGGCGGCTCACCGGCGCCACCGAACGGATCGCCAGAACCCAGGATCTTGCGCATCGCATCCCGACCGGCGCAAGCGACGAGCTGGGAAGGCTCGCCACCAGCTTCAACACGATGCTCGCTGCGCTGGAGCGCTCGCGGCTGGCTCAGCGCCAGCTGGTCTCCGACGCCTCCCACGAGCTGCGCACGCCGCTGACGAGCGTGCAGGCGAACCTCGACGCGCTTGCGCTCGGCGACGTGCTAGCCCCCGCAGACCGAGAGCGCGCCGTGTCCTGCGCGCGGGCGCAGCTTCGCGAGCTCACGGTGCTCGTCGGCGACCTGGTCGATCTCTCCAAGACCGAGGTCGAGGCGGTCGAGGTCGAGGACGTGCGCTTGGACCTGGCCGTGGCTGCCGCCCTGAGACGGACGAGCCTGCACGCGCCCCACGTGCAGTTCGCGCTCGTGGCAGACCCGTGCCTGGTGCGCGCTGCGCCGGCGCGACTGGACCGGGCGATTGTCAACCTGCTCGACAACGCGATCAAGTGGAGCCCGCCTGCGGGCGTGGTCGAGGTGCTGGTGGGGGGCGGCCGGCTGGAGGTGCGCGATCACGGCTCCGGGATCGCGGTCGAGGACCTGCCGCGGGTCTTCGATCGCTTCTATCGCGCGCGATCGGCCCGCGGACGCCCGGATCGGGACTGGGCCTTGCGATCGTGCGCCAGTTCGCCGAGACTCACGGTGGCACGGTACGTGCCGAGAACGACCCGGGCGGCGGCGCGCGACTGATCCTCGAGCTGCGATCGCTGCCGATCAGCAGCAGCGAGATGAGCGAGCAGGCGGAGCTTCAGCAACCTCCTCTGCTGCCTTCAGGCTCTTCTCATCTTCGTCCGGCTTGATGTCCGCATGCACCCCAGATCGAGCACGGCGGCCGGGGGGCGCCGCCGTCATCTTCCCCCGTTCTCATTCCTTCTTCCAGTCGCGATCGGCTGCTGTCTTGCGCTGGCGGCCTGCGGGTCGGGGGGATCGGACCCGAGCGGCGAAACGGCCGAACAGAAGGCCAACCAGCAGATGGTGCGGTTCGCCAAATGCCTGCGCGAACACGGAGTCCACGCCGAAACGAACAGTGGCCCCAAGGGCTTTGGCATCCACATCTCGGGTGGCCCGGCGCCGGGAGGCAAGGAAGGGCTGCCGCCGCCGTTCAAGCTTGCCCGGGGGGCTTGCAAGCGCTATGCGCCGACAGGGCCCTTCAAGAATCTCTCTCCCGCGCAGAAGGCCGAAGAGAAGCAGAAGGCGGTCGAATTCGCGCGGTGCCTGAGAAGCCACGGCGTCGATGTTCCAGACCCGGGCGCCAGCGGGGTGCTCGAACTGAACAACATCGACCCGCAGAGCGCCACCTTCCAATCCGCCCAGAATGCCTGCCACAGCGTGATGGGCAAGCTGCCGCTGGCGATCCGGGCAAGCGGCAGAGCGCCCGGTGGGCCTCCGCACGGCGGCGGCCAGGAAGGCTCCACCAGCGTGCGCGCGGCGCCAGCCGGCGGTGGCGGTGAATGACCCGGTCTCGCCGCTCGACGGCGAGGCGCCCGGGAGCGTGACCGAGGTCTCATCCCCACCCGTGAGCGAGCGCAAGCGCAGCGACGCGGGCGATCTCTCCGCGCCCGAGCCGCCCGCGCGCGGCCGGCGAGGCGTGCGGGTCGCGGCGGTGGGAGCGATCGTGCTCGTCGGTGTGGCGATCGCGCTCGCGATCCTGTTGCATGCGCGTGGGAAAGGGCGCGGCGACTCAGGTGGCGGGGTGCCGGCGGGCGACACCACGACCACCGTCCAGCGACGCACGCTCGCAGAACACGCGCAGGTGAGCGGCACGCTCGGCTACGGCAGCGCGCTCGAACTCTACGACCGCATCCCGGGCACCTTCACGTGGCTGCCGGGCGTCGGAGCGGTGATCGGGCGCGGCGGGACGCTGTTCAAGGTCAACCAGCTTCCGATCGTCTTGATGTACGGGTCGGTGCCCGCCTACCGCACGCTGAAGCTGGGCGTGAGCGACGGCGAAGACGTCGCCGAGCTCAACGAGAACCTGGTCGCGCTCGGGGATGACCCCTACGGCGCGATCGCCGACTACGAAAGCTTCAGCGAAGCGACCGCGGCGGCCGTGCGCCGCTGGCAGCAGGCGGAGGGGCTGCCGCAAACCGGCGAGGTGGAACTCGGGCGCGTGGTTTTCGCGCCCTCCGCGCGGCGCGTGACCGCGCTGAAGGCGAGCCTCGGCCAGGACCCGCCGGGGGGCAAGGCGGGCGCCGAAAAACCAGCCACCGACAAAGAAGCCGCCAAAGACCCCGCGGGCAAAGACAGTCCCTCCAAATCGCCCTCCGGTGAACCATCAGGCGCCGGCGCAGGCACACCCGTCCTCACGACGACCTCCACCCGGCAGCTCGTGCAGGTGGCGCTCGAAGCCGACAAGCAGCAGCTCGCGCACGTGGGGCAGAGCGCGCCGGTCACGCTGCCCAGCGGCCAGACCGTCGGCGCGCACATCACGAGCGTCGGCACGGTCGCCACGGAATCTAGCGGCGGGGGCGGGGAAGCCGGAGGCGGCAAAGCGAGCATCTCGGTGACGCTCACGCTCAACCGTCGCGCTCCGCATCTGGACGCGGCCCCCGTCACCGTCGAACTGCTCAAGGAAAAGCGCCGCAACGTGCTGAGCGTTCCCGCGACCGCGCTGATCGCGACGGCGGGCGGCGGCTATGCGGTGCAGGCGCTCCAGGCGGGGCGCCGGGTCGAAATTCCCGTCACCCCGGGCATGTTCGCGGACGGCTATGTCCAGATCGAAGGCCAGGGCGTCTACGAAGGCCTCACGATCACCCAGCCCTCCGAATGAGCGATCCGGTCCTCGAGCTGCGGGAAGTCGTCAAGCAGTATCCCGGCGACGTGCAGGCGCTGCGCGGGGTCAGTCTCAGCGTCGAGGCAGGGGAGCTGTGCGCGATCGTCGGGCCCTCGGGCTCAGGCAAGTCGACGCTGCTGCACATCATCGGCACGCTCGAACGCGCCAGCAGCGGGCTCGTGCGGATTGCCGGCGTCGATGTGGCAAGCGTCTCCGACGGGGCGCTCGCGGCGCTGCGGGCCTGGCGGATCGGGTTCGTCTTCCAGCAGTTTCACCTGCTCGAGGCCTATACGGCCCTGGAAAACGTCGCCGGCGGCCTGCTGTACACGGGCAGGCCCGCCCGCGTGCGCCGCGCGCGGGCGGAGCAGGCGCTGGAGCGGGTCGGGCTTTCGCATCGCGCCAAGCACACCTCGGCGCTGCTCTCCGGCGGCGAGCGCCAGCGCGTCGCGATCGCCAGAGCGCTTGTCAGCGACCCCGCGATCGTGCTCGCCGACGAGCCGACCGGCAACCTCGACAGCGTGAGCGGCGAGGGGATCATGGCGCTGCTGCGAGCGCTGAACGCGCAGGGAACGACCGTCGTGGTCATCACCCACGACCACGAGATCGCCGACGGCCTGCCGCGCCGCCTGGAGGTGCGCGACGGCCACATCGTGCACGACGATGCCCTCGGAGCGCCGGCATGAGCAGGGCGGCGATAGCGCGACATCCCTTGCCGCGGGTGCGAGTGCGACGCCCGCGCCGCGGCGGCGCATCGGAGCACGGCGTCCAGCAGCGCAGCCGCCTCACGGCGCTCGATGTGCTGCGAGTGGCGAGCGTCGGGCTGCGCACAAGGCGCCTGCGCGCGGCGCTCTCGGCGCTCGGCGTCGGGATCGGCGTCGCCGCGATGGTCGCCGTGCTCGGGATCTCCGAATCGAGCAAGGCAGGCCTCGTGGCAGAGCTCGACAAACTCGGAACGAATCTGCTCACGGTCCAGCCGGGCCAGAACTTCTTCGGCGAAAACGCGTCGCTGCCGGCCTCCGCCGCGCGGGCGGTGCGAAACCTGCCAAGCGTGCGCGACGCCGCCGCGGTCAGCACCGTCTCGGCCGGCGTGCGCAGCAGTCCCTACATAGAAGCGGCCGAAACGGGTGGCATCACCGTGCAGGCCAGCGAACCACTGCTGCTCTCCACGCTCCAGGCCAGGCTCGTCAAGGGCTCCTTCCTGAGCAGGGCCAACGGTCGTTTTCCGATCGTGGTGCTGGGCGCGACCGCCGCGCAGCGGCTGCACATCGATCGGCTGAGCATCGCCGGCCGGCCGGTCCAGGTCTATATGGAAGGCACCTGGTTCACGGTCGGCGGGGTGCTCGCGCCGCTGCCGCTCGCGCCGGAGATCGACGCCTCCGCGCTGATCGGCTACCAGGTCGCCCATCGGCTGTTCGGCACCACCAGGAGCGCGAGCACGCTCTATGTGCGAGCCGACCAGGAACGCGTCAGCGAAGCGTCGGCGCTGCTGGGCGCCACGGCAGACCCTCAGAGTCCGGAAGACGCTCAGATCAGCCGTCCCTCCAACGCGCTGCAGGCACGCGCGGACGCCCAGAGCACGCTCACCTCCCTGTTCCTCGGCCTTGGCGCGGTCGCGCTGCTCGTCGGCGGGGTGGGGATCGCAAACGTGATGGTGATCTCCGTGCTGGAGCGGCGATCGGAGATCGGCCTGCGCCGCGCGCTTGGCGCCACGCGCCTGCACATCGGCGTCCAGTTCCTCGGCGAGTCGATCCTGCTTGCGCTGCTCGGCGGCATCACCGGCATCGTGCTCGGCGCCGCGAGCACGGCCGCATACGCCCAGTCACAGGGATGGATCGTCGTCGTTCCCGTGCTCGCGGTCGCCGGCGGCGTCGGGATCGCGCTGCTGCTGGGCGCGCTCGTGGGTCTCTACCCGGCGGTGCGCGCCGCGCGGCTGGCGCCCGCCGCCGCGCTGCGGAGCGTGTAGGCGCGGTTCACTCGCCCTCGTCGGCCGCCGCGCGCGACCGCGAAGAGGCCCACAGACGGCCAAGCCGCGCGCTTGCCGCGGTGCGGCTCTCGCCGAGCATGCTCACCGCCGCAATCGCGCCTGCGAGACAGAGCCCCGCGCCGATCGCGAACGCCAGCCGGTATCCGCTGGTCATCGCCGCGTGGAGTGGCACGCCACGAGAAATCTCGCTCGCGGTGTGCGAGTCGGCGATCGTGCTCAGCGCCGCCAGGCCGAGCGCGCCGCCGCCGAGGCGCGCCGTGTTCAGCAGCCCCGAGGCCAGGCCCGCTTGACGAGTCGGCACGCCCTGCACGGCCGCGATCGTCGAGGGCACGAGCGCAAAGCCGAACCCGACCGCGCTGATCAGTCCGCCCGGGAGCACCGAGCCCAGGTAGGAGCCGTGGGTAGGCATCATCGACAGCAGCGCCAGGCCGGCCGCGGAGCCGAGCATGCCGATCGTGATCACCGGCCGCACGCCGATCGCCGCCACCAGACGTGGCGCGAGCGTTGCAGCGGCCGCCACGCCAAGCGTCAGCGGCAGGAAGGAGAAGCCGGCCTGCAGCGCGCTGAAGCCGAGCACCTCCTGCAGGTAGAGCGTGAGGAAGAACCACATCGCAAACACGCCCCCGTAGAGCAGCGTGACCACGAGGTTCGCGGCCCGCAGGCGCTTCATCCGCAGCACTCCGAGCGGCAGCAGCGGCGCCGCGGCGAACTTGCCCTCCACTGCGACGAAGCCGGTGAGCAGCGCGACCGCAAGCAGCAGCGGGCCGATCACGCCCGCCGAGCCCCAGCCGAGCGTCTCGCTCTGCACGATGCCGTAGACGGCGAGGGTCAGCCCGGCGGTCACGAGGATCGCGCCGGAGAGATCGAAGTGGCGCGTTGCGTCCTCGCGGCGGCTCTCGGGGATCGCCCTGCGGCCGGCGAAGATCACGCCGATGCCGATCGGCACGTTGATCAGGAAGATCGCCGGCCACCCGAAGCCCTGCGTGAGCAGCCCGCCGAGCAGCACGCCGGAGGCGCCGCCGAGCCCGCCGAGGGCGCCCCAGACGCCGAGCGCGCGATTGCGCTCCGTGCCCTCGGCAAAGGAGGTCGTCACGATCGCAAGGCTCGCCGGCGAGAGCGCCGCGCCGCCGAGTCCCTGCAGCGCCCGTGCGCCGATCAGCAGTCCGCGCGAGCTCGCGAACGCGCAAAGCAGCGAGGCAAAGCCGAACAGCGCGGTGCCGCCGAGGAAGACGCGCCTGCGACCGAGCAAATCCGCGGCGCGGCCGCCGAGCAGCAGGAAGCCGCCGAAGGTGATCGTGTAGGCGTTGATCACCCACTGCAGGCCGCTGGTGGAGAAGTGCAGGCTGTCCTTGATCGAGGGCAGCGCGACGTTCACGATCGAGACGTCGAGGATCACCATGAACTGCGCGAGGCAGATCAGGATCAGCAGCGGCGTCGAGCCCGAGCGCGCAACCTGCGGCCGCTTGGCTGCGATCGCCGCGCTCATCGGCCTGCGAGCTCCAGCAGGTATGCGGCCTGCACGATCGCGGAGAGGCGGGTGCTGCTGATGCCGGCTGGGCGAGGGCAGGGAGTCTGGGAGATCGTGCTCATCGTTAGGCCCTTCGGTCCGCTTGTTTGCTGGTACGATGATCATCGTAACACATTGGACGGCGATCGTCGTACAATGAGTGCATGGGCCTTCACCACCCCGACCGGGACGAGCTTCGAATCGCCGACGTGCTGCACGCGCTCAGCGATCCGCAGCGGCTTGCGATCGTCGCCAAGCTCGCTTGCGACTGCGAGCCGCGCCGCTGCGGCTCCTTCGACCTCGATATTACGAAGTCGACTCTCACGCACCACTTCCGCGTGCTGCGCGAAGCGGGCGTGATCCGCCAGCAAGAGGAGGGCACGGCCCGCCTGAACAGCCTCAGACGCGAGGACCTGCAGGCACGTTTCCCCGGTCTGCTCGATGCGGTGCTGGCCGCGGCGAGCGACTCCACCGCGGCGAAGATCCCCCAGGCGGCGTGAGCAGCGCGATGAGCGCCGGCTCAGGCTGTGAAAGCGGCCTCGGCGGCTGGCGCGACGACGGACTCGATGAAGCGGCCGAACATCTGGCGGGCGAGCGGGACGACGCCTGCGAGCGTGCTCAGCTCGGCTCTCAGCGCCGAGATCGCACCTGCGCCGCGAGCGTGCGTCAGTTCCTGCGCGTAGGCGGGCAGCGCGAGCCAGCTGTCCGCCAGCCTCGGCAGAGACCTCGAGATGAAATTGGAGCGCGTAGGCGCGCCGCCAGACGAAGGCCTGATTGGGATAGGCCGCTGAGCCTGCCAGCAAAGTGGCGCCATCGGGCAGATCGAAGGTCTCCCCATGCCACTGGAAGGTTGTGAGGGGGGAGGGGAGGTTCGCGAAGACCGGATCGCGGCGGGCGTCCCGCGTCAGCGCGAGATCGTCGTAGATGCCGAGCTCGGGAGCGGGGCCGCGGTAGACGCGGGCGCCGAGGCTTGCCGCCAGCAGCTGCGCGCCCAGGCACACGCCCCAGTAGGGCATGCCCGACCGCACGGCTTCGGCGATCGCGCGCTTCTCCTCGGCGAGCCACGGCAGCTCACGCTCGTCGTTTGCGCTCATCGGACCGCCCATCGCGACGATGCCCTGGTAGCCGCGCCAGTCCGGCAGCGGCTGCCTTTCGTCGATCTGGACGCGGTCGAAGGCGATGCCGCGCGCAAGCATCTCGTCCTCGTAGGCGCCCGGCGGCTCGCAGGCGATGTGCTGGATCGCGAGCAGGCGCATCGCCGAATGCTACGTGCGGAGGTGGCGGCCGCTCGCCTTGCGGCATGCCGGTCAGGTGCAGAGCCGCACACATGGAATCGTGCGTTGGGGCCCGCCGCCTGGGGCAATACGCTGGGGGCATGCCGGTCCCGCAGCGCCGTGCCGTGATCGATCTCGGCTCCAACTCCTTCAGGCTCGTCGTCTTCACGGCGAGCAAGGGGTGGTGGCAGCGCACCGACGAGATCTACGAGGCCGTCAGGATCGGCGAGGGTCTGGTCGCGACAGGCAGGCTCGGGGCGCAGCCGATCGCCAGGGCGCTTGCCACGCTGGATGTCTTCGCGCACTTCTGCCGGGCGGCCGGCCTGGACGGCGAGCAGGTCCACGCCGTCGCTACCAGCGCGATCCGGGACGCCGAGAACTCCGACCAGGTGCTGGGTCCGGCGCGGGAGATCATCGGGCTGCCGGTGAGGGTGCTCTCGCGCGAGCAGGAGGCGCGCTACGGCTATCTGGCCGCCGTCAACTCCACGACGCTGACGGACGGAGCGGTGCTCGATCTCGGCGGCGGCTCGCTGCAACTCGTGCACGTCTCAGGGCGCCTGGAGCGCGAGATCGGTTCGTGGCCGCTCGGGGCGGTGCGGATGAGCGAGCGCTTTCTGGCCGGTGAGCAGCCGGCCGTCCCGGAGCAGATCCAGGCGCTGCGCGAGCACGTCGAGCGCCAGCTCACCCAGTCGCCGTGGCTGGAGGAGGTCGGCAGCCGGATCGTCGGCATGGGCGGAACTGCGCGCAACCTCGCCGCCGCGGCACAGCGGGTGGCAGGGCTGCCGGGCAACGGCGTCCAGGGCTTTGTGATGAGCCTGGAGGCGCTGCGCGAGCTGATCGAGCGCCTGGCGGCGCTGCCGCCGCGCGAGCGGGCGAAGATCCCGGGCATAAAGCCGGCGCGCGCCGATCTGATCCTTGCCGGGGCGATCGTGATCGAGGGGGCGCTGATCGCCGGCGGCTTCGGCGGCCTGGAGGTGACCGAGGCGGGGCTGCGCGAGGGCATCTTCTTCGAGCATCACCTGGGCGGCGGGAAGGGGCCGCCGCTGTTCGACGATGTGCGCAGGGATGGGGTGCTCAATCTCGCGCGCCGCTACGGGATGGACGCGCCCCACAGCCGCCACGTGGCAGAGCTCGCGCTCGGCATGTTCGACGAGCTGGCCGCGCTCGGCTTGCACGCCGGCGATCCACACGAGCGGGAGCTGCTGTGGGCCGCCTGCATGCTGCACGACATCGGGATGTCGGTCGACTACGACGATCACCACAAGCATTCGCGCTACCTGATCCTCAACGCCGGCCTGCCCGGCTTCTCGCCGGCCGAGGTGGCGATCATCGCCCAGGCTGCCCGCTACCACCGCAAGGGCATGCCCGAGCCGGGGGAGCTGGCGCCGCTGTTCGGGCAGGGCGACCGGGAGCGGCTGGACCGCTGCGCAACGCTGCTGCGGCTGGCCGAGGATCTGGAGCGCTCCCGCGATCAGCTCGTCAGCGACACGAACCTCGCGAGCACCAACGGGACCGTGAGGCTCACCCTCCAGGCCGACGGCGAGACCGCGGTGCCGCGCTGGGCCGCCGGCCGCGAGCGCGACCTGTTCGAGCGCGCCTTCGGGCGCCACCTCGACATCGCGGCGTAGGGGGACCTACCGCGCGGCGCGAAGCCGCGGCGCACGGCCGGCGCAGTCGTAGAGCACGAGACTGCCCGAGGACAGGGGCGGGCCGCCCCAGGCGCGTGCGGGGATCAGGCGACACGCCTTCAAGGTGGCGGCGGTCGCGCCGTTGCCGCCGCGGCTCGCATAGGCGCCGCCGAGCAGGACGTAGCGAGCTTCGTGGCGTGCCACCAGGCGCGCCAGGCCGCCCGCGGTGAGGGCAGGGTCGGTGCCGCTGTAGCCGGCCAGCGCGGCCGCCGGGCTGCCCTGGAGGATCAGCGGCGCCGCGGTCACCGAGGAGACGGTCAGCACCGAGAAGCGGCGGGTGGGGTGGTGACGGTCGAGGTAGCGCAGCAGGCTGTGGTAGACCGGGACTTCCTGTGGCGGAACGCCGATGCCGCCCCAGCCGGCCGCGCCCCAGGGCCCGGCCACCGGGAAGGTTCCGTCAACCGGCGCGCCCCAGGTCGCCGCCGCAAAGCCGGTCGGCGCGATCAGCAGCACCGCCAACAGGCCGGCCAGCGACCACCGTGCCCAGCGGCGGGCGAGCACCGCGACCGCGACGGCCGCCAGGCCGGACACGATCAGGATCGGCAGCAGCCACTGCATGTATGGTGCGCTGCGGTCGAGCAGCACGATCTGGGTCAGCACGGTCGCCGCCACGGTCACGCCGAGCAGCCAGGCCCACTTCGCGCTGCGGCCCAGCAGGGCCAGGAAGGCGACCAGTCCCGCGCCCACCATCGCGCAGGCGCCGGGGCCAAGCGCCGAGGTGTAGTAAGGGTGCACGATCCCGCTGGCGAGGCTGAGCAGCACCGCCTCGACGGCGAACCAGCCGCCGAGCACGAGCAGGCCGGCGAGCTTGGGGTCGCGGCGGTCCAGCCGGCGCTCGGCGCTCGGGCGGCGCCAGGAGCCTGCCAGCAGCGCAAGCAGCGCGATCGCGCCTCCGAGCGAGAGCGGCAGCAGCCAGCCGTCCTGGCCGCCGATCGCTTCCTGCAGCAGTCGCAGCGGCCCCGGTTCTCTGCCGAACGGCGTCGGTTTGCTGGCGCGGCCGTCGGGGAGGTACTCCGGGGGCGCTTCGGGGGTGGAGCTGCTCGCGGGGGCCAGGAGCTGGTGGAGGCTCGGCACCCGGAACGGCATCTGCCTGACCGCCTGCGTCAGCGGCATGAAGGCATGTTGTGCGAGCGCTTCGGTTTCCAGATGGCTCGCGGTGGCTTCTTCGAAGATCGTTCGCGGCGGCAGCGGCGCGCTTGCTCCGGCGCCGGCGGGGATCGCGCCCGGCCCGCCGGTCTGGCCGCCGATGCGCCCGAGGCCGTTGTAGCCGAAGGTCAACCCCAGCTCCGAGTTGTCCAGCGAGCTGCCCACGTAAGGACGGCGGCTGGCGGGCGTCGCGTCGACGAAGGACAGCCAGGCGATCGACAGCACCGCCATCACGAGCCCGGCCACGAGCAGCTTTGCGATCCGCGAGGAGAGCGGTCCGGGCGCGCAGACGAGGTAGCCGGCCGCGATTCCCGGCACCACGAGGTAGGCGGCGAGCGTCTTGGTGTTGAAGGCCAGCGCGACGAAGACCCCGCACAGGATCAGCGTGCGCAGGCGCCCGCTCTGAATCGCCTTCAGCGCGATCCAGCAGGAGACCGTCATCAGCGCGATCAGCAGCGCGTCGGGGTTGTTGTCGCGGTTGACCGCCACGAACGCGGGGTATACGGCCAGGCAGAGGGCGCCGGTCAACGCGGCCATCCGCCCGAAGGGCTTGACCATTGCCAGATACAAGACTCCGACGCACAGCACGCCGGCGAGCGCCTCGGGCAGCAGCAGGCTCATCGGCGTGAAGCCGAAGATCTTGGCGCTTGCCGCCTGCACCCAGATCGCCAGCGGCGGCTTGTCGAGGCTGATCAGGCCGCCGGGATCGAACGAGATGAACAGGAAGTTGTGCAGCGAGAGCAGCATCGACTTCACGCCCGCCGAGTAGAAGGTGTTCGCCCACCCGTTGCGGGAGAGGTCGTAGACGTTCATCGCCGCCGAGAGGCCGAGGATTGCCGCCAGCGCGAGCCGGTGGGGCGCAAGCAGCGGGGGGCGGGTGGCCTTGCGTGCTTGGACGGGTCGCGGCCGCACGGCCTGCGCGGGCGCAGCGAGGGTGCTCGCGGTCTGTGATGTCGCGTTCATGCGCGCCACGCCCCCGTGACGTTAGGGCAATGCGTCGATCAGGCGCTGCAGGTCGCTCTCGTCGTTCCAGGCGCCGACGGAGGCTCGCAGCCACGGCTTGCCGGGGATGTCGCGCAAGACGACGCCCTGCTCGGCGAGTGTCGTGCGCTCAGCGAGCGGGTCGGGGCTGGAGAAGGAGACCAGCGTGCCGGCAGAGCCCTCGACCGGGTCGCGGCCGGCGTTGCGCAGCAGCTCGCAGAGCCGGTCCGAGAGATGCTTGGCTCGCTCGTGCACCGTTGCCCAGCCCACGGCGGCAAGCGTCTGGGTGGCCGCCAGGGCGCAGGCGAGCGTCTCCGCGCTCAGCGCGAGGGTGTCCAGGCGGCGAGAGTCCTCGTGCAGCTGGGCGTGCAGCCCTTCCTGCGGGTCGGCGAGGTTGCCGTATCCGCGGCGCTTGACCGCCAGGCGGCTGCGCAGCTCGGGGGTGCTGTAGAGCATGCCGGTGCCGTCGGGGCCGCAGAGCCACTTCTGGCCGGCGCCCGAGTAGGCGTCGCAGCCCAGCGCTTGCAGATCGACCGGCACGGCGCCAGCGCCCTGGGCACCGTCGAGCAGGAGCGGGGGCTCCACGTCGGCAAGGCCTGCCGGGCACTGGCGACCGGTCATCCAGCTCACGTGCGAGCAGGCGATCAGCTTCGTGTCGGGGCCGACGTGCTCGTGGATCTCGAGGAAGGGTGCTAGGCGCACGCCTATGCCGCTCTGCTGGGCGGCCGCGAGCGCGCCGAGCAGGCCCGGGTGCTCCTCCTCGCTTGTGAGGATCTCATCGCCTGCGCGCAGGCCGAGGCCGTCGATCACGATCGCAAGGCCCTCGCTGGTGCAGGTGGTAAGCGAGAGGTCGTACGGCTCGCAGCCGATTGTGCCGGCGTAGCAGGCCCGTAGCGCCTCGCTCAGCTGCCCGCGGCGTTCGAAGTGCTCCTTTGCGCGGCCGTGCTGCGCCTCGGCTTCGAGCTCGCGCTGCGATGCGGCCACCGCGGCGCGGGGCAGCGGGCCGTCGGTTCCCGCGTTCAGGTAGGCGAGCCGATCCAGCACGGGAAACTCGGCGCGAAAGGCGGCGTGGTCCATGGCGGCGCAGGATATCCGTCGCTGCACGAACGCTTGCGACCCGCGTCCGGGGACGCCCGGAAGAGGAGTGCGAGGCCATGACGTCGAAACAGAGCGCCGATGAAGCGTGCCGCCACGACCACACCTCCCACGCCGCTCGATGGCATCGACGGCAGCCTGAACCTCTCCACCTACATCCAGTCCCGCTTCGAGCAGTGCTCGCGCTCGCAGAGGGACGTGGCCCAGTACATCGTCGACCATCTCGATGAGGCCGCCTTCCAGACTGCCGAGGAGTTGGCGCGCAGGGCCAACACCTCCAGCTCGACGGTCGTGCGCTTCTCGCAGGCGCTTGGCTTCGAGGGCTTCCCGGAGCTGCAGGCCGCCGCGCGCGATGAGTACAGGCGCGTGCACACGGGCGCGCCCGGAAGCGGCTCGGCCAATGGCAACGGCCACGGCGGGCCGCTGTTCTCGCTCGACCAGACCGAGTTCGAGGCCGCGATCGTCGCCGATCACCTCAACGTGGAGCAGACCGCTCGCAAGGTCTCGCGCCAGAGCGTGGACCAGCTGGTCGACGCGATCGGCAGCTCGAGCAGGGTGCTGGTCGCCGGCACCGATCAGATGGCGTTCTTCGCCAGTTACATGCGCCACCTGCTGATGCTGCTCGATTTGCGTGTGGAGATCGCGGCGAGCCCTTCTCAGGAGGTGCTCTCGCGGCTCGGCCGCATCGACGAGGACAGCATCGTGATCGCGCTTTCGGCGGGGCGGCCGCATCCACTCGTGGTTCGTGCGCTCAAGCTTGCGCGGCATCGCAAAGCCAAGACGGCGGCGATCACCGATGCGACGCTCTCGGAGGTCGCGAAGCTTGCGCAGATCCGGCTCTACTACAGCTCTTCGACGCCGGCCTACGTGCGCTCGCACACGGCGCTGCTCTCGCTGATCCAGGCGATTGCATACGCCGTCTACTCGCGCGATAGCGATTCCTACGAGGATCGCATCAAGGCCTTCCGGCTGAAGTAGTCGGCGCCGGCCCAGATAGACTGCCTCCCATGAGAGACGAGGCGACCTTCCGCGTCAAGAGCGGCTTGGCGGAGATGCTCAAGGGCGGCGTGATCATGGACGTGGTCACCGCCGAGCAGGCCAAGATCGCAGAGGACGCCGGCGCGTGTGCGGTGATGGCGCTTGAACGGGTCCCGGCCGACATCCGCCGCGACGGCGGAGTCGCGCGCATGTCCGACCCGCAGATGATTGCCGATATCCAGGAGGCGGTGAGCGTCCCGGTGATGGCCAAGGCGCGGATCGGTCACTTCCTGGAGGCGCAGGTGCTGGAGGCGATCGAGGTTGACTACGTGGACGAGTCGGAGGTGCTCACGCCCGCCGATGAGGCAAACCACATCGACAAGTGGGCGTTCAAGGTGCCCTTCGTCTGCGGCGCGACCAACCTCGGTGAGGCGCTTCGGCGAATCGGCGAGGGCGCGGCGATGATCCGCTCCAAGGGGGAGGCAGGCACCGGCGACATCGTCGAGGCGGTGCGTCACATGCGGCGGATCACCGGCGAGATCAAGGCGCTTGCGGCGCTGAGCGAGGCGGAGCTGCCGAGCGCGGCCAAGGAGCACGGGGCGCCGCTTGAGATCGTGCGGCAGGTCGCGGCTGAGGGAAAGCTGCCGGTGGTGCTGTTCTGCGCGGGTGGGATTGCGACGCCGGCGGATGCCGCGCTGATGATGGCTTTGGGCGCAGAAGGGGTGTTCGTGGGGTCGGGGATCTTCAAGTCGGAGGACCCGCAGACGCGGGCGAAGGCGGTCGTGGAGGCTACGACGCATTGGCAGGACCCGGCGCGCGTCGCGGCGGCCTCGCGGAGCCTTGGCAACGCGATGGCGAGTTTGGAGAACTCGAAGCTGAAGCCGGAGGAGCAGCTCGCCTCGCGCGGGTGGTAGGACACGGCCGATGACGCGGCGCGCTGCGGCGTCCTCGCTCGCTCGCGTACCAATGAGTACGCCACGCTCGCTGCGTCCTTGCATCGCTTGGTCCTCGACCGTCCTACGGGCGCAGTGACCGAACAGGATCGGCCGCTGATCGGCGTCCTGGCGATCCAGGGCGGCTTTGAGGCGCACGGCAGGATGCTGCGCCGGCTGGGCGCGCGGGTGCGCGAGGTGCGAGTGGTCGCGGACCTGGATGGTCTCGACGGGCTTGTGATTCCTGGGGGGGAGTCCACGGCGATCACGCTCGGGATCGAGCGGGAGGGCTTGGCAACGCCGTTGCGCGAGCTTGCGTTGCGCATGCCGGTGCTCGGCTCCTGCGCCGGGCTGATCATGCTCGACCGGGACCATCTCGGGGTGATGGACATGCTGGCCAGCCGGAATGCGTTCGGGCGGCAGCTACGGAGCTTCGAGGCGAACCTGCACGTCAAGGGCATCGAGGGGCCGCCGTTGCGGGGGGTGTTCATCAGGGCGCCGTGGATCGCCGAGCATGGGCCGGGGGTGGAGATCCTTGCGGAGGTGGAGGGGCATCCGGTGGCGGCACGGCAGGGTGATGCGATCGCGGTTTCGTTTCATAGCGAGCTGACGGAGGACGATCGGGTGCATCGGTTGCTGCTGGAGGCGGTGGCTCGACACGCGGAGGCCGCGACGGCGGCGTATAAGGGCTTATAAGGCGATATCTGGTTTTCTTGATAGTGCCTTATAAGGCTTGATAGACTTGCCTGCATGGACCCGTTGGCGAACCCCTTCTCGATGGGGGCGGGCAATCCGCCGCGTGCGCTGGCCGGCCGCGAGAAGCAGACGGAGCAGTTCGCGAGCCTGTTGGGGCGCCTGCAGCTCGGTAGGAGCGAGCAGAGCATCGTGCTCTCAGGCCTGCGAGGGGCAGGCAAGACGGTTCTTCTCCTGGAGTTCGAGAGCATCGCCGACATGCTTGGGTGGACCGCGCCGGACCCGATCGAGATCCGGCCAGAGACCGACTTTCGCGCGGAGCTCGCGGATGCGGCATATGAGGCGCTGCTCCGTCTGAACAGACGCAAGGCGCTGGGCGAGCGTCTGAAAGCATTCGGCCGTCTGCTGAGGGCCTTCAAGCTTGGGGTCTCCACGGAGGGCGAGATGGAGTTCTCCTTTGACCCCGACGCCATCGCCGGCGCGACTGGAAGCCTCGAGCGCGATCTCGTTCACCTGTTCGTAGAACTTGGACAGACGGCGAGAGAACACGAGACCGGCGTGGTCTTCCTGATCGACGAGATGCAGTTCCTGCAGCGCGAGGAGATGGAGGCGATCGCCGCTGCGATGCACCGAGTCTCACAACTGCAACTGCCTGTCGCGCTCGCGGGCGCCGGCTTGCCCCAGTTGCCGGGCCTGCTCGTGGATGCGAAGTCATATGCCGAGCGCCTGTTCTCCTACCCCACGATCGGACCGCTGAGCGTGGAGGCGGCTCAGGAGGCGCTCGTGGAGCCCGCAAGGGATGAGGGGGTGCGGTTCAGCGATGATGCGCTGGCTCGCATCGTCGCTCTGTCCGGCTGTTACCCGGCGTTCATCCAGGCATACGGCAAGGCGGCCTGGAACATGGCGCCAAACTCGCCGATCACTCTGAGCGACGTGGAGGCGACGGAAGCTCTCGTCGAGGCCAGGCTCGATGAGGAGTTCTTCCACATGCGCTTTGAGAAGGCGACCCAGGCCGAGCGGCGCTACATGGCTGCGATGGCGGAGCTTGGCGATGGGCCGTATCGCAGCGGCGACGTGGCGCGTCGATTGGAGCGGTCCGCCTCGTCCACATCGGTCGGTCGCGACTCGCTCATCCGGAAGGGACTGATCTACAGCCCCAAGCTCGGCGAGGTTGACTTCACCGTGCCTCATTTTGCGCCGTTCATGCGGCGGCGCTACCCGTTGGTGACGGGCTCCTCAGGGGCCGCACGATGAGGATCGCGGTCGCAGCCGACGAACTGACCGGCGTGGCAGGCCGGGTGGCAGAGGAGGTGCGCGGCCGTGGGCACGAGCCGATTCTGCACGGGGCGCTGGCAGAGGGTGAGCGCAACGACTGGGCCTGGGCCAGCGAGGCGGCGGCACGGGATGTCGCCGAAGGAAGGGCCGATCAGGCGATCGTCTGTTGCTGGACGGGCACAGGCGCCTCGATTGCAGCGAACAAGGTGCCCGGGGTGCGGGCGGCGCTGTGCGGGGACGCCACGACGGCCGAGGGCGCGCGACGCTGGAACGACGCCAATGTGCTCGCGCTCAGCTTGAGAATCACCTCCGAGGCGCAGTTGGGTGAGATTCTCGATGCGTGGTTTGCGGGGCGGCCGAGTGCTGAGCCGGAGGACCTCACCAATGTCGAGCACGTGGGCGAGATCAAGTGAGGATCGGCATCGCGCATTGACTGAATGGGTATGATCAAGGTGAGCCCGATGCCCCAGAACCAGTCTCTGCACGTCAGCGTCCGTCATGAGGATGACTCCTATTGGGCCACCGTGGATGAGTTCCCCGGCGTGTTCGCGGCCGGCGACGATCTCGACGAGTTGCGGGCGAGCCTCGAGGAGGGGATTGCGCTCGTGCTCGCGCTACCGGGACAGCAGCCGCCGACGATCAGGCTGACGCCCTTCAAGCCTGCGTGGCTGTCCTGCCTGGAGCGCCGGGGCACGCCAGGCAGCGGCCTCTGTCGCAGCCGGTCAAGCCGTCTGACGGCTCGGCCGAGCGTGGCGTCAGCCGGCCGCGACCAGCGTTGTCCGTGCTGGCCGCGCTACCTTATCTCGCGTGTTCGACGAGACGCTCATCCTGGAGACCGCACGTCGGCTGGCGGCTGCGGCGCCGCCCAGGAGCCGGGTGGTTCTCTTCGGATCGCATGCACGAGGCGATGCGGGAAGGCACAGCGACCTTGACTTCCTCGTTATCGAGCCAGATGTCGAGGACGCCATCGAGGAGTCCGTGCGCCTACGTCGCGCGCTTCGTGGACTGCGCATCGCGGCCGACATCGTCGTGGTCAGCGAGGACGAGGCAGCGGATTGGCGTGATGTGCATGGAAGCGTGATTCACGCGGCGCTCGCCGAGGGTCGAACGCTCGCAGCTTGATGCCTGTCGGGCCGGAAGATATCGCTCGCAGCCTGCTGGGTGCCGCCGCGGACGATGAGCTCATGGCGCGATCGCTCCTGCCGGTCGAGGGTGTGAGTGACGCGGGAATCGGGTTTCACGCATTATGTTGACGTCAACATAAGGCGTGAAATCCCCTGTAGATGTTGCCGGGTCCCATGGGCAGCGATATCAGGAGCCGGACGCGGCCAAGCATCGATGCCTTGATGACGGCGACGATTTCTTCCTCAAGGGCAAGACGCTGCTGATTGTCAGCCACGGTGCAGACGCCACAGCCGGGAAACGCGCTGACAAAAGCGTACTGGACCTACGCTCCAGCTAAGCGGCCTCAAACCGCACGACCCCGTCTCGCGCCACTTCGATGACCTCGCCGCCCTCCAGCAATAGGTCCACGTGTCCCAGCACCTCCGAGAGCGTGAGGTAGGCCTGCGTGACTGCGACGTTGCCCCACAGCTCCTGCGCGATCTCATGTGCGGTTCGCGGTTGCTCGGCGATCAACCGGCGGATTTTCTCCGCCCGGCGTGCGTGCATGCGCAGGCGTTCCTCGATCAGCGCCCTGTGGTCACCGATCGGGCCGCCATGCCCTGAGAGCGTGAGGTCGAGGTCCATCTCGGCGGTCTTCCTCAGCGAGGCGATGTAGGCGAGTAGCGCCTGTGGCCGCGGCCCGTCGTAATCGGCCGGCACGCCGAGCGGTCGCGCGATCAGCGGGTTGGAGGATATGTGCTTGAGCAGGTGGTCACCCGCGATTAGCATCCGGCGATCCTCGTCATGAAAGACAGTATCCGAGGGGCTGTGCCCCGGCCGGTGCAACACCCTCAGAGCACGGTCGCGCAGGACCAACTGCCCCCCGTCGCGCAGCGGGCGCGTGACCTGCACCTTGGCGCCCCAGCTCCGAAAGCTGGCCGAGACCGCGCGCAGGGCGCTGACCACGTCGGCCGGAATGCCGTGGCGCAGCATGATCGCCTCGGCGAAGGCGTCGTCGCGCTCGGCCTCCTCGCCGAAGCTGGAGAGAAACGGGGCGAGAAGATCCAGCGCGGCTACCTCGGCGCCCGAGCGCCGCGCGACGATCGCGGCCAGGCCGAAGTGGTCGATGTGCTGATGGGTGATGACCAGCAGCTCGATGTCCTCGATGCGGCGGCCGTGCGCGGCCAGCGTCTGCTCCAGCTCGTCCAGCGCCTTGCCCGAGTTGGGGCCGCAGTCGATCAGCGTGAGCGGCTGGTCCTCGATCAGGTAGGCGTTGACGCGGCCGACCTGGAATGGCGTGGGGATCGCCAGGCGATGGATGCCAGCCCGCGCGGCGGTATCCAGTGCAGCCTGCTCCTGCTCCGCCTGGGAGGCGCTCTCGGCCTCCGCGCTCAAGAGCGGATCAGCTCCAGCACCTCGTCGCGGCGGCGCTCCATGTCCGCTCGCGAGACCAGCGACTCCAGGCACAGGCGCAGCAGCGGCTCGGTGTTCGACGGCCTGACGTTGAAGTGCCAGTCCTCGTAGTCGATCGAGATGCCGTCCAGGCGGCTCTGCTTGGCGTCGGCGTAGCGCTGCGCGATCTCCTCCATCTTGGCCTGCTGATCTGCGACCTCCGAGTTGATCTCGCCGGAGATGAAGTAGCGCTCGCGCAGGGGGGCCAGCAGCTGCGACATCGTCTTGTCCGACTTGGAGAGATGCTCGAGGATCAGCAGCGCGGGCAGGGTGCCGGAGTCGGCACAGTAGAAGTCGCGGAAGTAGTAGTGGCCGGAGACCTCGCCGCCGAACAGCGAGCCCTCCTGCTTCATCCTGGTCTTGAAGAAGGCGTGGCCGACGCGGTTGATCTCGGGCGTGCCGCCGGCGGCCCGCACGGTGTCGGGCACCGCCCAGGAGGCGCGGACGTCGTAGAGGATCGTCTCGGCGGGCTGCTTGGCCAGCAGCGCCTGCGCCAGCAGCGCGGTGAGGAAGTCGCCGTCGACGAACTCGCCCTGCTCGTCGATGAAGAAGCAGCGGTCGGCGTCGCCGTCCCAGGCGATGCCGAGGTCGGCTCCGCTCTCTCTGACCTTCTCGATGATGAACGTCCGGTTCTCGGGCAGCAGCGGGTTCGGCTCGTGGTCGGGGAAGTTGCCGTCCGGGGTCCAGTAGGTCTCGAGCAGCTCCAACGGCAGGCGCGTAAGCAGCGGCCCGACCATCGGGCCGGCCATCCCGTTGCCGCCGTCGAGCACGACCTTCAGCGGCTTGATCGCGGAGGCGTCGATGAAGCCCAGCGCGGCCTGCTGGAACTCGGCGTAGATGTCGAGCTCCTGCGCGCTGCCGCGCGGGCCGGCGGGCTCCGGCATGCCCGCCTCGATCTCCGCGCGCATGTCCTGGATGCCGGTGTCGCCGGAGAGCGCAAGCGCGCCCTCGCGCACGAGCTTGGCGCCGGTGTAGGCCTTCGGGTTGTGCGAGGCGGTGCACATCAGCCCGCCGTCGAGGCCGCGCGAGCCGACCAGCCAGTAGAGCATCTCGGTGCCGACCTGGCCGGCGTCGAGCACGTCGGCTCCCTCGGCGCGGATGCCCTCGCGGTAGCGCGCGGCCAGCTCGGGTGCTGTCAGGCGCATGTCGCGGCCGAGGCCGATCTTCAGGCTGCTCACGGGCTTGCCGGAGAGGTTGGACAGCACGCGCGCGAAGGCGCGGCCGATCAGCTCGGCGAGGTCTCCGTCGAACTGCTCGCCGTAGATGCCGCGGACATCGTAGGCCTTGAAGATGCCGGGGTCGAGTGCGATTGCCATAGCTGCCCATCCTATGCGCGAAGGGCTCTCGGATGGCCGGCGGCTGGCGGGCCACCTAAACTTCAAGGCATGTCAGGACATTCCAAGTGGGCCAGCATCAAGCACAAGAAGGCGATCGTCGACTCGCGACGGGGCGCGCAGTTCACCAAGCTCGCGCGTGCGATCACGGTCGCGGCGCGTGACGGCGGGGGAGACCCGGCCGGCAATGCGGCGCTCGAGAATGCGATCGCCAAGGCCAAGGCGGCCTCGATGCCCAAGGACAACATCGAGCGTGCGATCGCCAAAGGCACCGGCGAGGGCGCCGACGCCAGCGCCTTCGAGTCGGTGCTCTATGAGGGCTATGGGCCCGCGGGGGTCGCCCTGCTGGTCGAGACGCTGACCGACAACCGCAACCGCACCGGCGCCGACGTGCGGCACATCTTCACGAAGTTCGGCGGCAGCCTCGGCGAGCCGGGCTCGGTCGCCTACCTCTTCGACAAGAAGGGCGTGATCGCGATCGACTCCGATGCCGCCGGCGAGGACGATCTGATGGTCGCGGTCGAGGCAGGCGCCGAGGACGTCGTCACCGACGAGGACATCTTCGAGGTCGTCACCGAGCTCGCCGACTTCGTGTCGGTCAAGGGTGCGCTCGAGGACGCGGGGATCGAGATGCAGAGCGCAGAGCTCCTCTACCGCCCCAAGAGCCTCGTGCCGATTCCGCACGAGGGCCAGGTCGTCAAGCTGATGAAGCTGATCGACGCGCTGGAAGAGAACGACGACGTCGAGGCCGTCCACGCCAACTTCGACGTTCCGGCCGAGATGCTGGAGAAGGTGGCGGGGTAACGGGGACGGGCTCAGGTGCTTGCCGTCGCCGGGCGGCTGTGGTTGCTGCACTCACCAGATGGTGGGTACGAGCCCACTGGCACGGATTGCGCGGTCCCGAGTGACCAGTGGCACCTGGAGAATTTGAGCGGTCGCAACGATGAATCTGTCCCACGGGTCGGCGAGCGTGTCGCGGGGAATCGCGATGGTGGCGTCGGCGACATCGCCGTCGATTGGGTGCAGGCGGAGCTCGGGTGAAGAGGAGATCTTCTCTCGCAGGTCTGCGAGGTCGGCCTCGGTGACAGCTTTGGTCGTCTGAGTGACGTACCAGAGGTCGATCAGGGTCGCGACGGAGACGACTACGCCGTCGGTTTCTTCCGCCTCGAGCAGCGCGTCGGCCGCTGGGGCAGACAGTTCCGAGGAGCGTTGCGACTGCCAGACGATGGCGTGGGAGTCGGCGAGGACCCTCACTCCGAGGACAGGTCTTGCTGGGCGAGCTGGCTGGCGCGCTGAAAGTCCTGCCAGGTGAGGGCGGGGAAGTTCGGAAGCGATCCGGCGAAGCTGCCGCCGGAGCGGGTAGCGGGCGTGTGCACCACATGAAGATGCGCGCCGGGCCCGACGCCCAGGCGTTTCAGTTGATCGGCGGGAATGCTCCCGTCAGGGGCCACGACCAGCTCGTGGTGCTCGTTTGCCGCCATGGATCAAGTCTACCGTCGCCGTCCGACCCCACTACTCGGTGCCGGGTGTCGTGGAGCTCAGCCCTCAGGGTCGGCGTAGCGCGCGACCGTGAAGGCGAGGATCAGCGGCACGTCGAGCCCGAACACGAGCAGCATCCCGCTCAGCACGACCAGAGTCCCGCCGCTGACGCCGTCGTAGACGAAGACGTACTCGAGCATGCCGGCGATCACGACGTAGGCAAGCAGCGCCCAGCGGGCGACTCCGAAGAAGCGGTGCCAGGCGAAGTCACGCGCGCGGCTGAGCATCACGAGGTTGCAGAGCAGCAGCACGGCCGCGGCGGCCAGCAGCGCGATCGCGGGCGCGAGCGTGACGTGCGCGGGGATTTTGGCGGCGAGGTAGATGCCGCCGATCACGATCAGCGTCAGCGTGGCGACTGCCACCTCGGTGACCGGGGGCAGCTTGCGGTCGGGCACCGATGGCCCGGCGTGAGCGCTCGGGGCGTCGTGTGAGGAGATCGCGCTCATCAGCCCGATGCCACCTTGGTCATGATCACGAGCGTCGCGACCTGCATCGCCCCGGTGACTCCCGCGGTGTAGATGAAGCGCTTCATCAGCTTCTCGATCACCGCGGGATTCGGCTGCGGCTTGCGCATCTCGAATAGCACCGCGATGTTCGCCGGCTCCAGCAGCCCCAGCGCGATGATCGCCATCACCCCGACGACGATGTAGGAGGCCACGAGCCAGCCGTGTTGGGCGAAGCCGGGGTCGAGGTTGCCGAGGTGGCGGGCGAGCTGCCAGCCCGCGCCGAGCGTCATCGTCACAAGGGTCGGCATCAGCAGCGACATCTTCGGCATCAGCCGCGAGGAGAGCTCGATCCGCGCCGGGATCGACATCCTGCCCATGATCGGGCCGAGCAGCAGCCCGAGGAACAGGTCGATCGCGGTCCACAGCGCGCCGCCGACCACGTGGTAGAAGTCGAGCGCCCACAGCGAGTTGGTGGCGATCGCGGCGATCATCCCGCCGATCACGACCGCTACGATCGGCAGTCCGCTCAGGGGCACGATGCTGCGCGGCACCGCTGGGCGCGGCAGCGAGATCGCTCCCGCGGGGGGAGCCGGCATCTGCTGCACAGCTTGGGCCATCCTCAAGCCTCCTCTCGGTTTGCGCCAGGCCGGGGCCCGAGCGCACTCCTCTCCACGCAGAGCGTACCGCCTGCACGGGATAATCGGATCGATGAGCCCCGAAGGCGTCGCCAGCGATCCGGAGATGCCGCCGGTCGCGATCCTCTGCGGCGGGCGCGGCACCCGCTTGCAGGAGCACGCGCGGGAGATTCCGAAGCCGCTCGTGGAGATCGGCGGGATGCCGATCCTCTGGCACGTGATCCAGCTCTACGCCGCGCAGAGCTTCACCCGGTTCCTGCTCGCGACCGGCTACCGGGGAGAGTCGATCGAGCGCTTCGCGGCACACTGCTCGTGGCCGGACGGGGTGGAGGTGCGCTGCGTGGACACCGGCCTGGACACACCAACCGGGGGACGTCTGAAGCTGCTCGAGCCGCATCTGGGCGTGGCGCGGTTCTGCGCCACATACGCCGATGGCCTCGCCGACATCGACCTGCTCGGCCTGCTGCGCTTCCATGCCCGCCACCGGGCACTGGCGAGCATGACGGTGGTGCGCCCGCGGCTACAGTTCGGCGTGGCCGATCTGGGCCGGCAGGACGGCCGTGTGCTCGGCTTCACCGAGAAGCCCCGCAGCGAGCACTGGATCAACGGCGGCTTCTTCTGCTTCGAGGCCGCTGCGCTCGCCTACATGCGCGCAGACTCGGTGCTCGAGCAGGAGCCGCTGCGGGGCCTTGCGCAGGACGGCCAGCTCTACGCCCACCGCCACGAGGGCTTCTGGGAGTGCATGGACACCTACAAGGACGCCGTCGCGCTGAACGATCTCTGGGCCGGCGGCAACCCGCCGTGGCGGCTCTGGGAGAGCGCGCCGGCGCGCGCTCAGGTCGCCAGCCGCCGTGCCCGGTAGAGCGCGACCGGCTCGCGCACCCCGCGCAGCCGCCGCTCACCGGCATAGGACCAGCGGTAGCGCTCGCCGACCGTCGTGCGCACCTCGCGTTCGGCGAGCAGGCTGCCGGGCCGCGCGACCTGGGTGACGCGGCTTGCGAGGTTGACCGGCCGCCCGAACCAGTCGCCGGCGCGGCTCAGCGCCGGCCCGATCGTCACGCCCGCGCGCAGCTGCGGAAACTGCTCGCCCTCGGCGTCGGCGGCCTCGATCAGGCTCAGCGCCGCGTCGATCAGCGGCTCCGGTTCGGGAGAGGTGAGCATCGCCGCGTCCCCGATCGTCTTGACCAGCCGCACCGGCGGCTGTGCGACGTCGCCGGCCAGATGCTCCAGGCGGATCGCAAGGCGGGAGAGCTCGTGCGCGGGCACATCCTCGCCCAGCCGCGTGAACCCGACCAGGTCGGCGAAGCAGACTGCGATCTCGCGCGATCCGGGCAGCCGGCCGCCGAAGCGCTCGGCCGCGTCGATCGCCTCGGTGTCGGCCATCTGGCGCAGATGCAGGGTCAGCAGATTGGTTATCAGCGGGCCGAGCATCGGGGTCAGCTGCGCGGCGGTCTGGGCGAAGCGCTCGGCGAGATCGTGCTCGCTGACGCCCGGCTCGATCACCAGGCGCATGCCGAGCGTGCGGATCGCTTCCGCCGACTGGGAGAGCCCGCGGCCGAGGATGCGCAGCACTTCCAGGCTGTCCTGTTCGGAGACCCCGGCGGCCTTGAAGATGGCTGCCATCCGCGTGGCCTCCAGGTCCGCGTCGATGTAGGCGCGCTCGTCCGGGCCGGGCACCGGCAGGCCCATCGCGCGGCGCGCGGCCACCAGGAACTCGACGCTCTCTCCACTGAGCTGTGCGATCTCGGCCGCGGTGTAGCGCTGCGGGCCGCCGATCACCCGTTCGGCCGGCAGGAACAGGATCGTGCCGTCCTTTGTATGGCGGGCAAGCTCTGCGAGCGGAACGCCTGCATGCGCCAGGCTGCGCAGCAGCGCGAGCCGGTCCTGGCGCTGCACGCCATCCAGGCCGTCGAGCAGCCCCTCGCGCTCGAAGTCGATCTCCTCCTCGCTCACGCAGCCAGCCTACGGCAGGCAGGCGTCCGAGGCCGCACGGAGAATGCTCTGAGAATGATCGTGCTCGGCATAGATCCCGGCCTGGCCAGCACCGGCTACGGCGTGGTCGAGCGGCGCGCCGGCCGGTTCCTTGCCCGTGACGGCGGCGTGATCGAGACCAGCGCGCAGCTGCCGCTGGAGCGCCGGCTGACGCTGCTGCACGCGCGGCTGCTCGATCTGCTCACCGACCACGGCTGCGAGGCTGTGGCGCTGGAGTCGCTGTACTTCGGCGGCAACGCCCACAGCGCCTTCGCCGTCGGGCAGGCGCGCGGCGTCTGCATGCTGGCCGCCGGTCAGCGCGGCCTCTCCTGCGCCTCCTACACCCCGCAGCAGATAAAGGCGGCCGTCTGCGGCCACGGTCGCGCCCCAAAGGACCAGGTCGCAAGGATGGTGAGCTCGCTGCTGGCGCTTGGGAGCGTGCCCTCCAGCGACCACGCCGCCGACGCGCTCGCCGTCGCCGTCTGCCACATCAACGCGGCGCCGCTGGCGGGCGCGATCGCCGCGGCAACCGCCGGGGTGACCGGATGATCGCGCTGTTGCGAGGCGAGGTCGCGGTGCGGCGCGGCGACCACGTCACGATTCTCTGCGGCGGCGTCGGCTACCGCGCCTCGGTCTCCGCCGAGACGCTGCGCCACGTGCCCGCCGTCGGCGGCACCGTCAGCCTGCACACGCACCTGATCGTCCGTGACGACGCGATCGCAATCTACGCCTTTCACTCCGAGCAGGAGCGCGACCTCTTCCTGATGCTGCTCTCGGTGCAGGCGGTTGGCCCGAAGGTGGCGATGGCGGTCCTCTCCGGCGGCGCCCCGCGCGATTTGATGAGCGCGATCGCGGCCGGCGACTCCGCACGCTTCCAGGCCGTGCCCGGGATCGGCAAGCGCACCGCCGAGCGGATCATCGTCGAGCTGCGCGAGAAGGTGAGCCTGGAGACCGGCTCGGCGGTCACCGGCGCGCATGCTGCCGCCGACACCCCGCTCGGCCTGGCGCGCGAAGGGCTGCTCGAGCTCGGCTACAGCGCTGCCGAGGCCGAGCGGCTGCTCGCTCTGGCGCAGGGGGAGAGCGCCGAGGAGCTGATCGCGCACGCGCTGCGCGCGGCGAGGACGGCATGAACACCGAAGGCGATGATCGGTGCCCACCCACCCGCTGGATGTCGCCCTCCGGAGTCAAAGGCGCCGCCAGGAAGGCGGCGCAATGACCAACCCCGAGCGGATCCAGACTCCCTACGAGCTGGCCGAGGAGGACTTCGACCGCACCCTTCGTCCGCGCCGCCTGGAGGAGTTCGTCGGCCAGAGCAGCCTGCGCGAGCAGTTGCAGGTCGCGATCGAGGCCGCGCTCGCGCGCGGGGAGCCGCTGGACCACATGCTGCTCGCAGGCCCCCCGGGCCTGGGCAAGACCTCGCTCGCCCAGATCGTTGCGACCGAGCTCGACGTGCCCTTCGTGCAGACCGCCGGGCCGGCGCTGGAGCGAAAGGGAGACATTGCAGCGTTTCTGAGCGCGCTGGAGCCTCGCAGCGTCTTCTTCGTCGATGAGATCCACCGGTTGCCGCGCGCGCTGGAGGAGGCCTTCTACCCGGCGATGGAGGACCGCCAGCTGCCGATCACCGTCGGGCAGGGCGCCGGGGCGCGCGTGGTCACCCTCGATCTGCCGCCCTTCACGCTGATCGGCGCCACCACTCGCACGGGGCTTCTGACCACGCCACTGCGCGACCGCTTCGGCATCCAGATGCGGATGCAGCCCTATACCGTCGATGAGCTTGCGAGCATCGTGCGCCGCTCGGCGCAGATCCTGGAGGTGCGCCTGCACGACGACGGCGCGCTGGCGATCGCCTCCCGCAGCCGCGGCACGCCGCGGATCGCCAACCGGCTGCTCAAGCGCGTGCGCGACTACGCCGAAGTGCGCCTCGACGGGATCGTCGAAGGCAAGGCCGCCCATCAGGCGCTGGAGATGCTCGAGGTCGACAAACGCGGCCTGGACCGACTGGATCGCGACATCCTCTCGGCCATCTGCGAGCGCTTCGGCGGCGGCCCCGTCGGCCTCTCCACGCTCTCGGTCGCGGTCGGCGAGGAGCAGGACACGATCGAGGACGTCTATGAGCCCTACCTGCTGCAGGAGGGCCTGATCAAGCGCACGCCGCGCGGCCGGGTGGCGACCGCCTCGGCCTACGAGCACCTCGGCCTGCCGGCGCCGGCGCCCGGCGATCCCGCGCTCTTCTAAAGGCCGACTAAAGGCCAGCTGATGCCCAGGCCAGGCGGCGACCTCCACCGATCGGCTTCCCTACTCTGTGATTCGATGACCCGTCCATACATCTGCCCGAACTGCGGGCACAGGACCAGCGACCACGATCGCACCGCCGGCTTCTCCAGGCGCCCGAAGGGCTGCGAGAAGTGCGGCTTCGCCTTCCTCTTCGAGCTCCTCGACGATTACTACCCGGCGCCCGACGCGGCATTCTTCGTCTGCGACGCCAAGGGCCGCCTGATCGGCTGCGGGCGCAACTCCTTCGCCTTCACGGGCCTTGAGGAGGAGTCGGTGATCGGCCAGGACGTGGGGCAGGCGCTCGGGCTGCGCTTCTCAAACGGCGACGACCCGGTCAAGAAGGTCCTGGAATGGGGCGTCAGGGCGCTCGAGGTGCCCGTCCAGGTCAGCGGGGAGCGCGACCGCGTCGCCTCGGCGAAGGCCGACATCTTCCCCGCCTACGATGACGAGGAGGGCGGCTTGTTGCTCGTCCTGACCCCTGAGAAGTAGTCTGCACTGAAGATGCGAGACCGTCGTCGAAACACCTTCGTGCTCCTGATCGTCGTGGGGCTGATCGCAGCCTCCGCGGCCGTGATCGCGCTGAAGCCGACGCTGCTGGGGCTCGACCTCAAAGGCGGCGTCTCGCTGGTCTACAAGGCGCAGCCCACGGCGCAGTCGAAGGTCACCTCCGAAGCGATGACCCACACGATCGAAATCATGCGCAAGCGCGTCGATCAGCTCGGCGTCTCCCAGCCGGAAATCCTGCGCACGGGCAAAGCCGAAATCAACGTCAACCTGCCCGACGTCAGCAACGCCAAGCGCGCCGAAGAAGAGGTCGGCAAGACCGCGCAGATGCACTTCTACGACTGGGAGCCGAACGTGATCGGGCCCGGCGGCAAGCTCGCGGGACCGAGTGAAACCGGCGTGACCGGCGGCTCCAACCCGGCAGCGCCGGCGACCGGGATCTCCGAGTATGAAGCGGTGGAACGCGCTGCCAAGCGCAAACCGGAATTGCGCAAAAACGCCACGACCTGGTCGGAAGGCTGCACGCCGCAGCTCAACGCCGCCAAGGCCGGCACCGCCGCCAACGCGGAATGCATCTATGGCCAGTGGTACCTGCTCGACCCGCAGACCAAAGCGGTCGTGACCGGGCCGGCGACCACGGAGGCCGAGCTCGAAGCCAAGACGCACGAAGCCAAGCTCCACACCGCTTTGAAGCCGGTGCTGGTGCCGCCGGGCACGATCGTGGTGCGCTCGCGCCCGGAAGAAGACGAACAGGGCAAAGTCGTCAAGGCCGAACCGGACAAGTTCTACGTGCTCAAGGACGACCCGGTCCTCAGCGGCTCGGACATCGACAGCCCGCGCGAGGAATCCGAAAACGGCAACGGCCAGCCGGTGGTCGCCTTCGGCTTCACCGGCTCCGGCGGGAGCACCTTCGAAAAGGTCACCAGGGAAATCGCCAAACGCGGTGAAGAAGCCGCGCTGCCGGGCGTCTCGCACGCCAACGCCGTCCAGCACTTCGCGATCGTGCTCGACGAACAGGTGATCACGGCTCCGTTCATCGACTACAGGGTCAACCCGGAAGGCATCGACTCCACCAACGGCTCGGAGATCAGCGGCGGCTTCACGCTCACCTCCGCATCGAACCTCGCCAACGAGCTCCAGTCCGGCGCGCTGCCGATCAAGCTCGAACTGATCTCCACCTCCCAGGTCTCGGCGACGCTCGGCAAAGAAGCGCTCAGCGAAGGCCTGAAGGCCGGCCTGATCGGCTTCATCGTCGTCTGCCTGTTCCTGCTGACCTTCTACCGCATGCTGGGCGTGATCGCGATCGGCGGCCTGCTGATCTACGGCGTCTACTTCTTCGCGCTGATCAAGCTGATCCCGATCACGCTCACGCTGCCGGGCATCGCCGGCCTGATCCTCACGATCGGCGTGGCCGCGGACGCGAACATCGTGATCTTCGAGCGCGTCAAGGAGGAGATCCGCGCCGGGCGCTCGGTCGTAGCCGGCATCGCGGCCGGGTACAAGCGCGGCTTCGCGGCGATCGTCGACGCCAACGTCGTGACCTTCATGACCGCCTTCATCCTGTTCGCGCTGGCCACCGCCGAAGTCCAGGGCTTCGCGTTCATGCTCGGGATCGGCACGCTCACCTCGCTGTTCACGGCGGTGCTGGCCACGCAGGCTGCGCTGACCTCGATGAGCCACTCGCGCCTGATCACGCATCCCTCCGCGCTCGGCGCCGGCGGCAAGAAGCGCGAGTGGAAATTCGACTTCATGGGCGCCTCGCGGTGGTTCTTCTCGCTCTCCGGCGCGATCCTGATGATCGGCGCGATCGCGATCGGCGCCAGGGGCCTGAACTTCGGCTTCGACTTCACGGGCGGCACGCGCATCGAGGTGGCGCTCGTGCAGCACCCGAGCTCCCAGCAGGTCGCGGGGGCGCTCGAAGCCGCCAAATACCAGGGCATCAGCGTGCAGGCGGTCAAAGAAAAGGGCGTGGTCGGCGGCAAGGGCTACCAGATCACGGCCAAGACCCTGCATCCGCAGCAGTTGCAGAGCGTCAAAGCGCTGCTGGAAACCAAGTACGGGATCAAGACCGGCGGCTTCAGCTCCACCTCGGTCGGGCCGAGCTTCGGCCAGGAGATCGCCAACGCGGCCGTGATCGCGATCATCGCCTCGCTGCTGGTGATCTCCGCCTACATCGCGCTGCGATTCGAGTGGAAGTACGCGGTCCCTGTGCTGATCGCGTTGATGCACGACCTGCTGATCACCGCGGGCGTCTATGCGCTGACTGGCAGGGAAGTAACCAGCGCGACAGTCGCGGCGCTGCTGACGATCCTCGGCTACTCGCTCTATGACACGATCATCGTCTTCGACCGAATACGTGAGAACGTGCCGCGGATGCCGCGCGCCGCCTTCTCGCAGATCGTCAATCGCTCGATGTCCGAGGTGCTTACCCGCTCGCTGGCGACGAGCTTCTGCACGCTGCTGCCGGTGGTCTCGCTGCTGATCTTCGGCGGCGCGACGCTGAAAGACTTCGCCTTCGCGTTGATGGTCGGAATCGCCTCCGGCGCCTACTCCTCGATCTTCATCGCCTCCCCAGTGCTCACGCACTGGAAGGAGCGCGAGCCGGTCTATCGCAACCGCCGCACGCGCCTTGTCAGCGAATTCGGCGCGGTGCCCGCCTACGCGGGGGGGCCGGGGGCCGAGGTCGAGCCGGTCGAGCAGCGCAAGCGCCGCCGCCGTGGGATGGTCAGCGCCGAGGATCCGGGCGAGCAGCTCTCCAAGGAGGAGTTCGAGGATCTCGTGCGCGACCTCGACATCGAGCAGGAGCCGCCGGGCGGGCGGCGCTCGCGCACGGCGGTGGCGCCGCCTCCCCGGACGGCCGCCCCGCGCGGAGCTCAGAACGGCGCGCCCGCGCAGAGCACGGCGTCCGCGGAGTCCGAGCCTGCGGAGTCCGAGCCCGATTCGGCCGCGGACGCGACCCCCGAGGACGTGGTGCTCAAGGATTCCAAAGAGTCCAAGCGCCGCCAGCGCCGGTCGCGCTCGCGCAGACACGGGAGAAGCCGCTGATGGGAATGCTTGGATGGGTGATAATGGGCCTCTCGATCTGGCACTTCACGATCTGGCTGCCGGACCGCTTCTGGGGCGGCATCGTGGGCGCGCTGATCGGGTCGCTGATCGGCGCGATCCTGGCGGGCCTGATCATCTACGCGATCGGCTCCTCCAGCTTCGGCATCCCGGGTCAGAAAGCCACCGACGTCGCGGTCGTGCTCTACGCCGTGCCAGGGGCGCTGATCGGCATCGCCGTCTGCTACCTGCTCGGCGCGCGCCGCGAAGCGCTCGCAGCAGGGCCCGCGGAAGCCTGACGTTCCGTCCCCGGCGGCGCGTAGGGTGCGTCGCGGTGCAGAGCTTGCGCTTGCAGATCCCCGAGTGCCCGCCGGCTGACATTGCGCGGCTGCGGCTCGCGCTCGGGATCGGCGACGTGCTGGCGCAGACGCTCGTGCGCCGCGGGCTCGGCGATCCGGCCGCTGCCGGCGAGTTCCTGGGCGGCGGGCAGCTGCACGCCCCGGAGTCATTTGCCGGCATCGAGCATGCGGTTGAGTCGATCCGCCGCCACGCGCGCGGCGGCGGGCGCATCACGGTTCACGGCGACTACGACGTCGACGGCGTCTGCTCCACGGCGCTGCTGGTGGGAGCGCTGCGTCGGCTGGGCGCGCGGGTCGATTGGCACATTCCCGACCGCGCCGCCGGCTACGGGCTGCGGCAGGACGCCGTGCGGGCGATCGCGCAGCGCGGCACGAGCCTGCTGATCACGGTCGACTGCGGGATCGCCTCGGTGGAGGAGGTCGCGCTCGCGCGCAGCCTCGGCATGGATGTGGTGGTCACCGACCACCACGCGCCCCGCGCCGACGGCAGCCTGCCGGATGCCCCGATCGTGCACCCGCGCCTTTGCTGCTACCCGTGTCCCGACCTATGCGGCGCCGCGGTTGCGCACAAGCTCGCGCGTGCGCTCTGGGCCGCGAGCGATCGCGATCCCGCCGAGCTGGACGGCGACCTCGACCTCGTGGCGCTGGCGAGCATCGCCGACGTCGTGGACCTGCTCGGCGAGAACCGCACGCTGGCCGCACGCGGGCTGAAGGCGCTGGCAGGCACCACCCGCCCGGGGCTGCGCGCCCTGATGGAGGTGGCCCGCGTGGATCCGGCGTGCCTCGACGCGCGGACGGTCGGCTTCGGCCTGGCTCCGCGCATAAACGCGCCGGGGCGGCTCTACACCGCTGCTGCGCCGCTGGAGCTGCTGATGACCGAGAGCCCGCAGCGCGCCGTGGAGCTGGCGCAGGCACTCGATCGCGCCAACCGCGAACGCCGGCAGGTCGAGCAGCGGATCCTCTTCGAGGCGCAGGCGCAGGTGCGCGAGCTCGGCCCGCTGCCGGGCTACGTGCTCGCGGGGGAGGGGTGGCACCAGGGTGTGGTGGGGATCGTCGCATCGCGGATCGCCGAGGCCACCAACCGGCCCGCCGTGCTGGTCGGCCTCGACGGGGAGTCCGGGCGCGGCTCGGGACGCAGCATTCCCTGCTTCGATCTGCTCGGCGCCCTGCGCGCCTGCGATGAGCACCTGCTCGCCTACGGCGGCCACCGCGCCGCCTGCGGTGTGGAGATCGAGCGCGAGCGGCTGGCGAGCTTCCGCGAGGCGTTCGCTGCGCACGCCGGCCAAGCGATCGACGAAGAGGCGCTGGCTCCCGTCGAGCACGTGGACGCGGTCGTCTGCGTCCGCGACCTCGGCCTGCCGCTGGCCGAGGAGCTCTCGCGCCTTGCGCCCTTCGGACGCGGCAACCCCACGGTCTGCCTGCTGATCAGGGACGCCGAGATCGCCGACGTGCGGCCGATGGGCGAAGGCAAGCACGTGCGCTTCCGGGTGGCCCAGGACGGCGTCCACGCCTCGGCGGTCTCCTTCGGCACCGGCGCGAGCTTGCCGGTGGGTGAGGGGGAGCCGGTCGACGCCACTTTCACGCTGGAGGTCAACGAGTGGCGCGGCGCCTGCGAGCCGCGGCTGGTGCTGGGGCACCTGATGCCCGCGGCAAAGGCCGCTGCAAGCGCGCTCGCGCCCCCGGCCGCCGCTGCAACAGATCCGCAGCCGCTTCAGTTGGCGCTCGCAGTGCCGTAACCTAGGACCGTGGCAAGCACCGGCGAACCGACACCCGCTTCGCGCCCGACCGAGCTGAGCGGCCCCCCGCCGCGAGGGCGGAACGGGCGGGGCTCGATACCCGCGCCCACGGCGCGCGCAGACCTGACCGAGGTCGAGCGGCGGCTGCTCGACGACCTGTTCGCAATCGTCTCCGAGCACGCGCCCGACTCCTCGGTGGAGATCGACCGCGCCCGCGTCGAAGACGCCTTCGTCTTCGCCTGCGAGCACCACGCCGACCAGCGCCGGCGCTCCGGCGAGGACTTCATCGTGCACCCGGTCGGAGTGGCCCGGATCTGCGCCGGCATGCGGCTCGACACCGAGACGCTGTGCGCGGCGCTGCTGCACGACACCGTCGAGGACACCTCCGCCTCGATCGAGGAGGTGCGCGAGCGCTTTGGCGAGAGCATCGCCAAGATCGTCGACGGCGTCACCAAGCTGACGGGGATCACGTTCACCTCGCGCGATGAGGCGCAGGCGGAGAACTACCGCAAGATGCTCGTGGCGATGGCCACAGACGAACGCGTGATCCTGATCAAGCTGGCAGATCGCCTGCACAACATGCGCACGATCGATGCGCTGCCCAAGCAGAAGCAGATCGAGAAGTCCAGGGAGACCCTGGAGATCTACTCGCCGATCGCGCATCGCCTGGGCATCCACGCGATGAAGTGGGAGCTCGAGGATCTCTGCGTTCGCCACGCTTCACCCGCGCAAGTACCAGGAGATCAAGGCGCTCGTGGCCCAGCAGCGCAAGGAGCGCGAAAGCTACGTCGCAGAGGCCGGGGAGTACCTCGCCCGCGAGCTGCAGGCGCTCGGCATCCACGCCGAGATCTCGGGCCGCGCCAAGCACTTCTACTCGATCTACTCGAAGATGACCCACAAGGGCAAGGAGTTCAACGAGATCTACGACCTCACCGCGATGCGGGTGATCGTGGACTCGGTCAAGGACTGCTACGCCGCCGTGGGCGCGATCCACTCGCTCTGGAAGCCGCTGCCCGGCCGCTTCAAGGACTTCATCGCGATGCCGAAGTTCAACATGTACCAGTCGCTGCACACGACGATCATCGGGCCCGAGGGACGGCCACTGGAGATCCAGATCCGCACCCACGAAATGCACGAACTGGCCGAGTACGGGGTCGCCGCGCACTGGATGTACAAGGAGAGCAAGGGCGCCGTCAAGCACGCCGCCGGCCCCGACGAGCAGGCCAAGCACCGCTGGCTGCGCTCGATGCTCGACTGGCAGAAGGACCTCTCCGACCCCGGCGAGTTCATGAAGACCTTCAAGAGCGACCTCTTCGAGGACGAGGTCTACGTCTTCACGCCCAAGGGCGAGGTCAAGGCGCTGGCGGCGGGGGCGACCCCGCTCGACTTCGCCTACGAGGTCCACACCGAGATCGGCCACCGCTGCGTCGGCGCCCGCGTCAACGGCAAGATCGTGCCGCTGCACTACGAGATGCGCTCCGGCGACATCGTGGAGATCATCACCTCAAAGCGCGAGCGCGGGCCCTCCCGCGACTGGCTTGCGCTGGTCAAGACCACGCGCGCGCGCAACAAGATCAAGCAGTGGTTCAAGGCCGAGTCGCGGCAGGACACCGAGCACATCGGCCGCGAGACTCTGCAGGAACACCTCAAGAAGGCCGGCCTGCCGTCGCAGAAGATCACAGGATCGACGCTGCTTGCCGACGTGATCCGCGACCTCGGCTACCGCAAGGCGGACGACTTCTACATCGCCCTGGGTGCGGCGAAGGTCTCGCCGAAGACCGTGGTCGACAAGGTGCTCCAGCGCCTCAAGCGCGGCGAGGCGGCCGACTCCGGGGAGAACGAGATGGCGGAGATGCTGCGGGTCGGCCGCGGCCGCCGGCGTCCCACCAAGTCCTCCGGGCAGTACGGCATCAAGGTGGAAGGCGTCGAGGACGTGATGCTGCGCCTGGCCAAGTGCTGCCGGCCGGTGCCGGGCGACCCGATCGTCGGCTACATCTCCCTTGGCCGCGGAATCACGATCCACCGCGAGGACTGCCCCAACACCGCGCTGCTGAAGCGCAGCCCCGAGCGCTTCACGGAGGTCTCCTGGGATGGCGGCCCGCAGCAGAGCTCCTTCGTGGTCGAGCTGCAGATCGACGCCTGGGATCGTCACCATCTGCTGGCGGACATCTCGCGCGTCTTCTCGGAGTCGGGCACGAACATCCTGGAAGCGCGCTGCCTTTCGAACCCGCCGATGGTCAAGAACCGGTTCGTGATCGAGGTTCCCGACACGCACGCGCTCAAGAGCGCGATCAGCAAGCTGCGCAACACCGAGTCGGTGTTCGATGCCTACCGGGTCACCCCCGGCGTCGCGGGCTAGGAGATCACGCGCAGCGCACGCGGCTGAATCGTGTAGCGCGCCACATCGACCTCGCCGACGAAGTCCCCGTCAACCTGCAGCGGCAGCGGCCGCCCGTCGGTCGTGGAGACGGTCATCTCGGTGAGCTCGTCGATGCCGGTGATCTGGCGGTGGGAGACGATCTCGGCTTTGCTGGAGAGCGCGCGCCAGGCCACGAACGGCATGGCTGCGGGCGTGGCCTTGTGCAGGACCGCGCCCGCCAGCGTGCCCGAGTCCAGCGCGGGCCCGCGCGCCAGCTCGATCGGTCGGTTCTGGAAGTAGGTGAACGGCGAGCCGTTCTGGACCACGGCGGTGACCCCGTCGAGCGTCTGGCCGCCAGCGTGCACGCGCAAGCGTGGCGGCTTGACCAGGTAGCGCCGGTTGAAGCTAGAGATCGCCGCCCAGGTGAAGTACCAGGGGCCCAAGCGCGCCTTCAGATGCGGGTTGGAGTCCACGCGCTCCACGACGCTCGCGTCGAGCCCGAGGCCGGACGCGAACGTGAAGCAGCGGCCGTTGACCACGCCGAGATCGACGCTGCGCGGGCGCCAGTCGTCGGCCATCGCCAGCAGGTGCTCGGTCGCCGCCACGAGCTCGCCGGGGATGCCGAGCATCTTGCCGAACACGTTCGCCGAGCCGCCGGGCAGGCAGCAGAGCGGGGTGGAGGAGCCGCGCAGGCCGTTGGCGGCTTCGTTGACGGTGCCGTCGCCGCCGAAGGCCACGACCACGTCATAGCCCTCGTGCGCGGCCTCCTTGCAGAGCTCGATCGCGTGGCCGCGCGCCTCTGTGTCCACGGCGTCGAGCTCGTAGCGGCCCTGCAGCGCGTAGAGCACCAGATGGCGCAGCCGGTCGGAGACAGTCGTCGCGTAGGGGTTGACGATGATCAGCATGCGCTTCTTGGGCGCCTTGGCGATCGCGTCGAAGTCCTCCGGCATCTCCTGCTGCGGCCGCTCGATGCCTGAGGAGGACGTGGTGGGGCTGGGCGGATCCGCTGCCTGCTGGGGAGATGTGGTCATCGCGACTGGCTACACCGGGAGCCGGCGCCGGTTACCGCTGTGCGGAAGATGCTCAAGAAGGGCTTGCGTGCCGCCGATCCTTGGGTATAATTTCCGGCCGATACAGCTGGACACATCCAGAGGGGTGGAGGGACTGGCCCTTTGAAGCCCCGGCAACCACCGTTCCGCAGCGGGAAGGTGCCAATTCCAGATAGATGTGTGGCGGGCTTCGCGTCTATTGCCACACGGTAAGCGGGCAAGCAGCGCGAATTCAAAGGAGCCCCATATGGCTGTCACCCATCTGCAGTGCAAGGCTTGCAAGGCCGAGTATCCGCTCGAGGCGAAGTACGTTTGCGAGCGCTGCTTCGGTCCGCTGGAGGCCTCTTACGACTTCTCCGGCCTCGGCGCCGATGTCGCCGGCCTACGCCGCCGCATCCAGGGCGGCCCGCAGAACATCTGGCGCTACGCCGACTTCCTGCCGACCGTCGGCGGCCAGCCCGGCCCCTCCGGGCGCCTGGCCTCGCGTGCCGGCCTGCCGGCCGGCTGCACGCCGCTGATCAGGGCCGATCGCCTGGCCAAGCAGCTCGGCCTGCGCGAGGTGTGGGTCAAGAACGACGCGGCCAACCCCACACACTCCTTCAAGGACCGGGTCGTCTCGGTGGCGGCCACCAGGGCGCGCGAGCTCGGATTCGAGGTGCTGGCCTGCGCCTCCACCGGCAACCTCGCCAACTCGGTGGCCGCGCACGCCGCTGCGCTGGGGCTTGAGTCCTACGTGTTGATCCCCGCCGACCTGGAGGAGCAGAAGATCCTCGCGACCGGCGTCTACGGCACCAAAGTGGTCGCGATCGACGGCGACTACGACGACGTCAACCGCCTCTGCACCGAGATCTCGGCCGAAAGGGACTGGGCGTTCGTCAACATCAACCTGCGCCCCTACTACGCCGAGGGGTCCAAGACGCTTGCCTACGAGATCGCCGAGCAGCTCGGCTTCGAGCTGCCCGACCGCTGCATCGTCCCGATCGCCTCGGGCTCGCTCTACACCAAGCTCGCCAAGGGCTTTGAGGAGTGGAGCGATCTCGGCCTCCTAGGAGATCCCGCCCGCCCGCTGCCGGTGATGAACGGCGCCCAGGCCGACGGCTGCGCCCCGGTCGCAAACGCCTTTGCCGCCGGCGAGCAGGTCTGCCAGCCGGTGAAGGCCAAAACGATCGCCAAGTCGCTTGCGATCGGCAGCCCCGCCGATGGCCCCTACGCGCTCGACCTGGCCCGCAGCAGCGGCGGCAGCGTGGACTCGGTCAGCGACGAGGAGATCAGGCAGGGCATCGCACTGCTGGCGCGCACGACCGGCATCTTCACAGAGACGGCCGGCGGCGTCACCACCGCGGTGCTGGCAAAGCTCGCGCAGCGCGGCGACATCGACCCGCAGGAGCGGGTTGTGCTCGTGATCACCGGTGAGGGCCTGAAGACGCTCGACGCGGTCAAGGGCACCTTCGAGACGACCCGGATCGCGCCGAGCTTCGATGAGTTCGAGGCGGCATTCGGGGCCGGGCAGGACACGGCCGCGCGTGACGCCACGAACGCCGCATTCGCCGTTCGCTGAGTTACGGCCGCCGAGCTGCTACGCCTGCTGCGCGTCAACCGCGAGCGCGCTGGCGGCGGCGTGCTGCGGCTCGGCGGTCTGCCCTGCGTGGGCCGGCGCCACGGCGGGCGCCTGCGCTGCAAGGCGAGCGCTCATCCACAGCAGCAGGCCGATCGCCACCAGCGCCATCTCGGCGAGCATGATCGCGCCCGCGATTCCCTGATCGGCCAGCGGGGAGACCGATGAGGCGGCGTCGGCACGCATGAAGTAGGGGTAGTAGACGTCGGGAGACCAGATCGCAACGCTTGCCAGCGCGACGCCCACAAGCCGCCCGACCAGCGTGTAGGCGATGCGGTCTCGGTGGCCTGCGCGCGGGTGCGCCGCCACGAGCACGCTCAGCAGGGCTCGCCACATATTCAGACCCACGACGATGCTCACCACATCCATGACCAGCGTCAGCGAGTCGTGGCGCAGCGTCGCGTCGAGGATGCTCGGCCACTGCCACACGAGCAGGTTGGCGATCCAGAGCGCCAGCGCGACAGGCGGGCTCGCAAGCGCGCGCAGGCGCCGCAATGGCGTGCGCGCCAGCGGGGCGAGCACGGCCCCGGTGAGGCCGATCGCGATCAAAAGGCATGCGAGATCGCCGACCAGCAGGCGTTCGAGCGTGCGCCAGGTCAGTAGTTCCCGGCCGGGCTGGTGCAGCACCAGCATGCTCGCAAGCAGCGCCGCGAATCCCGCGACCGAGCACAGAAGGCGTGCCCTCGGCACCGAGTGGCCCCCGCGGGCCAGCCGGCGGGCACGCAGGGCGTAGAGGCCGGCCAGGAGGGCGACCACGGCGATCTGGGCGGCCATCAGCATGGCGGCGCCTTGCGGATTGGGCGACTCATGATCTCCTCAGCCTACGCGCTGCACGCCTGAAAGGGCGCCATAGAGGCGAATGTGGCGCGATCGCCCTCCGTTTTCAGCGATCCTTTCGAGATGCTGGCGGGTTGCTCCGATATCGTCTGCGCTTAACCCAGACCTCACACTCCCCAACAGGAGGCCCCGCCGTGAAGGTGATCGGCGTCGGATTCGGTCGCACAGGAACAATGTCGTTGAAGGTCGCGCTCGAGGAGCTTGGCGCGGGCCCCTGCCTGCATTCGATGGAAGCTCTGTACGGCGGCGATGGCCACGACAGCGCATCTCACTGGGCCCGGATCGCCAACGGCGAGCAGATCGACTGGCGCGAGGCGTTCGAGAGCTGGGGCTCGACGGTCAACTGGCTCGGCGCCCGCTTCTACCCGGAGATGCTGGCGGCCTGGCCGCAGGCGAAGGTGATCCTCAGCGTCAGGGATCCGCAGGCCTGGTATGAGAGCTGCTACGCGAGCCTGCACGCCACCCGCGACATGCCAGCTGCGCAGCCCGGAGGCGGCGCCTCGCCGGTGCTGCGGGCGGTGGACAGCGCGATCTGGGAGGGCCTCTTCGACGGCCGCTTCGACGAGCGCGAGTGGGCGATCGAGGTCTTCGAGCGCCACCGCATGGAGGTCGTTGAGGCGGTGCCCGCCGAGAAGCTCTTGATCTACGACACCCGCGACGGTTGGGAGTCGCTGTGCGAGTTCCTGGATGTGCCGGTGCCGAAGACGCCCTTCCCGCATCTGAACGGCAGAGATGCATTCTGGACGCGCTTCGCGGGCAGGTCGGCGGCCGACGCCGACCTGCTGCCGCCCGCCGACAAGGCGCTGGGCGCGCGTCCCGCCGGCGATCGGGACGCCACCGCCGCGGCGATGCGCCCCCAGGTCGCGGCCCCGATGCCGGCGCCGCCGCGGATCTCCGGCCTGGCCACCGCAGAGCCGGACGCGACGCTCGACCAGCAGCAGATGCTGGAGCTGCTCGGCCTGGCCGACGACGAGTTCGCGCAGCGGATCTTCGGCCACTGCGGCGTGCAGCGCCGGCACATGCACCTCAGCGAGCGGATGCTTGCCAGCAACCTGCAGGGCCGCACGGCCGAGGTCGAGGAGTTCCTGACCGCGAGCGCGGTGGAGGCGGTGCGCAAGCTCGACGTCAACCCGCAGGAGATCGGCACCGTAATCACCGCGACGCTCTACTCGCTCGGCGGCCCGCCGCTTGCCAGCAACCTGATCGAGCACTTCGGGATGGACCCAGCGACCGACAAGTACCACCTTGTCGGCGTCGGCTGCGCGAGCGCAGTGCCGCTGCTGCGCCTCGCCGAGGGCGCCCTGCGGGTGCAGCCGCAGAAGAAGTGCCTGATCGTCGGCGCCGAGAGCATGTCGGGGCTGCTGGCCAGCGCGAGCGAGAGCGACACGCGCAGCAAGACCGTCGGCTCGGCGATCTTCGGCGACGGCTGCGGCGCAATGCTGCTGGATGCCTCGGTGGAGGGTCCCGGCCCGCAGATCCTCGCCTCGCAGGTGCACCAGATCCCCGACAGCCTCGGCGCGGTCTGCATGACGCTTGCGCCGCAGGACAGCTACCTGCACCTGATCCGCGAGCTGCCCGACGTAGCCGGCGCGCATCTCGGCGGCCTGGTCGAGCGCTTCCTGGGCGCCTCCGGCATGACCGGGCACATGATCGACCACTGGATCATCCATCCGGGCGGCAGGCGGATCATCGAATGCGCCCAGGAGGCGCTGCGCCTGCCCCGCGAGGAGGTCGAGATCAGCTACGAGGTGCTGGCCGAGCGCGGCAACGTCGGCACTCCCTCGATCTTCTACGTGATCGAGCAGACGATCGCGCAGCGCCGCCCACGGCCCGAAGAGCACGGGCTCGTGGTCACGATCGGCCCGGGCGTCACCGTCGGACTGATGCTTCTGCGCTGGTGAGGCTCGGCGTAGGCTGTTGCTGCGGGGGCGTCTGCGAGCCTTCGCCCTGGCTGCCGAGCGCCTGCCAGGTCACCGTGAACGCGTTGCCCGCCGCCGAGAGCGCAGAGGCGATGCCGGTAGCGGGCGTGACCGTGGAGGCAAAGCGGTGTCCGGGGCCCTGCGAGTAGTCGCGCAGTTCAAGGCGCGTGACTTTCAGCGAGCGTGTGTCGATCGCTGCGCGCTGTGAGCCCGACGTGCTGACCGAGGCGTTGGAGAAGGAGACCGTGCCGAAATCGGTCAGCGGCAGCGGCGTGCAGTGCGTAGTCGTAAAGCAGAGCGAGGGCGCCTCGACGATCCACTCGGCCGAGGAGAGGTCGAGCGGGGAGGCGCTCCGCACCGCCGTCCTTGCCTGCTGTGTGGTCAGGTCGCGCACCTGCAGGATCGTCTCGCCTCCGCTCTCGGCGACCGAGGCCGAGATCTCGTCGCCCGGGTGCACCGCCAGGCGCATCGTCATCGGTGCGGCGGGCACGAGCTCATACCAGGCCGAGTAGACCGCGCGGCCGGAGCTCGTGCAGTTGACAGCGGTGCCGGTCTGCTCCAGCGCCTTGGAGCCCTGCCGGAAGCCGCCGAGGCCGACCCAGGTCACCGAGTAGGTTTCCTGCCCCCGCGCGCAGGAGCCGACCGGCTGCACCCAGCTGCCTGCGACGCGATCGAAGCGGGCGGACGTGGAAGAGCCGGTGACCGCGTAGCCCGACCAGTTCGCGCTGACGGTGGCAGTCATGGCGCTCGCGATCCCGGGGGCGATCGTGCTCGCTGCCATCGTGATCGGGAGGGCCGCCAAGGCGCTGAGGGCGCGCGCGCGGCGGGGGAGGCTCCTGGCGGTGGATCTGATCACGGAAGCGAGATCGGCGTGAGGGTTGATATGCCAAAGCCTGGAGGACATGTCTTAAGCGGCCGTTAGTGGGCGGTGAGAGCAGCATAGGAAGCGGGCGTGCGCGCGAGCCCGGGCTCTCCCGCTGTCCTTTCGCGAGATTCCCGCAGTTCCTGCTCGTGGCGCTGGCCGCTGGATGCCCGCCGTTGGACGACGCAGCACGCGGCGCATTGCGGCAAACCGTCCCAAGCGCGCCGTAGCGTCTCGCGGTATGCACGGTGCAAGCACGCGCCCGGCGCGATTCGAACGCGCGACCTTCCGCTCCGGAGGCGGACGCTCTATCCACTGAGCTACGGGCGCAGGGGCGCCGGCGAGGCGCCTGACACGGCAGCTTAGCGGCGCGCCGCCGAGCGGTGGCCGCGGCCGCGTCGCTACCGTTGCGGCCATGGACATGTCGCTGGTCTTCATCGGCACGGGCGCCTCGACGCCGAGCGCGCGCCGCGGGCTGCCCTCGCTGCTGCTCCGGCGCGGCGGCGAGCACCTGCTCTTCGACTGTGGCGAGGGCACCCAGCGCCAGCTCGTGCGCTCGGTCGGGCTGGCCGATCTCGATGCGATCTTCATCACCCACTTCCACGCCGACCACTGGCTGGGGCTGCCCGGGATGCTGAAGTCCTTCGCGCTGCGCGAACGCGAGGCGCCCCTTGCGCTCTATGGTCCGCCGGGTCTGAAGGCGCTGATGGCCGACGTCAAGTTCATCTACGGGCGGCTGCCCTACAGCTTGAGCATCGAGGAGCTCGGCCCGATGGAGGCGGTGCGGCGCGCGGGCTACACGGTCGGCAGCGTGCCGGTCCGGCACAGGGTCAACGTCGCCTATGGCTATGTGCTGGTCGAGGACTCGCGCCCCGGGCACCTGGACGCCGAGCTGGCCGCGAGCCTCGGCGTGACGCCTGGTCCGGACTTCGGGCGCCTGCAGCGCGGTGAGACGGTTGCCGGCGTGCGCCCGGAGCAGGTGATGGGGCGCACGCGCGATGGGCGAAAGATCGCGATTACGGGCGACACCGCGCCCTGCGAGGCGGTGCAGGTCGCAGCGCACGGCGCTGATCTGCTGGTCCACGAGGCGACGTTCGCCGACGACGAGTTCGCGCGCGCGAGGGAGACCCTGCACTCGACCGCTCGGCAGGCCGCCGAAATCGCGCGCGCCGCGGAGGTGCGGATGCTCGCGCTGACGCACATCTCGACGCGATACGCCGGCGGAGAGCTGCGCGAGCAGGCGCGCGAGGTCTTCCCGGACACCGAGGCGCCGCGCGACTTCGACACGATCGAGCTGCCGTTCCCGGAGCGGGGCGCGCCCCGGCTGATCCGCTGGCGCTCGGAGGCCGCGCCGCCGCCCGCTGCCGTCGGCGCCTCCTGATACATTGCAGACGTCCTTTAACCCGGTCCGGCGAGGCCAGGAAGGTAGTAGATGCACGACGAGAAGGTCGTCCTTCGCGAGGAGGACATGGGGCGCTCGCTAGCGCGGATCGCCCACGAGATCGCAGAGCGCAACCCCGAGCCGCAGGCGCTTGCCGTAGTCGGCATCCACACGCGCGGCGCGATCCTTGCCCGCAGGCTCAAGGGCCTGCTCGATCAGATGTTGCCGGTGGAGGTGCCCTTCGGCGATCTCGACATCGGCTTCTACCGCGACGACGTCGCCCAGCGGCTGCAGGCGCCGGTGCTGCACGCCTCGCACATCGACTTCGACGTCTCCGGGCGCACCGTGGTGATCGTCGATGACGTGCTCTGCACGGGGCGCACAGTGCGCGCCGCGATCGAGGCGCTCTTCGACTACGGTCGCCCCGAGCGCGTCCAGCTGGCGGTGCTGGCCGACCGCGGGCACCGCGAGCTGCCGATCAGGCCTGACTACGTGGGCAAGAACCTGCCCACCTCGCGCGCCGAGCACGTGCGCGTGCGATTGCGGGAGATCGACGGCGTCGAGCAGGTCGCGATCGAGCAGGCGGGCGTGGGGGTGGGGGCGCCGTGAACCACCTGCTCTCGATCGAGGAACTCGACCGGGCGGCGATCGAGCGGCTCGTCACGCGCGCCGAACGCTTCGCGGAGGTGGCCGACCGGGAGATCAAGAAGGTGCCGACGCTGCGCGGGCGGATGGTGCTGAACCTCTTCTACGAGTCCTCGACGCGCACGCGGTCGAGCTTCGAGCTGGCGGCCAAGCGGCTCTCCGCCGACGTGGTCAACTTCTCCGCCGGCGGATCGAGCGTGGAGAAGGGGGAGTCGCTGAAGGACACGGTGCTGACCCTCTCCGCGCACAAGCCCGACGTGATCGTGATCAGGACGCCGTGGGTGGGCGCGGCGGAGCTGGTCTCGCGCTGGTGCAGCGCCGCGATCGTCAACGCCGGCGACGGCAAGCACGAGCATCCCACTCAGGCGCTGCTCGACGTCTACACGCTGCGGCGCCGTCTCGGATCGCTCGATGGCCTGAGCATCTGGATCGTCGGCGACGTCGCGCACTCGCGGGTGGCGCGCTCGAACATCCTCGCGCTGCAGAAGATGGGCGCGAAGGTGACGGTCGCCGGGCCGCCGACTCTGATCCCGCGTCAGATCGAGGCGCTCGGATGCGAGGTCCGCTACACGCTCGACGAGCTCGGCGGCGCCGACGTGGTCTATGCGCTGCGGATGCAGCGGGAGCGCATGACCGAGGCGTGGGTGCCCTCGCTGCGCGAGTACGCCGCCTGGTATCAGGTCAACGGCCGCCGCCTGCGGCCGCGCCAGCTGCTGATGCACCCGGGGCCGGTCAACCGCGGCGTCGAGCTCTCCGGCGAGGTGGTCGACTCGCCGCAGTCGCTGATCTCCGCGCAAGTCGAGGCGGGCGTGGTCGTGCGGATGGCTGTGCTGCACGAGCTGCTTACCGGCGCGCGCCCGGAGACGACCAGCCCGCTGCATCCATCTACCGCGCCGCAGCCCGCATGACGAGCCTGGTGCGGCGCGATCAGCCGCGAGTCGATCTGCTGATTCGCGATGCCCACGTCTTCGATCCCCGGGAGGGGACAGACACGCGCCTTGATGTGCGCGTGGCCGACGGGGAGATCGTCGAGCTCGCCGAGCCGGGGACGCTGGAGCGCGACGCGGCCGCTGGCGCCGAGCTGATCGACGGCGGCGCGGCAACGCTGTTTCCGGCCTTCTTCGACCCCCACGTGCATCTGCGCACCCCCGGCCAGGAGCACAAGGAGGATCTGGAGACCGGTACGCGCGCGGCCGCGGCCGGCGGGTTCTGCGGCGTTATTGCGATGCCGAACACCGACCCGGTGATCGACTCGGCGCCGCTGCTTCGCTCACTGCGCGACGCGGCCGCCCGCGACGCGCGTGTGTCGGTGGGATTCATGGCCGCGATCACCCGCGAACTGGCGGGGCAGGAGCTCAGCGAGATGGCGGCACTGCGCCAGGAGGGCGCGATCGGGTTCACCGACGACGGTCGCCCCGTCGCCAGCGCGGGGATGCTGCGCAAGGCGCTTCAGTACCAGCGGCTCTGCGGCGGCGTGCTGGCCCTGCACGAGGAGGACCCCTCGCTCTCGGCCGGCGGCAGCATGCGCGAGGGTCCGGTCTCGGCGGCGCTCGGCCTGACCGGCATCCCCAGCGTGAGCGAGTCGACGATGGTCGCCCGCGACTCCGAGCTCGCGCTGTATGAGCAGGGACGGGCTCACTTTCAGCACCTCAGCGCAAGATCCTCCGTGGAGGCCGTGGCGGCCGCCAAGCAGCGCGGCGCGCGCGTGAGCGCCGAGGCGAGCCCGCATCACCTGCTGCTGACCGAAGCGGAGTTGCACAGTCTGGACACGCGGCTGAAGATGAACCCGCCACTGGGCGATGAGCAGGACCGGCTCGCGATCGTCGAGGGTCTGCGCTGCGGCACGATCGACTGCGTGGCCACCGACCACGCGCCTCACAGCAGGGAAGAGAAGGAGGTGCCATTCGAGCAGGCGCCGATGGGCACCACCGGGCTTGAGACGGCGTTCGCTGCGCTCTACACGATGCTCGTCAAGCCGGGTGTGCTGGAACTTGGGACGCTCGTGGAGCGCATGACCGCGGGCGCACCGCTGTTCGACGTACCCCTGTCGAGGATCGCGGTGGGCCAGCCGGCGAACCTGGCGTTGATCGACCTGAACGCGACCTGGGTGCCGGGCGAGCACGGCTGGGAGAGCCGCTCGGAGAACTGCTGCTTCGCCGGCAGGCGCCTGAGCGGCCGCGTGATGTTGACGGTTGCCGACGGCACGATCGCCTACCGCCAGCGCGCGTTCACGGTGGTCGCATGAGCGTGCTCTCCCGCGAGCGCGCGGCGCTGGTGCTGATCGACGTCCAGCAGGGCTTCTCCGCCTATGAGACCTTCGACGAGGTGGCATCCGCATGCGGCAAGCTGCTCTCGGCGGCACGGATCCTGCAGCTGCCGCGGATCGTCAGCGAGCAGTACCCGAAGGGCCTTGGCCCGACGGTGGACGCAGTGGGCCTCGAGCAGGAGACGCCGCTGGAGAAGACGGTGTTCTCGGCCGTGCGCGCGGATGGATTCAGCCTGCAGGGGCGCGACCAGGCGATCGTGTGCGGCATCGAGGCGCACGTCTGCGTCTCCCAGACCGCGCTGGATCTGCTCGACCGCGGGGTGCAGGTGCATATCCCAGCCGATGCGGTCGGCTCGCGGCACCGGGTCGACTACGAGCGCGGGCTGGAGCGCCTGGAGCGCGCCGGCGCGATCGTCAGCACGGTCGAGGCCGCGCTCTTTGAGCTGCTGGAGCGGGCCGGGACCCCAGAGTTCAAGGCGATCCAGAAGTTGATCGTCTGATGGCCGCGGATAGCGCATACGTACTGCTGGAGGACGGTTTCCGTTTCGACGGGCTGGCCTGTGGCGCGCGTGCCCACGCAGTTGGTGAGGTCGTCTTCACCACCGGGATGTCCGGCTACCAGGAGTCGGTCAGCGACCCGTCGTTTGCCGGGCAGCTGCTGACCTTCACCTACCCGCACATCGGCAACTACGGCGTCAGCGCGCAGGCGATGGAGTCCCAGAGCGTCTGGGCCAAGGCCGCGATCATGCGCGCCGCCTGCGACTTCGAGGATTCGCCCGGCGCCGAGCGCGGCTGGCTCTCCTGGCTTGCCGACTGCGGCGTGCCGGCGATCAGCGACGTGGACACGCGCGCGCTGGTGCGACACATCAGGCAGGAGGGCTCGATGCGCGGCGGGCTGTTCCCCGGCGCGATGATGCCCGCCGAGGCGATGGGGCTGATAGCGGCAGAGCCGCCGATGAGCGGCCGCGACCTCGCGCGCGTCGTCAGCCCGGGCGAGGTCAGCGAGCTGGGCGGTGCCACCAACGGCCACGGCGCGGGCAGCGCGCCCCTGATCGCAGTGCTCGACACGGGCGTGAAGTCATCGATCGTGCGCAAGCTGGTGGAGCGCGGCGCGCGCGTGCGCCTTTACCCCTGTACGAGCTCGCCGCAGGATCTGCTCGACGGCGACCCCGATGCCGTGCTGCTGGGCAACGGCCCCGGTGACCCCGCCGCGCTCGACTACGTGGTGGAGACGGTGCGGGGCGTGCTCGGCGTCAAGCCGGTGTGGGGGATCTGCCTCGGGCATCAGATGCTCTGCCGGGCGCTTGGCCTTTCGACCTTCAAGCTGCCGTTCGGCCACCGGGGCGCCAACCATCCCGTCAAGGATCTGGCCAGCGGCTGCGTGGAGATCACCTCGCAGAACCACGGCTTCGCGGTGCTGGCGCCGGATGGTGGGCAGCTGATCGAGTCCGATCAGCCGGTGCGCTGGGAGACCGACTTCGGCGCCGCGCTGCTCTCGCACGTCAATCTCTACGACCGCACCGTCGAGGGGCTGACGCTGCTCGACGTCCCCGGCGCAAGCGTCCAGTACCACCCCGAGGCCGGCCCCGGCCCGCATGACAGCGTGCACTTCTTCGACCGGATGCTGGCGAGCCTTGCCTAAGCGCACCGACATCAAGAAGATCCTGATCCTCGGCTCCGGGCCGATCGTGATCGGTCAGGCCGCGGAGTTCGACTACTCCGGGGTGCAGGCGTGTCGGGTGCTGCGTCAGGAGGGCTACGAGATCGTGCTGGTCAACTCCAACCCGGCGACGATCATGACCGACCCCGACGTCGCCGACGCGACCTATGTCGAGCCGCTGCTGCCGGGGCCGGTGGCGCAGGTGATCGAGCGCGAGCGCCCGGACGCGCTGCTGCCGACGCTCGGCGGGCAGACCGCGCTGAACCTCGCCAAGGCGCTGAAGGACGACGGCACGCTTACGCGCTTGCACGTGGAGCTGATCGGCGCCGACTACGACGCGATCGCCTGCGCCGAGGACCGCGAACTGTTCGGCGACGCGATGGAGCGCGCCGGGCTGCGAATGCCCGCAAGCGCGATCGCGACGAGCCTCGATCAGGCACAGGCGGCTGTGGGGGATCTCGGGCTGCCCTGCATCGTGCGCCCGGCGTTCACGCTTGGCGGTCGCGGCGGCGGCATCGCGCGCACCCCGGAGCAGTTCACGGAAATCGTCTCGGGCGGCCTCGAAGCTTCTCCGATCGGGCAGGTGCTGCTCGATCAGTCGGTCCTCGGCTGGGGCGAGTTCGAGCTGGAGGTGATGCGCGACAAGGCCGACAACGTCGTGATCGTCTGCTCGATCGAGAACATCGACCCGATGGGCGTGCACACGGGAGACTCGGTCACCGTCGCCCCGCAGCAGACGCTGACCGACAGCCTCTACCAGCGCATCCGCGACCAGGCGATCGCCGTGATCCGGGCGGTCGGCGTCGAGACCGGCGGATCGAACGTCCAGTTCGCGGTCAACCCGGACACCGAGGAGATCCTCGTGATCGAGATGAACCCGCGCGTCTCGCGCTCATCGGCGCTTGCCTCCAAGGCGACCGGATTCCCGATCGCGAAGATCGCTGCGCGGCTGGCGGTCGGCTATCTGCTGGAGGAGATCGACAACGACATCACCGGCGTCACGCCCGCCGCGTTTGAGCCCACGCTCGACTACGTGGTGGTGAAGTGGCCGCGCTTCGCCTTCGAGAAGTTCCCGGGGGCGACGCCCTCGCTCTCGACCCACATGAAGTCGGTGGGGGAGGCGATGGCGATCGGGCGCACGTTCGCGCAGGCGTTTGCCAAGGCGATGCGCTCGCGCGAGCTGGACAAGCCGCCGTGTCTGGGCGATCTCTCCGACGAGCTCCTGCTGGAGAGCCTTGCGACCCCAGCGCCCGATCGCTACGAGGCGATCTTCGAGCTGCTGCGGCGCGGCCGCGGGGTCGAGGAGATCCGCGCGGCGAGCGCGATCGACCCGTGGTTCCTGCGTGAGATGAAGGCGCTGGCGCTGGACCCGCGGGAGTCGGTGGGATCCAGTTGCGGGCAGCGCACGTTCAAGTCGGTGGACACCTGCGCGGCAGAGTTCCCGGCGCGCACGCCGTATCACTATTCGAGCTTCGAGCGGCCCGCGCACGGCGGGACCGCCGAGAACGAGGTCGATCGCGGCGAGCGGCCCTCGGTGATGATCCTCGGCGCCGGGCCCAACCGGATCGGCCAGGGCATCGAGTTCGACTACTGCTGCGTGCACGCCGCCATGACGGTCAGAGAGATGGAGATGGATGCGGTGATGGTCAACTGCAACCCGGAGACCGTCTCCACCGACTACGACACCTCCGATCGCCTCTACTTCGAGCCGCTGACGCTCGAGGATGTGCTCGGTGTGGTCGAGGTGGAGCAGCCACACGGCGTGATCGTGCAGTTCGGTGGGCAGACGCCGCTGAAGCTCGCCGCCGGCCTGGAGCAGGCGGGCGTGCCGCTGCTCGGCACGAGCGTGGAGGCGATCGACCTGGCCGAGGATCGCGGCCGCTTCGGCGCGCTGCTCGCGCGCCTGGGCTACAAGGCGCCGCCGTACGCGACTGCGAGCAGCACGCAGGAGGCGCTGGACGCGGCAGAGCAGGTCGGCTACCCGCTGCTCGTGCGGCCCTCCTACGTGCTCGGCGGCCGGGCGATGGAGATCGTCTACTCCAGCGAGGGGCTGCCGACTATCTGCGACGTGAGGTCGATGCCGATCAGCGCACCACTATCTACCTCGACCGCTTCCTGGAGGACGCCGTGGAGGTCGACGTTGACGCGCTCTGCGACGGCACCGAGGTCTGGATCGGCGGGATCATGCAGCACGTCGAGGAGGCCGGCGTGCACTCCGGCGACAGCGCCTGCGTGCTGCCGCCGCACTCGCTCGGGCAGGAGATGCTCGAGCAGATCCGGGCGGCCACGCGCGGAATCGCGCTGGAGGTCGGGGTGGTGGGGCTGCTGAACGTCCAGTACGCCGTCCACCACGGCGAGCTGTACGTGATCGAGGCCAACCCGCGCGCCTCGCGCACGGTGCCGTTCGTCTCCAAGGCCGTCGGCCTGCCGCTGGCAAAGCTCGCCTGCCAGATCATGCTGGCCGGCGGATCGCCGAGCTCGGCCTGCCGCGCGAGCGCGAAGGGCTCGGCTTCGGCGACCACGTCTCGGTCAAGGAGGCGGTGATGCCGTTCGACCGCTTCGACGGCGCCGACGCGGTGCTCGGCCCCGAGATGCGCTCCACGGGCGAGGTGATGGGGATCGCGCGCGACTTCCCGACGGCATTCGCCAAGGCGCAGGCGGCCGCGGGCGTGCCGCTGCCGGCGTCGGGCACCGCGTTCATCTCGGTCACCGACTCCGACAAGGCGGGCGCCTTCTCGATCGCCCAGCTGCTGCACGACGCGGGCTTTGCGATCGTGGCCACGCGCGGCACCGCCGAGGCGATCGCGCGGATGGGGGTGCCGGTGGCGCCGCTGAACAAGATCGGCGAGGGATCGCCACACGTGGTGGACTGGATCGAGCGCGGGGACGTGGACCTCGTCGTCAACACGCCGACCGGCTCCGGCGCGCGCAGCGACGGCTGGGAGATCCGCCATGCGGCGGTGCGTCGCGGGATTCCCTGCCTGACGACGCTGGCCGCGGGCATCTCCGCGGCGCGGGCGATCGCACGCGCGGGCAAGGCGGGCCCGCCCGAGGTGCTCTGCCTGCAGCAGCTGCACGATCGGCCGAGTCACCGCGCCGGGGTGGCGTGAGCTTCCAGCAGGCCGGCGGGGGCAGCCGGCACCGTTTGGTCGCAGGCTGCTGAAGGTCACGCGCAACGAGCAGGTCGGCGCCTACCGGCTGCTCTGGGCGCTCGATCGGGATGCGCCCGCAGCGTGTGCCGGCCAGTTCGCGATGCTGGCAGCCGCGGAGGGGTGGGGCGCCGGCGTGGACGAGCGGCCCTATCTGCCGCGCGCGTTCTCGATCGCGCGGCGCACGCCGGAGGGGGAGTGCGCCTTCCTGATCGAGGACGTGGGTCCGGGCACCGCGCGCCTATGCGCGCTGCGTCCGGGCGAGGGGCTGTGGGCGCTCGGACCGCTGGGACGCGGCTTCACGCAGGCGCCGTCGGCGGCGCGCACGATTCTCATCGGCGGCGGGATCGGGATCGCGCCGATGATGATCCTGCAGGATGCGATCGAGGCGGCCGGGGGCCTTGCGCGGTCGGTGACGCTGCTTGGCTTCCGCGATGGCGAGCACGCGCAGGCGTCCTGCCTGCTGCGCGATCCCGTACTGGCCACGGACGATGGCTCGCTCGGGCGCCACGGCCTGGTGACCGAGCTGCTGGAAGCGCATCTGCGCGACGGGCAGCCGTCGGTCGTCAGGGCCTGCGGGCCGCCGGCGATGCTCGAGAGCGTGCGCGCGATCTGCGAGCGACACGCGGTGCCGGCGGAGCTCGCGCTGGAGGCGGGGATGGCCTGCGGCTACGGCGCGTGCTACGGCTGCGCGGTCCCGCGACGCGGCGGCGGCTACCTGCGCGTCTGCGTGGATGGGCCGGTGGTCGACGCCGGCGAGCTGGAGCACGTCTCATGATCGACTTCTGCGGCCTGCAGCTCACTCACCCGATCGTCAACGGCTCAGGCACTTTCGACGCGATCGCTGCCCGGGAGGTCTTCGGCGAGCAGTTGATGGAGCGCTTCCCGTTCTCGGCGTTCGTCTCCAAGACGATCACGCTGGAGCCCCGCGCCGGCAACCCGGCTCCCCGTCTGTGGGAGGCGCCGGCGGGGCTGATCAACTCGATCGGTCTTCCCAACAAGGGGCTGTCCCGCTACATATCAGAGGATTTGCCGAAGCTCGCGGAGCTATCAGTACCGCTTATAACTAACGTGATGGGATCGACCGCGCAGGAGCTCTGCGAGCTCGTCGCCGCGTGCGAGTGCCGGCCCGAGATCGGCGCGATTGAGCTGAACGTCTCCTGCCCGAACGTGAAGACGGGGCTGGACATCGGCTCGGACCCGGCGCAGCTGGAGCAGGTCACGCGCGCGGTGCGCGGAGAAACCGCCAAGCCGCTGATCGTCAAGCTGACGCCGAACGCCGCCGACGTGGCGGCCTGCGCGGCGGCGGCGCAGCGCGGCGGAGCCGATGCGGTCTCGCTGATCAACACGCTGCGCGCGATGGCGCTGACGCCGGGCTCGGGCAGGCCCTGGCTGGGCGGGCGCACCGGCGGGCTCTCCGGTCCTGCGATCCGTGCGGTCGCGCTGGCCCAAGTATCTGCGGTGGCAGCCGCGGTGACACTTCCGATCGTCGGCATGGGAGGGGTCCAGAGCGCCGCTCACGCCCGCGATCTGCGCGCCGCTGGCGCCACGCTCGTGGCAGTCGGCACGGAGAGCTTTCGCGACCCGGCCGCGGCCGCGCGGATTGCCGCGGAGATCTACCTGAGGGCAGGGCGGACCGGACGAAACCCCTGCAAACGCGCGATGTCACCGTACAGCGGCCTCCAGGTGCATGAACCTCAAGTACAGGTTCAGCTAAATTGCGGAATCTGGCATCAAACGCCGTCCCGGTCCGTGTACACTCGCCGTCCATGGCGATCGCGACCGACACGGCGCCGGCAGCGCAGGACACATCCCACGACCCGGCGATCGCAGCCCGCGAGCGGCTGAGCGATCTCACATCCAGCGCATGGACGCGCTCGCGCGCGCCAACCACATTCGGACTCAACGCGCCAAAGTCAAGCGCGATCTGAAGGCGGGACGGCTCTCGATCGACGCGCTGCTGCTGGAGCCGCCGAGCTGCGTGGAGACCGCGAAGGTCTTCGACCTGCTGCTGTCCGTTCCGCGGTACGGTCGCGTGAAGGTGAACAAGGTGCTCGCCCACTGCCGCATCTCGCCGAGCAAGACGATCGGCGGGCTCTCAGAGCGGCAGCGCACCGAGCTGGTCGCCCTGCTGCGACGCTAGATGCCGGCGCCCCAAGCAGGGTATTCGCCGCCGGCGGGCGCTCGGTTGGGAGACTCGGCCGCGCTCGCGATCGATTCGGCCGCAGCCCTCAATATGGTCCCGCGGATGGCGCGCGTTTTCGTGATCACCGGCCCCTCCGGCGTCGGAAAGGGCACACTCATATCCGGCCTGATGGAGCAACTTCCGCAGCTGGAGCTCTCGGTCTCGGCCACGACCCGCGCGCCGCGACCGGGCGAGCAGCATGGGGTCCAGTACCACTTCCTCTCAGGCGAGGAGTTCGATCGGCTGCAGCGCGAGGGCGGCTTCGTCGAGCACGCCGACTACGCCGGCCGCCGCTACGGCACCTTGCGCAGCGAGCTGGAGAGCCGCCTTGCGGCGGGCGTGCCGGTGGTGCTGGAGATCGAGGTTCAGGGCGCGCGCCAGGTGCGGGCGAGCATGCCCGACGCCGTCCAGGTGTTCATCGCGCCGCCTTCCCTGCCGGTGCTCAGAGAGCGCCTGGCCGGGCGCGGCACAGACGACGAGGATGAGGTGGCGCGTCGCCTCGCGGTCGCCGAGCAGGAGCTTGCGGCCCAGAGCGAGTTCTCGCACGTGATCGTCAACGACCGCCTGCCGGACGCCCAGCAGGAGCTGGTCGCGCTGGTGCGCCAAGCGCTTGGCGACCCGGAGCCTCTAGACTGAAGCTCCATCCAGGAAAGGCGAATGCCCGATGATCTCACCCCGCGTTGACCGCCTGCTCGAGAACGTTGACTCGAACTACGCAGGCGTCCTGGTCGCAGCCAAGCGCGCGCGCCAGATAAACAGCTACTACCACAACCTCGGCGAGGGCACCTTCGACGAGTTCCCGCCACCGATGATCGAGACGAAGTCCAAGAACTACCTGACGATCGCTCTCGAAGAAGTGGCGGCAGGAAAGATCAAGTACCACTACAGGTAGTCCCGATGTCGCTGGTGCGGCAACGTGATCTGAACCGATAGAACTGCTTCATGGCCAGGATCCTGCTCGGCGTCAGCGGCGGCATCGCGGCCTACAAGGCACTCGAGTTCGTGCGCCTGGCCACCGGCGCCGGGCACGCGGTGCGCGTGCTGCAGACCCCGAGCAGCCGCCGCTTCATCGGCGCCGCCTCCTTTGAGGCGCTCACCGGCGCGCCGGTGCTCGTCGGCGAGTTCGACCCCGATCCCGCGCGCGGCGCCTTCCCCGGCGAGCAGCCGCCGTCGCACGACCCGATCGGCCACCTGGAGATCGTGGCCAAAGCCGACCTGCTGCTGGTCGCGCCCGCTTCGGCGAACACGATCGCAAAGCTCGCACACGGGCACGCGGAGGGCATGCTCAGCACGGCCGCATTGGCGGCGAGCTGTCCGATCGCGATCGCGCCCGCGATGAACGCGCGCATGTACGAGCACCCCGCCACGCAGGCGAACATCGCGTTGCTGCGGGAGCGGGGGGCGCACGTGATCGAGCCGGAGGCCGGCCGCCTTGCCTCCAAGGGCGAGCAGGGCATCGGCCGGCTGCCCGAGCCGGCCTCGCTGCTTGCCGCCTGCGAGGCGATCCTTGGCGAGCGGTCGCCCAACGGCGCACAGCAGGCCGGCGGCTGGGCTGGCACCAGCGTGCTGATCACCGCCGGCGGCACCCGCGAGCCGATCGACGGCGTGCGCTTCGTCGGCAACACCTCGACCGGCCGGATGGGCCTCGCACTTGCCGAAGCAGCCGCCGCCCGCGGAGCCAAGGTCAGCGTGATCGCGGCCAACGTGGCGCTGCCAAAGCCGCCCGGCGTGCGCTGGATCGAGGCGCCGAGCGCCGAGGAGATGCAGCGGGCCTGCGAGCGCGAGATGCCCGGCTGCGACGTTCTGCTGATGGCAGCCGCGATCGCCGACTTCCGCCCGGCCAGCCCGGTGCAGGGCAAGATCAAGAAGCGCGAGCTCGGCGCGCTGAGCCTCCAGTTGGAGCCGACCCCCGATGTGCTCGCCGGCCTTGGCGCAGACCGCCGGGAGGGCCAGACGCTGATCGGCTTCGCCGCCGAGCACGGCGCCGACGGCCTGCAGCACGCGCGCGCCAAGCTGTCCGAGAAGCATCTCGACGCGATCGTGCTCAACGACATCTCCCGCGCCGACATCGGCTTCGGCACGCCCGACAACGAGGTCGTTGTGATCGCCGCCGATTGGGAGCAGAGCATCGCCAAGGCGAGCAAGCGCAAGGTCGCCGAGGGGATCCTCGACGCGGTGCAGCGGCTGCGCACACCTGCTTAGCGATCGCCGATCCGGCGGCTAGAGTGATCCTGCATGGACAGCCTCTATGACCTGTACATGCGTGGCTGCGACCTGCTGCGCCACGGCGACTATCAGGCGGCGATCGTGCCGCTGAGCAGGGCGCGCGACCTCGCGCCCGAGAAGACCTCGATCAGGGAGGCGCTCGGTCGCGCGCTCTTCCACGCCTGCCGCTACGAGCAGGCCGCGCGTGAGTTCGAGGCGCTCGCCAGCGCCGCGCCTACCAACGACTACGCGCTTTTCTGCCTGGGCCGCGCGATGCAGCTGATGGGCCGCCACCACGAAGCCTGCAAGCCGCTCGCGCTCGCGTGCTCGCTGCAGCCGCAGCGAGCCGACTACCGGCTCTACCGCGATCGCGCGCGCAAGGCTGCGCACGGCTCCTGATCGCCAGCGCAAGCGGTGCTATTCTCGCTGCTACGGCTTTCTCGCCGGCGCCCGTGCCGGCAGTCGTATCGAAAGTGGGCGCCCGCCCGCTTTTTTTTCGTCGTCAGGAGGTCCAATGACAGCACTCCAAGAAGAGATCGAGCAGCGGCTGGCAGTTGCCGAGCCGCAGGTCGAGGTGCTGCTCGCCGAGGTGCTCGGCGGAGGGACCCTGCGGGTCTTCATCGACCATCCCGACGGCGTGACGCTCTCGCTGTGTGAACGAGTCAGCGGTCATCTGTCGGATATGCGGGATCGCTATACGCTCGAGGTCTCCTCGCCCGGAAACGAACGTCCGCTGAGCAAGCCCGACCACTTCCAGCGCTACATCGGCCATCGCGCGCGTGTGCGCGTACGTGGACCACAGCCGGCCGGCGGGCACATCGAGGAACGCTCAGGCGCTTGCGCGCACGCGGCGGACGCGGGCGCCTCTGCGCGGCGGCGCAGCTACACCGGCGAGTCGATGGGCGCCTCCGAGAGCGAGATCACACTGGCCGCCGAGGAGGGGATCGTCGCGATCCCCTACTCGGACATCCGTCGTTGCAACCTCGTCGAGGAGTAGATCGATGTCACGCGAAATCCTGGAGGCCATGCACGCGCTGGCGCGCGAGAAGGGCATCGAGCCGGAGAAGCTGATGATCGCCCTGGAGGACGCGCTGCTCTCCGCCTACAAGAAGCAGCCGGGGGCGGCCAAGTACGCGCGCGTGGAAATCGACCGTGAGACCGCCGACTTCCGTGTGATCGAACTGATCATCCCCGAACGGCTGGAGGCGCACCTGATCGTCGAGACGATCGACGAGGAAACCATCGTGGATCCCGAGACCGGCGAGCTGCGCGAACCGCAGGAGCCGGTGATCGACCCCAAGAAGTTCGAGGAGTACCGCGACCAGATCGACGAGCGCGACGTCACCCCCGACGACTTCGGGCGGATCGCCGCCCAGACCGCCAAGCAGGTGATCCTGCAGCGCATCCGCGAGGCCGAGCGCGACATGATGTTCGAGGAATACCGCGACCGCGTCGGCGAGCTCGTGACCGGGATCGTGCAGCAGTCCGACTCGCGCTACACGCTCGTGCAGCTGCGCGAGCGCGTCGAGGCGCTGCTGCCCAAGTCAGAGCAGGTTGACGGTGAGCGCTACGACCACTCCCAGCGGATCAAGGCCGTGATCAAGGAGGTCTCGCCCTCGACCAAGGGCCCCTCGATCATCGTCTCCCGCCGCGACCCCGAGCTGATCAAGCAGCTCTTCGAGCTCGAGGTTCCCGAGATCGCCGACAGCCTCGTGGAGATCGTCGGCGTCGCGCGCGAGCCGGGCTACCGCTCCAAGATCGCGGTCGTCTCCCACACCGACGGCGTGGACCCGGTCGGCGCTTGCGTGGGCCCGCGCGGCTCGCGCGTGCGGATGGTCGTCTCCGAGCTGCGCGGGGAGAAGATCGACATCATCCCCTTCAACGAAGAGCCCGCGCGCTTCGTGGCAAAGGCGTTGTCTCCCGCGCGGGTGCGCGAGGTGCTGGTCGACGACGAGAACAAGCAGGCGACTGTGATCGTCCCCGACGATCAGCTCTCGCTGGCGATCGGCCGCGAAGGCCAGAACGCGCGGCTGGCCGCGCGCCTGACCGGCTGGCGCGTGGACATCCGCTCGGAGACCGAGTTCGCCGCCGAGGAGGCCGAGCAGGGCTACGGCGAGGAGGAGGAGGTCTCCGGCCGCTGCGCGGCGATCCTCTCAAACGGCCGCCGCTGCCCCAATGCCTCGCTGCCCGGTTCGCGCTACTGCGGCCTGGACGCCCATCAGGCGCTGGCGAACATCGACAGCGACCGTGTGGTGGACCTGGCCGGCGGCGAGCAGGAGTCGGCGCCTGAGCCCGAGCAGGTGGCCGACGATCAGGCTTCCGCGACGGCCTCGGACAATGGCTCAGCGGCCGTGGATGTCGAGGACCCGGCGCCCGCCGCCGAGCAGGAGACCCACGCCGAGGTCACCGGGGAGCAGACGTCATAGCGGCCCATGTGCCGCAGCGCCGGTGTACCGGCTGCGGGCGGATCACCGGCAAGCAAGACCTCGTGCGCCTTGCGGTCTGGCCCAAGACCGGGCCGCGGCGCGCGATCGTGATCGACGAGCGCGGCCGCCTCGGAGGCCGCGGCGCCTACGTCTGCGCATGCGGTCGCGGCATCCCCGCGCGCGAGTGCCTCCAGCGCGCGCTGGAGCGCGGCGGGATCGTGCGGACGCTGCGCTGCGGGCCGAAGATCGACTCATCGGACCTCCTAGAATCGGGGTCCCGATGAGCAAGAAGCGCGTGCACGAGATCGCCAAGGAGCAGAAAGTCTCCAGCAAGGAGCTGCTCGAGCGGCTGCACGCCGCCGGGATCGATGCGAAGGCCGCGGCGTCCTCGGTGGACGAGGCCAGCGCGCTGAAGGCGCTCGGGGCAAACGGGGCTACTGCGCCCGCCCCGGCTGCCGTCAAGACGCCCGCATCGGACGGCGCAACAGCCGCGGCTCCGCAGCAGGCACCGCCCGCGCCAAAGCAGGCCCCCGCTGCGCAGGCAGAGGCGAAGGCGCCCGCTGCGCCCGCGGTCGACGCAGCCACCCCGGCCACCGACGGCGCCGCTGCCAAGCCCGCGCCGCACGCTCGTCCCACGCGCGACTCGCGCACCGGCGAGCAGACCCCCGGCGGAGCCGGCAGGGCGGGGGGCCGCAGGCGCGTGGTGATCGACTCCCAGGCATCCCGCCGAACGACCGGCGGCCCCGCCACCCAACCTCCGCGGCGCCCACCGCGGCGAGGCCGGCGCCGGCGCGGCGTCTACGACGAAACGATCGCGCCGATCGACTCGGCCAGCGCCGAAGCCGTTGACCTGATCCGCGTCAACTCCGGCTCCACGGTCAAGGACGTGGCGGAGTACCTCGGCGTGCCGGTGCCCGAGGTGATCAAGAAGCTGATGAGCCTCGGCGAGATGGCGACCCTGACACAGACGCTCTCCGACGACGCGATCCAGGTGCTCGCCGACGAGTTCGAGAAGAAGATCGAGGTCGTCCACGCCGCCGACGAGGTCGAGCTCGAGCCCGAGTTCGACGACGATGAGCAGGAGCTCGCCGACCGCCCGCCGGTGGTCACGATCATGGGCCACGTCGACCACGGCAAGACCTCGCTGCTGGACGCGATCCGCAAGACCGAGGTGGCCGCGGGCGAGGCCGGCGGCATCACCCAGCACATCGGCGCCTACCAGGTGAGCCACGCCGGCAAGGAGATCACGTTCCTGGACACCCCCGGCCACGAGGCGTTCACGGCGATGCGCGCCCGCGGCGCGCGCGTGACCGACGTGGCGGTGATCGTGGTCGCCGCCGACGATGGCGTAAAGCCCCAGACCGAGGAGGCGATCGACCACGCCAAGGCGGCCGAAGTGCCGATCGTGGTCGCCGTCAACAAGGTCGACAAGGAGGGCGCGCAGCCCGAGCGCGTGCGCAGCGAGATGGCCCAGCACGGCCTGCAGCCATCAGACTGGGGCGGGGAGATCGAGTTCGTCGACGTCTCGGCCAAGACCGGCCAGGGCCTCTCCGAGCTGCTCGACACGATCCAGGTGGTCGCCGACCTGGAGGAGCTGAAGGCCAACCCCGACGTGGATGCCTCCGGGACCGTGATCGAGTCCAAGCTCGACCCGGGCCGCGGGCCGGTGGTCAGCATCCTGATCCAGCGCGGCACCATGCACGTCGGCGACGCGCTGGTCGCCGGGGCCCACCACGGCCGGGTGCGTGCGATGAACGACTTCACCGGCTTGCGCATCAAGCGAGCGAGCCCCGGCCAGCCGGTCGAGGTGCTCGGCTTCGACGGCGTGCCCGAGGCGGGCGAGCACGTGCGCGTGGTGGAGAACGAGCGCCGGGCGCGCCAGCTTGCCGCCGAACGTTCCACGCGCCTGAAGAGCGAGGCGCTCGCGCGCCGCTCGGGCCGCAAGATCTCCCTGGAGGACGTCTTCAAGCTGGCTCAGGAAGGCGCGGTCAAGGAGCTTGGCCTGGTCGTCAAGGCCGATGTCGCCGGATCTCTGGAGGCGATCGAGGACGAGATCGCAAAGCTGCCGCAGGACGAGGTCACCGTCAACGTGATCCACCGCGGCGTGGGCGGCATCAACGAGTCCGATGTGATGCTGGCGGTGGCCTCCGGCGGGCTGATCCTCGCTTTCAACGTTCGCCCGGTCGGCGACGCGCGCCGTCTGGCCGAGCGCGAGGGCGTTGAGATCCGTTCCTACTCGGTGATCTACAAGGCGATCGAAGAGCTGCGGGCTGCGATGCAGGGCATGCTCGATCCAGAGGAGGTCGAGACGCCCGTCGGCCAGGCGGAGGTGCGCCAGCTCTTCAGGGCCTCCAAGATCGGCGTGATCGCCGGCTCCTATGTGACCGACGGCAAGATCGCGCGCGGCGCCCGCGTGCGCGTGGTGCGCGAGGGCACCGTGATCTACGACACCACGATCGAAAGCCTGCGGCGCTTCAACGAGGACGCCCGCGAGGTCGCAAGCGGCTACGAGTGCGGGATCGTGCTGACCAACTTCCAGGATCTGCGCGAGGGCGACGTGCTTGAGGTCTACGAGACCCGCCTGCGCGAGCGGGAGCTCGCGTAAGTACGCCTGCCGGGGCAGTACGATGACCTCCGACCGGCTTGCTCGCGTGGAGGAGGCGATCCGAGAGGTGATCGGGGATGCGCTTGCCGGCGAAATCAAGGACCCCCGCGTGGGATTCGTCACCGTGACCGATGTGAGGACCAGCCCAGACCTCAGACATGCACATGTGCATGTCAGCGTGCTGGGCGACGAGCGCCAGCGCGAGAGCTCGATGGAAGGGCTGCAAAGCGCCCACGGCTTTTTGCAGCAGCGGATCGCCGGCCAGCTGCGCCTCAAGCGCACCCCGACCCTGCAGTTCCACTACGACGCCACCACCGACAACGCGATGCGGATCGAACGTCTGCTGCGCGAGGAACAGGAGCAGGCATGAGCCTCAACGGGGTAGGCGCGAGAGAACAGGTTCTGACGCTGCTGCAGGCCGACTCGCGCTTTGTGCTCGCCACCCACGAGGCGCCCGACGGGGACGCGCTCGGGTCGCTGCTGGCGATGCACGGACTGTTGATTGCGCTTGGCAAGCAGGCGGAGATGTTCATCGCGCCCAGCGACCTGCCGCTGCCCTACGAGTACAGCTTCTTCGCGCCGGAGAACGCGATCCACGAGCCGCCGGCCGACATCGCCGACCGCACCGTGATCTTCCTCGACTGCGGCAACATCGACCGCAACAAGGCCGACGTGCTGCGCGACGGCAAGCACCTGATCAACATCGATCATCATCACGACAACACCGGCTTCGGGACCGTGAACTACGTCGTGCCGAATGCCTCCTGCACCGCCGAGATCGTCTGGGAGCTGATGCACGGGCTCGACTTCGCTCCGCAGGGCCGCATCGCCGACGCGCTCTACGTGGCGCTGATCACCGACACAGGCCGCTTCATGTACGAGAACACCGGCCCGCGCGCCCACCAGATGGCGGCCGAGCTGATCGAGGCCGGGGTGGACGTGCAGCGGATTTACCGCCGCCTCTACGAGGAGATGCCGCTGGCCAAGCTCGCCCTGCTTGCGCGGGCGCTCTCAAGCGTGCGCAGCTACGACCAGGGCAGGCTGACGCTCGCCTCGATCACACTCGCGGACCTGGCGGCCACCGGCGCGGAGGAGAGCCATCACGAGGGGATCGTTGACCACCTGCGCGCCGTGCGCGGCACGAAGGTCGCAGCGCTCGTGCGCGAGGTGCAGGCGGCCGACGGTGCGCTGCGACGAAAGGTCTCGCTGCGCGCCACCGGCGAAGACGTTGACGTCTCGGCGATCGCGCGCGTCGAAGGCGGCGGCGGGCATCGCCGGGCGGCGGGCTTCACCACCGACCTCGACGCGCAGGAGATCACGGCGCTGCTTCGCCGCGAGATATCGCTGTGGCTCGACGGGGAGCACGCCGCCGCTATCTCCACCTGACGTGGAGGGCGTTCTCGCGATCGACAAGCCGGCGGGCGTCACCTCCCACGACGTCGTGGCGGCGATCAGGGGCCGGCTCGGGGGCGTGAAGACCGGACACGCCGGCACGCTGGACCCGTTCGCCACGGGGCTGCTGCTGATCCTGCTCGGCCGTGCGACCAAGCTGCAGAGCCGGCTGATGGCGCTGCCGAAGTCCTATGAGACGCTGGCCGTGCTCGGCGCCCGCTCGAGCACCGGAGACCCCGAGGGCGAGATCGAGGCCGACCGGGCGCATCCCGCCCGACCCGCCGCCGCTGCCGACCGGAGAGATCTCGCAGCGGCCGCCGATCTACTCCGCCGTCAAGATCGAAGGCCAGCGCGCCTACAAGCGCGCGCGGCGGGGCGAGAGCTTTCAGATGCCGCCGCGGCTCGTGACCGTGCACCGCTTCGAGCAGACCTGGCGGCAGGGCGACCGCGCGCGGTTTGAGATCGAGTGCTCCTCGGGCACCTACGTGCGCTCGCTGGTCGCCGACCTCGGCGACGCCTACTGTCTGGAGCTGCGACGCACCCGGATCGGGCCCTTCGACGTGCGCGAGGCGACCCCGGCGCCACGCCGGGGAGAGGGGTGGGAGGCGCCACAGCCGCTTTCGATCGAGCAAGTGCTCGCGCTGCTCCAATAGGCTTCTGCTCGTGAGGATCGTCCGTCTGCCCGACGTGAGCAAGGCGCAGCGCAGGGTGGCGGTCGGCACCTTCGACGGCGTCCACCTCGGCCACCGGGAGGTGATCGCCGGCTGCGACAGCGTGCTGACCTTCGAACCGCATCCGGTCTCGGTGGTCGCGCCCGCGCACGCGCCGAAGCTGCTGACCGACCTGCCGCGCAAGGCGCAGCTGATCGCGCAGCTCGGCGTGCAGGAGCTGATCGTGATCCCGTTCGACGCGGTGTTCGCCGCGCGGGAGGCGAGTACGTTCATCGACGACGTGCTCGTGGGCGCGCTCGGCGCCGTGCACGTCTCGGTGGGGGAGAACTTCAGGTTCGGTCACCGCGCGCAGGGCAACGCGGCGCTGCTGCAGGCGGACCCGCGCTTCACCACGACCGTGCATCCGCTGCTTGAAATCGACGGCGAGATCGTCTCCTCGAGCCACATCCGCGGCCTGCTGGCCGCCGGCGAGGTGGAGGAGTCAACGCGCCTGCTGGGCGCGCCGTTCCTGCTGGCCGGCGAGGTTGTGCATGGAGACGAGCGCGGCCGCGAGCTCGGCTTTCCCACCGCCAACATCGTCCCCGAGGAGCAGCTCGTCTGCCCCGGGCACGGCGTCTACGCCTGCCGCGCCGGCGAGCGCCTGGCTGCCGTCAGCATCGGCGTGCGGCCGACCTTTCAGACCGGCAGGGCGGAGCTGATCGAGGCTTACCTGCTCGACTTCGAGGGCGATCTCTACGGCAGCGCCCTGGAGTCGAGCTTCCTTGCGCGGTTGCGCGGCGAGCGCCGGTTCGAGAGCGCGCAGGCGCTGGTGGCGCAGATGCACCGCGACGTGCAGCGCACCCGCGAGATCGCGGCGGCGCACCGGCAGGACTAAGAAGGTCTTTCAAAAAGATCGTCACGTCCGGGATGCGCACCTGTACGCGGCGCTGGATCGCCACGCGCCGGCTTGCGCGTGCCACCAGCACGCGCTGCCCCGTCCCGCGTCGCCCAGCTTGGTCCATGCACGCCCCGACCGCACCGCCTATTTTGAAAGACCTTCTAAGACGGTCGTCCGTGGCCGGCCTGCTACCCTGTGCGGCCGCATGCCGCTGAGCACTGAGACAAAGCGTGAGCTCGCCGCCCGGTACGGTGCCCATGAGGGCGACGTCGGCGGCACCAAGGTCCAGGTCGCGATGCTGACCGAGCGCATCAACCATCTCAACGACAGCCACCTGCGGGCGCAGAGCAAGGACCACCACTCCCGTCGCGGGCTGCTCAAGCTGGTCGGCCGACGCAGGCGCTTGCTCGACTACCTGCAGCGCAACGACCTCGAGGGCTACAGGGCTCTCATCAAGGATCTCGGTCTGAGGAAGTGACGCGGTGAGCGTCCTGGCCGCTGGCACCAAGGTTCCCAGCTTCGCGCTGGCCAAGGAAGACGGCGAGAAGCTGACGCAGGAGGATTTGCCGGGGCAGACCAGCATCTTCGTCTTCTATCCCTTCGCCTTCAGCCCGGTCTGCACCGACCAGATGCAGATCTATGAGGGTGTGCTGGACCAGCTCACCGCAAACGGCGAGCGGATCTACGGCGTTTCCTGCGACTCGACCTGGGCCCAGCAGGCCTTCAAGGAGAAGCTCGGCGTCTCGATTCCCCAGCTCTCGGACTTCGAGCCCAAGGGCGCCGCGTGTGCGGCCTTCGGCGTGCTGCACGAGGGCGGCTTTCCCCAGCGGGCGCTCGTGATCGTCGGCCCCGACGGAGTTGTGCGCTGGAGCTACCAGGCGCCATCTCCCGCCGAGCTTCCCAGCGCCGAGCCTGCTGCTCGAAGGCCTCAAGTCGCTCTGAGTGCCGGCTGCCGCTGGCCGAAACGGGGACTCGCGCCGCAGGCGAGTGTCTCCCGGCTTCGGTCGCGGTCCGCTAAGCTGCGCCCATTCGGACTGAGAGATAAAGAGAAGACAGCTCCGCCGGCCGAAGGGTGGAGAGGAAAGCAGAGGAAATATGAGCAGTGACTCCGTCACCCGGGTCTCCGTGGAGATCGCCGGCAGCGAGATTCTCGTTTGAGACGGGCAGGATGGCCAAGCAGGCCTCCGGCGCAGTGGTGGTGCGACAGGGCGACACGATGGTGCTCGCCACGGCCACCGCGGGCGGCAAGCGCGACATCGACTTCATGCCGCTGACCGTTGACGTCGAGGAGCGGATGTACGCCGCGGGCAAGATCCCCGGCTCCTTCTTCAAGCGCGAGGGTCGCTCGGGCGAGAAGGCCACGCTGACCGCGCGCATGATCGACCGGCCGCTGCGGCCGCTGTTCGACAAAGGCTGGCGCCACGACACGCATCTCGTGGCCATCCCGCTCTCGGTGGACCACGTCCACCCCTACGACATCCTGGCGATGAACGGCGCCTCCGCGGCGCTGATGATCTCCAACGTGCCATTCGGTGGGCCGATCGGCGCGGTGCGGATCGGCAAGATCGACGGCGACTTCGTCGTCAACCCGCCCGAGCCCTCGCTCAGCGACGAAGGCGCGGAGGAGGACGGCGCCGTCGTCTCCGACCTCGACCTGATCGTGGCCGGCTCCGAGGACGCGATCCTGATGGTCGAGGCCGGCGCAAATGAGATCTCCGAGGCGGAGATTCTCGATGCGCTCGACATCGCCCACAGCGAGATCAAGAAGATTCTGCGCAGTGCAGCGCGATCTCGCCGCCAAGGTCGGCCGCGAGAAGATCCCGGTTGACGCTCCGGGCGTGGACCCGCAGGTGCTCGACGCGATCAAGGCCTCCCACGGCGCGGCGCTGAATTCCGCCACCCAGGTGGTCGAGAAGCTCGAGCGTCAGGACGCGATCGAGGCAGTCGGCGAGGAGGTGCTCACACAGCACGCGCCGCCCGCGAGCGAGGGCGCAGGCGATGAGCAGGTCAAGGCCGCAGCCGCGCGTCGCGCCGCGGTCAAACTGGCGTTCGACTCGCTGGAGAAGTCGATCATCCGCGAGCGGATCGCCGTCGAGAAGCGCCGTCCCGATGGCCGCGCGGCCGATGAGATCCGCGATATCAGCATCGAGGTGGGCGTGACTCCGCGCACGCACGGCTCGGCGCTGTTCACGCGCGGCCAGACGCAGGCGCTCTCGGCGGCTGCGCTGGGCACGCTCAAGGAGGAGATGCGCCTGGACACGCTCGGGTTGCAGACCAAGAAGTACTACTTCCACCACTACAACTTCCCGCCCTTCTCGGTGGGCGAGACCGGCCGCCTTGGCCCCAAGCGTCGCGACATCGGCCACGGCGCGCTGGCCGAGCGGGCGCTTGTCGCGGTCGTGCCCTCGATCGAGGAGTTCCCGTACACGATCAGGGTCGTCTCGGACATCCTGGAGTCGAACGGCTCCTCCTCGATGGCTTCGGTCTGCGGCTCCTCGCTCTCGCTGATGGATGCGGGCGTGCCGATCAAGCGCCCGGTCGCCGGGATCGCGATGGGCCTGATCAAGGAGGGCGATGACTACATCGTCCTGACCGACATCGCCGGCGTCGAGGATCACCTCGGCGACATGGACTTCAAGGTCGCCGGCACCGATCGCGGGATCACCGCGCTGCAGATGGACATCAAGATCTCGGGCGTGACGTTCGAGATCCTGCGCGACGCGCTCGGGCAGGCCAAGCAGGCCAGGACCCACATCCTCGGCCTGATGGCCGACGCGATCGGCGGGCCGCGCGAGCAGCTCTCCCAGTGGGCGCCGCGGATCCAGACGATCCAGATCGACCCGAGCCAGATCGGCATGCTGATCGGCAAGGGCGGCGAAACGATCCGTGGGCTCTCGGAGGAGTTCGACTCCCAGATCGACGTCAACGACGACGGTCAGGTGCTGATCTACTCCGCCAACGGCGAGCTGTCCGACCAGTTGCTGGAGCGGATCAGGATGATGATGAAGGAGGTCGAGGTCGGCGACGAATACGCCGGCAAGGTCGTCAAGACGACCACCTTCGGCGCCTTCGTGGAGCTGGCCAAGGGGACAGACGGCCTGCTGCACATCTCAAACGTCGCGCCCGGCCGCCGCGTGGACACCGTCGAGGAGGTGCTCAACCGCGGCGATGAGATCCAGGTGCGCGTGGTCGAGGTCGACCGCGAGCGCGGACGCATCGGCCTGCGACTGGCCGAGGACCCGGACGTCGCCGGCAAGAGCGTCGAGGAGCTCGCGAGCGTCACCGGCGGCAGCGGCGGTGGCGGAGGACGTCCTCCGCGCGAGGGCGACGGCCGCTCCTCGGGCAACGGCCGTCCCGACGGACCTCGGCGCGGCGGCGATCGTGGCTCCGGCCGTCCTCGTCACGGGTCCGGCAGAGATCGCTAGCCCTGATGCAGATCACAGGCTGAGCACGCTGCCGGGCGGCGTGCAGGTGGTCACCGAACGCGTGCCAAGCGTGCGCTCGGTGGCCATCGGATGCCTGATCCACGCCGGCTCGGCCTTCGAGGACGCCGGGCAGGCCGGCATCTCGCATCTGTTGGAGCACATGCTCTTCCGCGGCACCGAGCGCTACGCTTCAGAGGAGGTTGACCAGATCTTCGACGCGATGGGCTCAGAGCTCGACGCGCAGACCGACAGGGAGACCACCGCGCTCTCCACGCGCGTGCTCGACCGTCACCTGGAGCGCGCCTTCGACGTGATGGGCCAGATGCTCTGGCACCCGCGCCTGGAGGAGCTGCAGGCAGAGCGCGAGGTCGTGATCGAGGAGATCGCGATGTACGAGGACGACCCCCAGGAGCGGATCTTCGACGTGCTCGGCGAAGCGATCTTCGGCGATCATCCGCTCGGACGGCCGGTGATCGGCAGCGCGCAGACCGTGGGGGAGTTGGAGGAGGCTGACCTGCGCGAGTACCACGACCGGCGCTACCTGCCCGCCAACGTGGTGATCGCCGCCGCCGGCTCGATCGAGCACGATCAGCTGGTGGAGCTGGCGCGTGAGGCGTTTTGCGCTGCGGAGGTCGCTCCGGATGCAGCTGCCGCGATGCTGCCGACCTGGCCGCCGCTGCCGCCGCGCGGTGCACGCTGCGTGCGCTTCATCGCCAAGGAGACCGAGCAGTACCACTTCTGCATCGGCGGCCCCGGCATCGCACGCTCCGACGATCGGCGTTTTGCGCTGCGGGTGATGGACGTGATCCTCGGCGCCGGACCCTCCTCGCGGATGTTCCAGGAGGTGCGCGAGCGGCGCGGTCTTGCCTACGCCGTGTTCTCCTTCTCCGGGCTCTACGAGCAGACGGGGGAGATCGGCATCTACGTCGGCACGCGCCCGGACAATCTCTCCGAGACGGTCGCCACGATCGCAACCGAGTTGCGGCGATTCGTGGAGCATCCCGCCGATCAGGCAGAGCTCGACCGAGCGCGGGAGAACGTAAAGGGCCGGATGGCGCTGGCGATGGAGTCCACCGGGGTGAGGATGGCCCGTTTGGGCGCCTCGGTGCTGCACCAGCTGCCGCTGCTGAGCCTGGAGGATTCAATGGCGCGCGTGGACGCCGTCGGGATCGAGGATCTGCGCGAGCTCGCCGGTGAGCTGCTGGATTTGCCGAGCCTCTCGATCGCCGCGATCGGCCCGGATGAGGGCGAGCTCGAACGCGCGCTGCGCACGCTCGAGGCGGTGGTCGCGTGAGCGGAGATCGATCGCCGATCGATCGCAGCGGTCAAGGGAGCCTGGAGGGCTCCCTGCAGGGTCGGCAGAGCCGGCCGGATGCCGGCTCGAGCATCCTCGTTGCTGTGGCGGGCGCTGCGGGGCGAATGGGCCAGGCCACCTGCGAGGCGGTGGAGGGCGCGGCGGATATGGAGCTCATCGCGCTCGCCGACCCGGCGCTGGGGAAGCCGCTGCAGGCGGCGCTCGAACAGCATCCCGACGTGGCGGTCGACTTCACGCGACCGCAGACCGCGCTGCCCAACGCGCTCGCGTGCCTGGAGGCGGGCGTGCACGTCGTGATCGGCACGACCGGATTCGACCTGGACTCACTGCAGCAGGCCTGCGCGCGCATGAAGGCAAATGCGTTCGTGGCGCCGAACTTTGCGATCGGCGCGGTGTTGATGATGCGCTTCGCCGCGGAGGCGGCCAGGCACATGGATGCGGCCGAGATCGTCGAGCTGCATCACGACCAGAAGCTCGACGCGCCGAGCGGCACCGCGGCGCGCACGGCGCAGCTGATGGCGGAGGCCACTGGCGGCCTGCCTCCGCCGATCCATTCGGTGCGGCTGCCGGGCCTCGTCGCCCACCAGGAGGTGATCCTCGGCGCGCTCGGTCAGACGCTCACGATCCGCCATGACTCGATCGACCGTCGCTCGTTCATGCCCGGCGTTCTGCTTGCGATCAGGAAGGTCGGCGGCCTCGCGGTCTCGCCCACTATCGGCCTGGAGCACCTGCTCTTCGAGGAGTCGCAGGAGAGCGTGGGATAATGGCGGCGATGCTCGACCTGGGAACCGTTCTGACCGCGATCGTGACGCCCTTCGACGAGGAGGGCAACGTCGCGGCCGAGAGCTTTGTGGCGCTTATGCACCATCTCGCCGCGCACGGCTCCGAAGGCTTCGTGGTCTGCGGCACGACCGGCGAGGCCGCTACGCTCGACGACGAGGAGCACCTCGGCCTGATCGAGCTGGCCGTCAAAGAGCGCCCCGCGGGCGTGAGCATCATCGGCGGCACCGGCTCCAACGACACCGCCCACGCGGTCAAGCTGACCAGGCGCGCGACCGAGCTCGGCGTGGACGCGACGCTCAGCGTCACCCCCTACTACAACCGGCCGAGCCCGCTTGGCATCCGCCGCCACTACGAAGAGGTGGCAGAGGCCACCGACCGGCCGATCCTGCTCTACAACATCCCTGCGCGGACCGGCACGAACATGCCCCCGGCGCTGCTTGCGGAGCTTGCGCAGATCGACCACATCGAGGGCGTCAAGCAGTCCAACCCGCAGGAGCTGCAGCCGATCGACGGCCTGGCCGTCTATTCCGGCGACAACGAGACATTCGCGCAGACGCTCGACATGGGCGGCGCCGGCGGCATCCTGGTCGCCACGCACGTCGTCGGGGACCAGATGAGCGAGATGGCGCGCGACCCGCAGCGCCGCCACGAGATCGACGCCTCCTTGCAGGACGTCTACAAGACCCTCTTCATGACCGCCAGCCCGACCTGCACCAAGGCGGCGCTGAACCTGCTCGGCCACAAAGTCGGCGGCCTGCGGCTGCCGCTGGTGGAGGCGACCGAGGAGGAGCTGTCTGCGGTCAGGGCGATGCTGGAGCGGCACGGCTTGCTGCCGGCCGGCGCGGGAGTCACGGAGTGACGGTCAAGGGAGGCTGGACGCTTCCCAGCGGTCTCAGAGGCGCCGCCCGGACGGCGGCGCAATGACTTCTTCCGACGTGAAGGTGCTCCCGCTCGGGGGGCTTGGCGAGATCGGCAAGAACATGACGGTCGTCGAGCACGACGGCCGGATCGTCGTCGTTGACGTCGGCCTGCGCTTCCCGACGCCGGAGATGGTCGGCATCGACCTCGTGCTGCCAGACTTCTCCTATCTGCGCGAGCGCGCCAAGGACATCGAGGCGATCGTGATCACGCACGGCCACGAGGATCATCTCGGCGCGCTGCCCTGGGTGATCCGCGAGCTGGCCGAGCTGCACGAGCCGCCGCCGATCTACAGCGGCCCGCTGACGCTGGCGATGGCCGAGTCGAAGCTCGAAGAGCACCGGCTGAAGGGCGTCGAGCTGATCGAGCTCGACACCGGCGAAGCGGTCGACATCGGCCCCTACGAGCTCGAACTGGTGCACATGACCCACTCGATCCCCGACTCCTGCGCGGTCGCGCTCGGGACCGAGCTCGGGACCGTGCTGATCACCGGCGACTACAAGTTCGACCAGACCCCCGTCGACGGCCCGCCGGCCGATGTCTCGCGGCTGGCCGAACTGGGCAGGGAGGGGGTGCTGCTGCTCTGCGGCGACTCGACCAACGTCGATCGCAAGGGCTTCTCGCCCTCGGAGTCGGAGGTCGGCCGGCACTTGCAGGAGACCTTCTCGCGCTGCGATGGGCGGATCGTGGTCACGAGCTTCGCCTCCAACATCCACCGCGTCCAGCAGGTGGTCGACGCCGCCCAGGCGCTCGATCGCAAGGTGGTGCTGGTCGGCCGCTCGATGCGCAAGAACGTCTCGATCGGCCGCCGGCTCGGGCACATCGACGTCCCCGAGGGGATGATCGTCAACCCGCGCGAGCTGACCGACTTCCCCGACGAGCGGATCGTGATCATCTCCACCGGCTCCCAGGGCGAGCCGCTGTCGGCGCTGCGACGGATGGCCTACCGCGACCATCCCCAGGTGCAGCTCAAGGACGGCGACACGGTCGTATTCTCGGCCACGCCGGTCCCCGGCAACGAGCGCGCCGTCAACGAGACGATCGACCGGCTCTACCACATCGGCTGCGACGTGATCACCTCGCGCGATGCGCCGATCCACGCCTCCGGGCACGGTCACGCCGAGGAGCTTAAGCTGATGCTGAACCTCGTCAAGCCCCGCTACGTGATGCCGATGCACGGCGACTTCAAGCGCCTGCGGCTGCACGCCGAGCTGGCCGAGTCGGTCGGAATCGACCCCGACGACGTCTTCCAGTCCGACAACGGCCTGCCGCTGATGATCGACGATCGCGGCGCCCGCCTCGGCGCGCGCGAGCACTCGGGGATGATCTTCGTCGACGGGGTGGAGATCGGCGACGTCGCCGATGTGGCGCTGCGCGACCGGCGGATGCTCTCCGCCGACGGCATCTTCGTGGTCGTGGTCACGATCGCCGAGCAGGACGGCAGTTCGGTCGCCGACCCGGAGGTGATCTTCCGCGGCGTGCCGTTCCTCGATCAGGCCGGCGAACTGGTCGAGGAGATCAGGCTGACCGCCCGCGAGACGCTTGAGCGAGCCGCGGCCGAGGAGGGCATCCGCGAGACCGACCTGCTCAGCCAGATGCTGCACGACGCGCTAGCTCAGCTGGTCTACGACCGCCTGCGGCGCCGGCCGATGGTGCTGCCGGTCGTCATTGAGGTCTGAGGCGCTCGGCAGCTCAACCACGAAGCGCGCGCCGTGCGGCTCGGCGCCGAGGTGCGTGTCCTCGACGCGCACGCTGCCGCCGTGGGACTCGGCGACGGCCTTGACGATCGCAAGGCCAAGGCCGAAGGATCCGCCGCGATCGCCGGAGCCCCGCACGAAGCGCTCGAAGAGGCTGCCGTGCAGGCGCTCGGGCACGCCGGGGCCGTCGTCTTCGACCACCAGCCGCGCGCGGCCGGACACATCGGTGCCGGTCAGCACGCGGATCTCGGTGCCCAGCGGGGTGTGGCGCACGGCGTTCTCGATCAGGTTGATTGCGACCCGCATGATCTCATCGTGCGAGGCGTTGACGGCCGCGGGCTTGACGTCCAGGGAGATCTCGTGCGTGGCGCTCATCGGACCGAGCTCGGCCGCCGCCTCGATCGCGACCTTCGCCAAGTCCACGCGCTCGCGCTTTACCACACGGCCGACGTCCGCGCGCGCGAGCAGCAGCAGGTCGGCGACCAAACGCCGCATGCGCTGGGATGACCGCAGCGCCGAGCGCGCCGCGTCGGCCTCTTCGCCATGCAGCGATTCGGCCAGCAGCTCCAAGTTGGCCAGCACGCTGGTCAGCGGCGTGCGCAGCTCGTGCGAGGCGTCGGCGACGAAGCGCCGCTGACGCCCGAGCATCGCCTCGGTCTCGGCGTGCGCGCTCTCGAGCTCTCGGAGCATCTCCTGCAGCGTGTGGGCCAGCTCGCCGACCTCGTCCTGGGCGTGGGGCTGCGGCAGCGTCAGCGAGGGGTCGCGGGTGCGAGCGATCTCGGCGGCGCTGCTGGTCAGCTCCGCGATCGGCTTCATCGCGCGGCGGGCGATCACTCCACCCGCCAGCAGCGCCAGGCCCGATCCCGCCAGCACGCCCAGGATCAGCAGCAGCTCGACGCGCGCGACGGTGGCGTTGACGGCCGAGAGCGGCCGTGCATATTGAAGGATCACCACGCTCGCGCGTTCCCCGGCGCTTGGGCCTTCGCTGTAGCGAACGATTGCGGGATGGCTGACGACGAAATAGCCGTGCGTCTCGACCGGCTGGCGCAGGTTCGGCGGGCCCAGCGAGGGGGCGCCCGACGGGCGCTCTTCATAGGCGGCGCCGCTGACGTAGAGCACCACTCTCAGCGCCGCTGACTGGTCGGCGGCGACCTGCTGCAGCGACGGGGAGATCTTCAGTTCCGAGGCGTCGTTCAGTTCGAACTTCATCTGGCTCGGCAGCCGTTCGCCGGTCTGTTCGACCTGCCGGTAGAAGTCCGATCGGATCCGATGGATCGTGACCGACCCGACGACCAGCGCGAAGGAGAAGAGGATGATGAAGGTCAGCAGCGCCGAGACGCCGGCTAGCCGCGTGCGGATCGGCAGCCGATCGAAGGCCGCCTGGGCACGCCCGCCGGCGTCGCGCAGACTACGCGCGAAGGACGTAGCCGGCTCCTCTGATCGTGTGCAGCAGCCGCGGCTCTCCCTCCGCCTCCAGCTTGCGGCGCAGGTTCGAGACGAACACCTCGATCGTGTTCGTGGTCGAGAAGGGGTCATAGCCCCAGACCTCGTCCAGCAGCCGCTGGCGGGAGATCACGATTCGCTCGTTTCGCATCAGATATTCGAGCAGTTCAAACTCGCGCTGAGTCAGCTCGACCATCCGCTCGCCGCGGATCACTTCGTGGGTGTCGACGTTGAGCGAAAGGTCGCCGACCTTCAGCGGCGCCGAGCCGCGGGGGGGCGCCGGCGCAGCAGCGCCCGCATCCGCGCCAGCAGCTCCTGACGCTCGAACGGCTTGACCAGATAGTCGTCGGCGCCGGCGTCGAGGCCCTCGACTCGCGACTCCAGCGCATCGCGCGCGGTCAGGATCAGGATCGGGACGTCGTCTGACTCGCGCAGCGTCTTGGCGACGTCGATGCCGTCGATCTGGGGCAGCCCGAGATCGAGGATCACGAGATCGGGCGCAAACGCGCGGCCCTGCTCCAGCGCCGCCTGCCCGTCGATGGCGGTGCGCACGTCATAGCCCTCCATCCGCAGCGATCGCTGCAGCGCCTGGGCGATGTCCTCATCGTCCTCGACGACAAGCACTCTGGGGGATCGGGAGTAGTCGGTCATGCTCGCAACATTGTGTACAGAGTCCAGTAAAGCGATGGTAAGGCCCGGAGCAGGTTCTCGGCCGCCGGCGTCGAAGTTGGCGCAGAGGATGCCTGCCAGCACGAAGCGAAGGAGCACCGCCAGGGGCGGCGCACGGACGCGCGGCAACGCGCGCGGCCGCAGTCGCGGCCGTGGCCGACGGCCCTCCGCCGGAGAGCGCCTGATTGGCTGGTTTGGCATCGGCGGGCTCAGCGGACGGATGCGGAGGGGCGGGTGGGTTCCGGTCCTGACCCAGCGCCAGCGCGATGTGCTCGGCCTCGCGCTGCTGGCGATCGGGATTTCTTGGGGTTCGTGTTCTACGGTGGCTGGAACGGAGGCAGCGCCGGCGAAGCGCTCTCGGTCGCGCTCGGCTTCACGATCGGCGGCGCGCGCGTGCTCGCGCCGGCCGCGGCGATCGCTGCCGGCGGCGTGCTGCTGTGTGCGCCCCTGATGCCCCCGACCAAGCCGCTTCGCACCGGCTCGATCTGTCTCTTCGCGGCGATCGTGCTCGCGCTGGCGGCCGGCGCTCTCGGCCTCACCGACGGCCAGCGCGCGTCCGGCTCTCACTGGTCTGCGAGCTTCCTGGAGCACCACGGCGGCCTCGCCGGCCAGGCCCTCTACGAAGTCGCCCACCGGCTCGTGCAGCAGGTGGGCGTGGACATCCTCGTCGTCTTCCTTCTGCTGGTCGGCCTCGTGCTGCTCACCGGCGCCTCGATCGCGACCGTGCTGCGAACGGCGGGCGGCGGCCTGATCGACACGACGCGCGTTGTCAGGCGGATGGCCGCGCGCGAGCGCGAGCAGCAGAGCCCGCCCCCGATCGACCCGCAGGACGCCGAAGCGTGGCCGAGCGCGCGACGCGCCGAGCCGGAGAGCGACCTGGAGCCGCCCGAGCCCGAGCCCGGCAAGCTGATCGTACGCGCCACCCACGTCGAGGCGCCCCCGTTGGACGACCTGGCGCCGGACTCCGACCCCTTCGATCGAGCCGCTCCCGCCGGTCGTAGATGAGGAGCAGGGGGAGGATGGCAAGGACGAGCCCGCGCAGCTGGAGATCGACCCCGAGCGCCTGACGCCGCAGGGCCGCCTGCGCGAGGTCGTCACCGGCGACCCGGACTTCGTCTGGAAGCTGCCCGAGCCGACGAAGGTGCTCTCGCGCTCGGCCGCCGACCAGTCGGCCCCCGACGTGGCCGGCCAGCAGAAGACCGCTGCCTCGCTGACCGAGGCGCTCGGCCACTTCGGCGTGCAGGCGAAGGTGATCGGCACGGTCGCCGGGCCGCACATCACCCGCTACGAACTGCGCCTTGCGCCCGGGATCAAGGTCGGCAAGGTCGCGCAGCTCAAGGACGATCTCGCCTATGCGCTCGCCGCCACCGACATCAGGATCCTCGCGCCGATCCCCGGCAAGCAGGCCGTCGGCGTGGAGGTCCCGAACGCCAAGCGGCGGATCGTGCGCCTGGGCGACGTCTTCCAGGAGCCACCCGCCGACTGGTCGCCGCTGACGGTGTGGCTGGGCAAGGACATCGCCGGCAAGGCGATCGGCGCCGACTTGGCCAAGATGCCGCACCTGCTCGTGGCCGGCACGACCGGCGCGGGCAAGTCGGGCGCGATCAACGCAATGCTCGCAAGCGTGCTGCTGCGCGCCAGCCCGCACGAAGTGCGGATGGTGCTCGTGGACCCAAAGCAGGTCGAGCTCAACCACTACGAGTCGATCCCACATCTGCTCACGCCCGTGATCACCAGCCCGAAGATGGCCGCCAACGCGCTCCAGAACCTCGTGCGCGAGATGGAGCAGCGCTACGGGATCATGTCGCTGGCCAGGACCCGCAGCCTGATCGAGCTCAACCGCGCGCGCGCGAATTCGAACCCACCCACCCCGCCGCTGCCCTACATCCTCTGCGTGATCGACGAGCTCGCGGACCTGATGATGGTCGCCCCGGCCGACGTCGAGGACTCGATCATCCGCCTGGCCCAGAAGGCGCGCGCCGTCGGCATCCATCTGGTGCTTGCCACCCAGAGCCCGCGCGTGGACGTGATCACCGGCATGATCAAGGCCAACGTGCCCTCGCGGATCGCATTCGCGGTCTCAAGCCAGACCGACTCCCGCGTGATCCTCGATCAGAACGGCGCCGAGTCGCTGCTCGGGCAGGGCGACATGCTCTTCTCGCCGGTCGGCAGCTCGCGGCTGCAGCGGATCCAGGGCGCCTACATCGACGAGCCCCAGATCGCGAAGCTGACCGAGATGTGGCGTCGCCAGGGCGAACCGGAGCTGCGGCAGGAGCTGCTGGAGGAGGTGGAGGCGCTCGAGCAGGAGGGCGCCGGCTCGGGCGATGAGCTCGACCCCGACGAGGACCCGCTGCTCTCCGATGCGATCCGGCTGGTGGCCGAAATGCAGACCGCCTCGACCTCGATGCTGCAACGGCGGCTGCGCCTCGGCTACACGCGCGCGGGCCGTCTGATCGACATGCTCGAGCGCCGCGGGGTGATCTCCGGCTACGAAGGCTCAAAGCCGCGCCAGGTTCTGATCTCCGAGGCAGAGCTTCCGCGCGTGCTGGCAGCGCTGCAGGAGTCCTCGGGCGCCCCTGAACCGGCGCTTGCAGAGCGCACCCAGGTGCGCCCGCAGACCGATTAACCACTAGCCTTCTCTGCGGATATGCCCGAGATCGGTGCAACGCTGCGCGAAGCGCGGATGCGCGCGCGCATCGACGTGTCTGAGATCGAGGCTCAGACGAAGATCCGAGCGCGCTACCTGCGCGCGCTGGAGAACGAAGAGTGGGACCTGCTGCCGGGCCCGACCTTCATCAAGAGCTTCCTGCGCACCTACGCGACCGCGCTGGGACTCGACGGCAAGGCGCTGGTCGAAGAGTACCGCGTCAACTTCGAGCATCCGGGCGAGCAGGAGATCCAGCCGCTCAGCACGCCGCGCCGACGGATGCGCCCCGGCGGCGAGGTGGGCGGCGCTCCGGCAGGCGGCGGGCCATCCCGCGGGTACATGGTGACGGTCGGGCTGATCGGACTGCTGATCGTGATCCTGATCGTCGGGCTGCTCTCCCGCGGCTCCTCGCCGAAGAAGAGCGCGGGCACCGATGGCACGGGCACAGGCCATCGGACCGGCTCTCAGCAGCATCGCCATCGCCGCACGCGCTATCGCGCCGGCACCCGCACCGTGTTTGCCGCCGGCGAAGTCAGCGTCTCGCTGCAGGCCACCGCGCCGGTGTGGGTGTGCCTGGTCAACGGCGCTGCGCAGAAGCTGATCCCGGGCGTGGATCTGCGCCCAGGGCAGCGCAACGGGCCATTTCACGCCAAGCGCTTTGAAGTGACGCTCGGCAACGCCTCTGTGAATCTGACTGTGAACGGCAGGCCCGTGACCGTGCCGGCATCCACGAGCGCGATCGGATACTCGATCGGCCCGCGGGGCACGACGCCGCTGGCAGCCGGCCGCGGACCCACCTGCGCATGATCCGCGCTGGCATCGTCGTGACAGGCACGGAGGTGCTCTCCGGCTCGGTCACCGATCGCAACGGCCCCTGGCTCTCCCGGCAGCTGTATGCCCTCGGCGTTGACGTGGCGGAGCTCGTGATCGTCGGCGATCGTCCCGCCGATATCGAGCAGGCGCTCGGGCTGATGGAAGGGCAGGGGCTGGAGCTGGTCATCACGAGCGGCGGGCTCGGACCTACTGCAGACGATCTGACCGTCGAGACGATCGCCCGCAAGCTCGGCCTGGAGCTGTTCCTTGACGCTGAGCTGCAGGCGCGGATCGAGCAGATCGTGCGGCCTCTGCGGCAGCGCCGCGGGGTGGATGGCGAGGCGCTGCTGGCAGGCAACCGCAAGCAGGCGATCGTGCCGCGCGGCGCAAGCGTGTTGGAGCCTGTCGGAACCGCGCCCGGTCTCGTAATCGCCCCGTCCCGCCCGCAGGGCTCGATCGTGGTCGTGCTGCCAGGGCCGCCACGGGAGCTGCAGCCGATGTGGAAGCGCGCGATCGAGACCGAGCCGCTGCGGGGTCTGCTCGCGCGCGTGGAGCCGGGGGTGCTCCACACGATGCGGATGTTCGGCATCCCCGAGTCCCAGCTGGCGCAGACGCTGCGGCAGGCGCGGGAGGCCGGCGTGGGCCTGGACGATCTGGAGGTCACCACCTGCCAGCACCGCGGCGAGCTGGAGATCACCACACGCCTGCGGGACTCCGACACCGCGGTCTATGTGGAGCTCGAACGCTTCCTCGCGGACGCACATCCGCTCGAGCTGTTCTCGCGCGACGGCTCCACGATCGACGAGCAGGTGGCGATGCTGCTGCACGGAGGATCGATCGCGGTCGCGGAGTCCTGCACAGGCGGGATGCTGCTCGCGCGCCTGACCGACCTGCCCGGCGCCTCGGAGTACGTGCGCGGCGGCCTGGTCGTCTACTCCAACGAGTCCAAGGTCGAGCAGGCCGGTGTGTCGGCGCGGCTGATCGAGGAGCACGGCGCGGTCTCCGAGCAGGTGGCGGCCGCGCTTGCGCAGGGCGTGCGCGCCGCGCTGCATGCGGATGTGGGAGTGGGGGTGACCGGCATCGCCGGCCCTGGCGGCGGCACCGAGGAGAAGCCGGTCGGCCTTGTGTGGCTGAGCATCGCGGGACCCGGCGAGCGCACGCTCACGCGCTCGGTGAGGCTGCCGGGAGGACGCCCGGAGGTGCGCGAGCGCGCCGTCACCGTGGCGATGCACCTGATCGCGCGGGCGCTGCGGCTCGAGAGTGCGAAAGCCACCTGAGCCTCACCGATCCAGCCGCACCTGCGGCTAGCATCGGTGTCGGGATGTCTCATCCTGCAACCGCCCGGCTGTTCATCGCGCTCGACCTGCCGAGCACGCTGCGGCAGGAGCTCGGCTCCTGGGCTCGCTGCGCGCTGCGCGCGGCCTCAGCCCAGCCGCCGGCTCCGAGCCCGCGGCAGAGCCGACGCGGCCGGGAGCGCTCCCACCGCGCCGCCGGCCGAGCCCATGGCATCAGGACGCTCGACCCCGAGACGATGCACGTCACGCTCCAGTTCCTCGGCTCGCGCCCGGTGGAGGAGATCGAGCCGCTGTGCGCGATCGTCGAGTCCTGCGCGCAGCCGCAGATGGGGGAGGTCGCGATCGGTGCGCCGCTGTGGCTGCCCACGCGCCGCCCGCGCGCCGTCGCAGTGGAGCTGCACGACGACTCCGGCGCGCTGAGCGAGCTGCACCGGGAGTTGGAGGGCGATCTGCAGGCCGCTGGGCTTGCCTCCGCTGCGCCCGCCCACGGATCGGCCCACCGCGCCTTCCGCCCGCACGTCACCGTCGCGCGCCTGCGACAGGGGTGCGTCCCCTGCGAGCGCACGCTCGAGCCCACGCCGCGGCGCGCCTTCGTGCCGCAGCGGCTGGTGCTCTACCGCTCCTGGCTCTCACCCGAGGGCGCCAGCTACGAGCCGCTGGCCTTCTGCGAGATCGGCGCCTCGGCGCAGAGCGCATGAGGGCCGCCTTTGCGCCTCGCTGCCGACGCGCGTCATCGCCCTCGCCAATACGAACAACTGTTCCGTCCGGAGCCCTCTCTAGCTTTTCCGGGGTAACCCGCGATCCGGAGGAGCAGTCATGCCCGTCACCGACCAGGACCAGGAGAAGGCAGCCAAGGCGCGCGATGCGGCGCTGAAGGGCGCCCTGACCCAGATCGAGCGCGAGTTCGGCAAGGGCAGCGTGATGCGGATGGGCGACGAGGGCGCCCAGGTGCGCGTTGACGCGATCCCCACCGGCGCGCTCGCGCTCGACATCGCGCTCGGCATCGGCGGCGTGCCCAAGGGCCGCATCGTCGAGGTCTTCGGCCCCGAGTCCTCCGGCAAGACGACGCTGATCTACCACGTGCTAGCCGAAGCCCAGAGGCTCGGCGGCGTCTGCGCCTTCATCGACGCCGAGCACGCGATGGATCCGCTCTACGCCAAGACGATCGGCGTGGACATCGACGAGCTGCTGGTCTCCCAGCCCGACTACGGCGAGCAGGCGCTGGAGATCGCCGACATGCTCGTGCGCTCCGGCGCCGTGGACGTGGTCGCGATCGACTCGGTCGCGGCGCTCACCCCGAAGGTCGAGCTGGAGGGGCAGATGGGCGATCAGACCGTCGGCTCCCAGGCGCGGATGATGTCCCAGGCGATGCGCAAGCTCGCCGGCAACCTCAACCGCAGCGGCACGCTCTGCATCCTCACCAACCAGATCCGCGAAAAGGTGGGAGTGATGTTCGGCTCGCCGGAGACCCAGCCGGGCGGTCGCGCGCTGAAGTTCTACGCCTCCCAGCGCCTTGACATCCGCCGCATCGAGACGCTCAAGGACGGCACCGAAGCCGTCGGCAACCGGGTGCGCGTGAAGGTCGTCAAGAACAAGCTCGCCGCCCCCTTCCGCCAGGCCGAGTTCGACATCGAGTTCGGTCGCGGCATCTCGACCTCCGGCTGCCTGGTCGATCTCGGGATCGAGCACAACATCATCAGCAAGTCCGGCTCTTTCTTCGCCTACGGCGAGGAACGGCTCGGCCAGGGCCGCAACAACGCCAAGGCCTTCCTCGACGAGAACCAGGAGATCGCCAAGGAGATCGAGGGCAAGATCTACGCCGCGCTCGGCATCGGTGCCGACAAGGTCACCCCGATCCAGGGCGCCAAGCAGCCCGCCGAGACCGAAGCAGCCGCAGTGCAGCGCGCCGCCGCCTGAGCGCGGCGCGAGGGCGCAACGGGCGCTTCTCGATTCCTGCTCGGTTTAGACGCCTACGCCGCCACTTGCCGCCAGTGCAAGTGGCTGCGCCGACGCGGCACGGCTACCCTTCGGAGTCGTGAAGAGCTTTCATCTCACAACGTTTGGCTGCCAGATGAACGAGCACGACTCCGAGCGGATGAAGGGCATGCTGCGCTCGCTCGGCTACAGCGAGGCTCCCGCGCCTGACCAGGCCGATCTGATCCTGTTCAACACCTGCTCGATTCGCGAGACCGCAGACAGCCGCTTCATCGCCCATCTTGGCCACGCCAAGCGGCTCAAGCGCGAAGACCCGGAGCGCGTCGTAGGGGTCGGCGGCTGCTGGGCGCAGTCGGTCAAGGATGAGGTCTTCGAGCGCTTCCCGTTCGTCGATGTCGCCTTCGGCCCGGGCCAGGTGCACAAGCTCGCCGAGTTTCTGACCAGCGACTCGCTTACCGCCCAGGGCTACTTCGAGTTCGAGGGCTTCACCGGCGATCTGCCTGCGCACCGCGAGCGGCCCTTCCAGGGCTGGCTGCAGATCAGCGTCGGCTGCAACTGCCGCTGCTCCTACTGCATCGTGCCCAGCACCAGGGGGCGGGAGGTCTCGCGTCCCTTCGATGAGCTTGTCGCGGAGGCGCAGAGGATGGCCGCCGAAGGCGTGCGCGAGATCACGCTGCTCGGCCAGAACGTCAACTCCTACGGCCGCGACCTGCGGCTCGATGGCGGCCCCCGCAGCTTCGCGGAGCTGCTTGCGGCGATCGACGCGGTCGCGGGGATCGAGCGGATCAGATACACGAGCCCTCATCCCAAGGACATGCGCGAGGACGTGATCCGCGCGCACGCGGAGCTGGCCAGCCTCTGCGAGCACATCCACCTGCCGCTGCAGTCGGGCTCCAGCGTGATCCTGAAGGCGATGAGGCGCACCTACACCCGCGAGCGCTACCTCGATCGGGTCGCGCTGATCCGCGAGCACGTTCCCGATGTCGCGCTCTCCACGGACATCATCGTCGGCTTCCCGGGGGAGACCGAGCACGACTTCGAGCAGACCCTGGAGGTCGTCGAGCAGGTCGGCTACGACAGCGCTTTCACGTTCATCTTCTCCCCGCGACGCGGCACCGAGGCCGCCGGGATGACCGCCGAGGCGGTTCCGCACCCAGAGAAGGTCAGGCGCCTGGAAGCGTTGGTCGAGATCGTCCAGCGCCGCGCGCAGGAGCGGGCGAGCCGCTTTCTCGGGCGCACCGTGGAGGTGCTCGTCGAAGGCCCCTCGCGGACGGACCCCGAGAAGCTGCGCGGCCGCACGCGCCACAACAAGGTCGTCAACTTCTGCGGCCTGGCGGCGCCCGGCGAGCTGGCGCAGGTCGAGATCGCCGCCGCGACCAGCCAGACGCTTGCCGGCGATGAACGGCTGCTGGCGCGCGCGGGGACCTGAGGCAGGCGCTCCCCGCCGGCGTCAGTCCTCGCCCTCGCGTATCGGGGCGTGCGCTGTCCGCGACGTCATGCTCCACGCCGTCAGGCGCAGTGCAGACGCGGCGCCTATGCGCCGGCGCCCGAACGCGAGCGCCTGACGGCGATGGTCCGCGGCAGCGGACTCGCGAGGCCATTTCGTCCGGCCTTCCGCAGCCGCGGCGGAGGCGAGCGCGAGCCTCCGATCGAGCTGCGAGGCGAGCGCCCGCCGCATGGCGCGCAGCAGCGCCTCTTCTAGGCTGGCGCGAAAATGGGCAATTCGTCCCATGTAAGTGAGCATCGGCCCGCTTACGGTCCGTCGCATGCGATCATTCCAGCAGCTATTCGGTGCTGGTGCGCGACGGAACGCACACCGCGCGCCTGCATGCCGCGCAGCCGCAGATAAAGCTGCCAAGGCTCAAGGGTCGCTACAGCGTCACAGTGATGGCGATCTCCGCCACAGGCGTAGCCGGCCCGGCCCGCAAGCGGACCTTCTGAGCGCTGCCGGCCGGTTAGCGCTTCTCGTGCTGCCCGGCAGCCAGCTGGGCGGTGATCTTCTCGCCGCCCATCCTGCGCGTGACCGTGGCGGAGATCTCCGGGGCGATCCCGGAGAAAGTGGAGCCCAGGCGCAAGCCCAACGGGGCGACGTTGACCTCGCCGCGGTTGCGCTCGATCGCGCTCACCACCGCGTCGGCGACATCCTGTGGGCTGCGGGTGCCGACGCCCGGCGGCAGCTTCACGCCCGCCTCGGCGAACATGCCCGCTTCGCGGATGAAGCCGGGGAAGACCGTCGAGACGCCGACGCCGTGAGGGCGAAGCTCCGCGCGCAGCGCGCCCGCGAAGCCGCGCAGGCCGAACTTCGTGGCGTTGTAGATCGAGCTGCCAGCGGTTGCGGCCTTGCCCGAGAGCGAGGACATGAACAGCAGATGCCCGTGCTCGCGTGCTGCCATCTTCGGCGCCAGTGCGTGCGCCATCACGATCGGCGCACGCAGGTTTACCTCCAGGGCGTTGTCGATCTGCTCCACCGAGAAGGACTCAAGCAGGCCGCTGCCCGGCAGCGCGGCGTTTGCAATCAGGATGTCCACCTCGCCGGCCTGCGCCAGAAGGCGATCGACCTCCTGCGGGTCGCCCAGGTCGACCGCGAGCGCGCGCGCGTCGGGCAGCTCTGAGGCCAGCGGCTCCAGCACATCGAGGCGGCGGCCGGTGAGCACCAGCTTTGCACCCTTGCCGGCGAGAGTGCGCGCTATCGCTTGGCCAAGGCCGCCGGTTGCACCGGTCAGAAGCACGTTGGAGCCGGAGATGTGCACGATGTAAGCCTACGGCAATGCAGCTGATCGCGATATTCGGCCCTACGGGCGTGGGCAAGACCGAGGTGGCGGTCTCGCTTGCGCACCTGCTGCGCGCCGATGGCGAGGATCCGGTCGCCGTCTCGGCCGACGCGCTGCAGATCTATCGTGGCCTGGAGATCCTCACAGGCGTGGCCAGCGCCGCCCAGCAGCAGGCGCTTGAGCACCGGTTGATCGGCTTCGTGCCGGTGGACGAAAGCTTCAGCGCCGGTCGCTTCGCCGAGCTCGCGCACGCAGAGATCGATCAGCTGCTGGTCGAGGGCAGGCGCCCGATCGTGCTCGGCGGCACCGGCCTATACCTGCGCGCCGCGCTGACCGACCTGGACCTGCGCCCGCCGCCGCAGCCCGGAGAGCGCGAGCGACGCATGGAGCAGTTGCGGCTACAGGGGCCGGCGGCGCTGCACGCCGAGCTCGGCGTCGGTGGCGCCGTGGGCGGCCAAGGACATCGACCCGGGCGACAGGCAGCGGCTCGTGCGCGCGTTGGAGCTGCTGGACGCCGGCCAGCTGCAGCCGCGCGGGCACGCCTCGCAGCTGTGGACCGCGGAGATGCGCCGGCCGACGCTGCTGGTCGGACTGACGATGCCGCGAGAGCTGCTCTATCAGCGGATCGAGGCGCGCGTGGATGCGATGGTCGCTGCGGGCGCCCGTGAGGAGGTGCTGGCCGCGCAGGCCGCCGGCGCCGGTGGCACCGCGCGGAAGGCGCTTGGCTTCCAGGAGCTGCTCGACGGCGACATCGAAGCGATGAAGCAGCGCACCCGCAACTACGCAAAGCGCCAGCTGACGTGGATGCGCAAGCTCGCCGGCGCGCACCTGATCGACATCGCCGGCCGCAGCCCCAACGAGGTTGCCGCTGAGATCGACGGGCTCGCGGGAAGAGACTAGAGCGCCTGTCAAAAGGCGGGCATGCATTTTGTCAGGTGCTCTTTAGACTCCCGCCCGAATGAGGTTTGAGAAGTGGCAGGCGCTCGGCAACGACTACATCGTGCTCGAGCGCGATGAGCTCCCATTCGCCCTGACCGCGGGCAGGATTCGCAGGATCTGCGAGGCGCACTTCGGCGTCTTCTCCGATGGTCTGCTGCTGCTCTGCCCACCAGAGCAGGAGGGGACGGTGGCTCGCCTGGAGATCTACAACCCCGACGGATCGCGGGCGGAGCTCTCCGGCAACGGCGCGCGGGAGGCGATCCTCTACCTGCGCCGGCGCGGCTGGACGGATGCAGATCGTTTCTCGATCCAGACCGACGCGGGGCTGCTCACCCCGCAGATCACCGGCCCTGACACCTGCCGTGTCAACATGGGCGCCGCCTCGCTCATCTCCAAGGATTACCCGGGCGGGCCGACCGACGGCACAGGCGAGATCGAGGCGGGCGGCCGCGTCTGGCGCTTTCAGCATGTGAGCATCGGCAACCCGCAGTGCTCGATCGGCGTGGAGAATCTGGCGAGCTTGGACGCGCTGGACCTCGGTGCGATCGGCCCGCAGATCGAAGCCGACCCGCGCTTTCCCAACCGCACCAACGTCTCCTGGTGGACGCTGTGCGACGGGCCTTCCGGGCGCATCAGGGCGCGGATATTCGAGCGCGGGGTAGGGGAGACGCTCTCCTCCGGCACCGGGGCGACCGGCGCCGCGATCGCCTATGTGCTTGCCGGCGGAGCCGTGGGCGGGCGGGCTTCGGTGGAAGTGCTGCTCGACGGCGGGCAGCTGCTGGTCGAGGTGGGGGAGGATCTGCAAGTCAACCTGACAGGCTGGGCCAGGCCCGTGTTCGAGGGCCGGCTCAGTGACCAATTCATCGAGGAGCTGTATGAAACCGAGTGAGCGTCTGAGCCGGATTCCGCCTTACCTGTTCGCCGAACTGGAGCGCAAGATCGCCCAGAAGAAGGCCGAAGGGGTGGACGTGATCAGCCTCGGCATCGGAGACCCGGACAGGCCGACCCCGGCGTTGATCGTCGAGGCGATGCAGGAGGCGGTGAGCGAGCCGGAGACTCATCGGTATCCAACCAACCGCGGGCGGCACGACTTCAGGCAGGCGCTCAGCGACTACTACGAGCGGCGCTTCGACGTAGACATCGACCCCGAGCGGGAGGCGATGCCGGCGATCGGCGCAAAGGAGGCGATCTTCAACCTCAACCTCGCCTTCCTTGATCCCGGCGAGGTGGCGCTGGCCTCGGACCCCGGCTATCCGGTCTACACCGGCGGGCCGCTGCTGGCCGGCGGCGAGGCCGTCGTGATGCCACTCCTGCCCGAGCTTGGTTTCACACCTGATCTGAGCGCGATCTCCGCCGAGGATCGCCAGCGCGCAAAACTACTCTTCATCAATTATCCAAATAACCCGACCGGGGCGACCGTGCCGCCCGGGTTCTTCGAGCGCGTGGTGGAGTTCGCCAAGGCAAACGACATCCTCGTCGTTCATGACAACTCCTACTCGGAGATTGTCTACGACGGCTATCGCGCGCCCTCGTTCCTGGCCACGCCTGGCGCCAAGGAGGTCGGGATCGAGGTCTTCTCGCTCTCCAAGGGCTACAACATGACCGGCTGGCGCTGTGCTGCGGTGCTCGGCAACGCGGAGGCGATCGAGTCCTTCTGGCGGCTGAAGACGAACATCGACTCCGGCCTGTTCGAGGCTGTGCAGCTGGCGGGTGTCGCGGCGCTCTCGCCGGACGCCGATGCCGAGGTGGCCTCGATGAACGAGCTCTACCGGATGCGTCGCGACCTGGTCTGCGATGCGTTGCGGGAGGCGGGTGTTAGCGTCAAGCCGCCCAAGGGCACGATCTACGTGTGGGCGCCGGTGCCCGAGGGCTTCGAGAGCTCTGCCGCCTACTGCGAGCACGTGCTCGAGCAGGCCGCCGTCGCGATCTCTCCCGGCAGCGCCTATGGACCGAGCGGAGAGGGCTGGTTTCGAATCTCGCTGACCACCCAGGACGATCGTCTACAGGAGGCCGTCAGGCGCCTGGGAGCACTCTAAGCTGTATGTAGATGAGCTCCCCCCAGCCACGAGCACGCCAGCGAGCGCTCTGCATCGCGGCGTTGCCCGATGGCGATCAGGAGGGGCTCAAGGAGCTTGAAGAGCTGCTTCGCACCGCCGGAGTTGCGGTCGCGGGTGAGCTGATCCAGCGCCGCGAGGCGCCGCACCCGGACACCTACCTCGGGCGCGGCAAGCTCGCGCAGGCCGCAGAGGCGGCGCGGCGCTGTGACGCGAACCTGATTGCCTGCGAGGAGGAGCTCACGCCGCGGCAGGAGCGCAACCTCGAGCGCGAGCTCGGGCTGCCGGTCGTCGATCGCACGGCTGTGATCCTCGACATCTTCGCCGCTCATGCCTCCAGCGCCGAGGGAAAGCTGCAGGTCGAGCTGGCTCAGCTCGAGTACAACCTTGCGCGGATGCGGGGGCTGTGGAGCCACCTCGAGCGGCTCGGCGGCGGGATCGGCACCAGGGGACCGGGCGAGAGCCAGATCGAGACCGACCGCCGCCTCGCGCGCGACCGGATCTCCGCGCTGCGACGGCGGCTGGAGAACGTCAAGCGCTCGCGCGCGGTCATGCGGGCCGAGCGCGAGCGCGCGGCGCTGCCGCAGATCGCGCTTGTCGGCTACACGAACGTGGGCAAGTTGACGCTGCTGAACGCGCTTGCCGCGCGCTTTCCGCGGGGCGGCGGAGCGGCCGAGCCCGTCGTTCACGCGGCAGTCGGGAACAGGCTCTTCCACACGCTCGACCCGACGACGCGCACGATCTGGATCGGCCGGCGCCGGCACCTGCTCACCGACACCGTCGGCTTCATCAGCAAGCTGCCTCACCAGTTGGTGGACGCGTTTGGCGCCACGCTGGAGGAGACGGTCAGGGCCGATCTGCTGCTGCACGTGCTCGACGCCTCCGCGCCGGAGCAGCGGCTTGAAGAGATGCGGGGTGCCGTGGAGAGCACGCTGGAGGAGATCGGTGCGGGAGAGACACCGCGGCTGCTTCTCTGCAACAAGATCGACCTGCTGGACGAGCAGCAGATCGCCGATCTGCGCCTTGCCCATCCAGAGGCGACCCTCCTGAGCGGCGACAGCGGCGAGGGGCTGGACGACCTTGCGGCTGCGGTCGAGCAAGAGCTGCGGCGCAGTCTGCGCGCGGTCGAGCTGCTGGTGCCCTACAGCGACGGCGGCCGGCTTGCCGAGTTGCATGAGCTGGCCGGCGGCCTGGACCGCCGTGACACGCCCGAGGGGGTGCGGGTGCGGGCGCTGTTGCCCGACCGCATCGCGGCGCGCTTCGCGCGGTTTGCGGTGGCTTGAGAGGGCGTGCGTCTAGCGGTCGTCGCCGCTGCCTGAAAGCACACCGCGCTGCTGACGGGAGAGCAGCTTGTCCAGGTTGCCTCGGGCGATCTGGTCGAGGTCCAGCTCGAGCTCGGTGGCGATCTGGGCGACGTACCAGAGCACATCGCCCAGCTCCTTGGCCATCGCCTCGCGGCGCGCCTCGCTGACATTCCCCTCGTCGTCTCTGATCGCCTTCTTGGCGTGCTCGGCGACCTCGCCGGCCTCGCCTGCAAGCCCGAGGGCAGGGTAGGCGAGCCAGGCATCGCGCGGATACTGCGCGGTGCGCCGCGCAAGCTGCTGATACTCGGAGAACTCCATCAGGCGCGATGCTACGCGGCGGCCTTCGTGCGCGAGGCGCCCAACCTCGCACCTTGCGAGACTCAGCCCGCGGCGCGCAGCGCGCAGCGATGAGCCTCCTGCTCCAGCGCATCGTCGAGCGCCGCCAGCTCGCCGGCCTGCACCCCGAGCGCCGTTGCGATCAGCCAGTCGGCGAACCAGGCGTTCTTGGGCAGCAGCGGGCCGTGCAGGTAGGTGCCGATCACACTGCCGCTGCGTGCGCCCTCGAATCCGCTGACGCCGTCGTTGCCGCGGCCCCTCAGCACCCGGCCGAGCGGCGCCTGTCCGGCGCCCAGGCGGGTGCGTCCGCCGTGGTTCTCAAAGCCCGCGAGCACCTGCGGTCCCTGACCGAGATCGACCTCGATCGCGACATTTCCGATCAGGCGGGGGCCCTGCTCGCGGACTGTCACCGCGTCGAGCAGGCCGAGGCCCGGAATCGACTGGGAGGGGCCAAGCTCGTAGGAGCGGCCGAGCAACTGGTAGCCGCCGCAGACGCCGAGGATGAGCACGCCGGCGGCGGCGGCCGCAGCCATCGCCTCGCCCTTGACCTGCAAGAGATCCTCGGCGCAGAGCAGCTGGTCGCGATCCTGGCCGCCGCCGAGGTAGATCAGGTCGTGGGCCTGCGGCTGCAGCGGCTCGCCGATCCCGCACGCGGTCAGATCGAAGCCGATGCCGCGCCATTCGCAACGCCTGCGAAGCATCAGCAGGTTGCCGCGGTCGGCGTAGATGTTCATCAGGTCGGGGTATAGGGCGCATACCCGCATCGAGCGCGGGGCGTCGCGGGAGACCTGCTCTTCTCCAGAGCTCACGCTCACGTCCAACGCCCATTCGCCTCGCCACGGCGCACGAGCACGTCGCGAAGCTCCAGCATCGCGGTGTAGGTGGGCAGGGCGTAGAGGGTGTCCCCGCCCGACCCCGTGGGCCGGCTCGCAGCGGCCTTGGCCAGCGCGGCCTCGATCGAAGGCTCGATCGCGATTCGCTCGACCTCCACGCCCGCGTACTTGAAGCGAAGCGCGAGCTCGGCCGCGCGCGTGCCAGCGCAGGTCACGCGCCGCACCCGACCATCCAGCGCCTCGAAGTCGGCGTCCCATATCCAGGAGACGTCGCGTCCGTCGGCGATCTTGTCGTTGAGGATGCCGAGCAGGTCGTGCTCTCCGGGCTCCAGCGCGAGCGTCCGCAGCACCTCGTTGGCGCCGGCGGGGTTCTTGACGAGCAGGATCCGCACCGGCCGGCCTTCCACGCTCACCGTCTCCGCGCGCCCGAACGCCGCCCTGCTGGCACCCAGCGCTGCGGCGATCTGCTGCGGCTTTGCGCCGAGCGTGGTGCACAGGGCCGCCGCGGCCAGTGCGTTGTAGACGTTGTAGAGACCTGGCAGCGGCAGCTCCACGCGCGCGCCGCCCGCCGGAGTGGTGAGGGTGAAGCTGGAGCTGTGAACGCCGCGCAGCTCGATCTCCGATGCGTGGATCGTCGGCTGTGGCCGGCGCTGCCCGCAGGATGGGCAGTGGTAGCGGCCGAGGTGCCCGAGGTAGACCGCGTCGAACACGTAAGCGGCGCCGCAATTGCGGCAGCGCTTGGCGTCGGCGGCGTGAGCCATGCCGGAAAGCGCGACGCTGTCGTCCTGCACGCCGAAGTAGAGCACCCGGTCGCGGCCGCGACCGAGGTCGGCGACCATCGGGTCGTCGGCGTTCAGCACGAGCCTGCGCATCGGCGCCGGGGCCGCTGCGCACGGTCTGCTGCCAGCGCTCGGCGATCGCCTCCAGCTCGCCGTAGCGGTCGAGCTGGTCGCGAAACAGGTTGCACAGCGCGATCGTGCGGGGGCGCAACTGCTCACAGATGCTTGGCAGCCAGGCCTCGTCGATCTCGAAGAGGCCGAGATCTCCGTCGATCGTCCCGCCACGGCGCGATGCCTCCAGCAGGCTCGAGGCGACGCCGCCCGCCATGTTCGCCCCGGCGCTGTTGTGCACGAGCCTCGTGCCGCAGCTTTCGAGGATCCCGGCGGCCATCGCGGCGGTCGTGGTCTTGCCGTTGGTGGCGGAGATCGCGGCGCTGCCGGCGCTCAGCCGCGCGGAGAGCAGCGAGATCGCATCTGGCGCCAGCTTGCCGAGCACGATGCCCGGGACGCTCGTGGCGCCGCCGCCACGCAGCCGCGAGAGTGCGCCGGCCGCACGCGCCGCGGCCAGCGCAAGAGGGAGGGGGAGGGCTCTCAACTCTCGCTCGCAGCCGCCGGCACCAGCACGTGCAACGCGGCGGGCAGCGCCCGCACGCAGGCTGGCAGCGCGCCGATCGGGTCGCCGTCGGCGTAGACGACGAACGGCCGGTCGGCCTCGATCGCCACCTCGCGTCCGCGCAGCACGTGCACGGAGGTCTCGTTGACATGAGTGCCCTTGAACACCTTCGGCAGGATCCGGGCGAGGAAGCGCAGCTTCGGGATCTCTTCGAGGTAGAGCACGTCGAGCAACCCGTCGTCGAGCTCGGCGTCGGGCGCTGCGTACATGCCGCCTCCGTAAGCCTTCGAGTTGCAGGCGCCGACGGTGTAGCCGCTGAAGCGCACCTCCTTGCCGTCGAGGACGATCCGAAAGCTCGCCGGGCGCCAGGCGATCAGGGCGCGCAGAGCGCCGTAGGCGTACACGAGCGAGCCAAGGCGCGAGGGCGCTTCATTGGCGATCCGGTTGGCGTCGGAGTCGAAGCCGACCGAGGCGATCCCGACGAATGCCTTGCCGTCCACCTCGCCGAGATCGAACGGGACGCCGCGACCGTCGGCGATCGTCGCGCACGCCTTCACCGGATCGTCAGGTATGCCCAGCACCCGCGCCAGGTCGTTGCCGCGCCCGCCTGGCAGAACCGCGATCAGCGCGTCCTGGGTGCCGCGCATCGCATCGGCGGCCGCTCCGATCAGACCATCGCCGCCGAGCACTGCGACGATCTCGCCGCTGCGCGCGGCTGCCGCGGCGATCTCACGCGCGTGATCGAGATCGCGCGTCATCTCCATGCGCACGGCAAGGCCGCGGCGGTCTCGCAGCTCGCGCAGGACCTCGTCGGCCGCGCGGCCTGCGCGACCACCGCCCGCCGAAGGGTTGACCAGCAGACATATCGGTCGGCTCACGATTGGGGAAGGGTATTGGGCAGGCGCCGCGGGCGCAGGATGCGCGAAGCTGTGCAAGCACTCGTTTTCCTTCGCTTAAGAATCGGCGAAGAGACCGCCACTGGCCAATTGTGGCGCACTATCCTGCGGCCGGTGTACCCGCCTGTGAATGGAATGTCACGCTGGTGCGCTGCGCCTTGCATCGGGCTGATCGGCGCGGCGGTGGCGGCGCTCGGGCTGGCGGCGTGCGGAGGCTCCGGGGAAGCCCACGCAAAGAGCCCTGCGAGCAAGACCGCGGCCGTCGCGTCGTCGAGCACGAGCGCCGACGGCGCCTGCCAGACCGTCAAGCGACCGCAGCCCAAGGGCGCCCAGCATCTCTCCAAGCCGACCCTCAGACTCGATCTCTCCAAGACCTACACGGTGCGGATGGTGACCAACTGCGGCGACATCGAGATCAAGCTCGACGCCGCTGCCGCGCCGGCGGTCGTCGCCTCCTTCGTCCACCTCGTGGACATCGGCTTCTACAGCGATCTCACCTTCCACCGAGTCGTCTCCGGCTACCTGATCCAGGGCGGCGATCCAAAGGGCGACGGCTCGGGCGGTCCCGGCTACACCGTCACCGAACGGCCGCCGAGCGACGTCCGCTACACGCAGGGCACCGTCGCGATGGCCAAGGACGCCTCTGACCCGCCCGGCACGGCCGGCAGCCAGTTCTTCATCGTGACCGCCGGCGACATCGACCTTCCACCGCAGTACGCGGTGCTCGGCAAGGTGGTCGGCGGCCTGAGCACCGTCACGGCGATCTCCGAAGTGCCGACCACGGCCGGGCCCGACGGAGAAGACAGCGAGCCGACGTCGCCGATCGTGATCAGCCGGGCGAGCGTCCGGGTCAGCTGAGAGCCGGACCGAGTCAGTTGCCGGCCGGCGGTCCCGTGCCGGCGGCACGAGCCTTGTCGCGCCGTCGGCGTCCGACCATCACCAGCACCGTCACGACGACACCGACCAGGATCAGCCCGAGCAGCACGCCTGGAGCGACGCCGATGCCGCCGAACGGCAGCGAGATCAGCTCCACGACCCCCAGCCCGAGTGCCAGCAGGGCGACGATCAAGAGGATGATCAGCAGGATGCCGCGGATGCGGGCGAGGATGCCGGCGCTTCCGGGCGGCAGCAGCAGGCCCATTGCTCGCAGCGCGAACATCTGCCGCCCGCTCGGCGGCGTCTGCCCGAGACGCTCCACCGCCTGCTTGAGATCGCCGGCGCGCCTTTCGGCCAGCGCAAGCGACGCGTCGGCCATGCGCCGCATCTGCATCCGCTCCTGCGGGCGGGCCGCGGCGATCGCCCGCTGGAAGTATGCGCGCGCTTCATCGGCATCGAAACGTTCGGAGGCGCGGGCGCCGAGGATCGCAAGCGCCGCGGCCTTGTACTTGGTCTCGGCTTGCAGCTCCTCGTCGGAGCGCTGTTGCAGCGTCTCGATCGCGGCCAGTGCGCCGCGCTGCTCGATCTTGACCTGACGCTGCTTGGGGGGCATGGCCGGGCCATTCTAGGGTGCCGGGCGCAGGATCGCGAGCCGGCCCGGCGATGCGGTGCTCTCGTGGAGTGCAGACGCCGCTCGAGCGGGCGGTTCGGTGGCGGTGCCTGCATAGCCAGTTGCGCCGGCGGCGTCGCTTGCCTATGCTCGACCTGTGATCGCGAAGGCCCACCGCATGCGCCGCCTGCCGGTCTGCCTGCTGGCAGCGGTCGCCCTTGGCGCGACGGCGGTCGTTCCATCCGGTGCGCTCGCTGCCTCGGTGGCCACACCGACCGGCGGCGCCGGCACCTCGGCGGGTGCCACCGGCGCGTCGTCCGGTGGCACCAACCTGCTCGAAAGCGGCGGGACGGGATCCTCCTCAGCAGCCGGCGGCGCCGAAGAAGAAGGCGGCGAAGAAGGAACCGAAGCCTCCAAAAAGACGGCCTCCGGCACCAGCTCCAGCGAAGAATCCTCGGGCTTCGGCTCGCTGCCGATCATCTTCGGCATGGGCGGCGCCGCGGTCCTGATAGCCGCCATCGCCGTCTTCATCCTGCGTGACGCGCGCAGGAACGCGCCGGTGCCGGAAGGCGGGCTCAGCAACGCATCCACGCGGATGAGCGCCGAGCAGATGCGCAAGCGGCGCGCAAAGGCCAAGGCCGTCAAGCAGCAGCGGAAGCGAAACCGCCCGAGCTAGCGCAGAACCCGCGGCCGCAGGTGGCGCAGCGGCCTGCGAACCCGCCTCGGCGAGGCGGGCGAGCCGTGAGGGCCGCGACGGCGCGGCCGGCCCAGCGGGCCGCGCGGATGCGGCTTCTGAGGTCGAGTGGGCGGCGCCTTGGTGCCGCCGTCGTCGCCGCCATCGGAGGGGTTGTCGGCTTCGTCCTCGGGCAATGCCGCCGCGTCGGACCGGAACGGCCACCACAGCATCAGCGCCGCGAGGGGAATCTTCACGGCAGCCACGATGAAAAGCAGCACCCAGACAGACATCCATTTTCGATGCTACTACGCGATCTCCGGACCGCAAGCCCGAACATAGGAATCGCCTCCCGATATCGTGACACGATATGCTGGTGGGGGTGTCCGATGACGACCTGACCCAAGAGCAGTACACGCAGCTCCTGGAGCTGCGCACCGGCCTTCGGCGCTTCCTGCGCTGGAGCGAGGAACGCGCGGAGGAGCACGGTCTGACGCCGGCCCAGCACCAGCTCCTGCTCGCGGTGCGCGGAAGCGGCGCACGGCGCGGGCCCACGATCGGCGAGCTCTCGCAGACGCTCGTGCTGCGTCACCACAGCGTCGTCGGTCTCATCGATCGCGCGCAGAGCGCGGGTCTGGTCAGGCGCCAGCGCGATCCGGCGCGTCACTCGGTCGTGCACGTGCAGCTCACCGATCGCGGACGCAAGGCGTTGCGGGGCCTCGCGCTGGGGCATCTGCGCGAGCTCTCGGAGCTTGCTCCGGCGATGCAGGCCCTCTGGCAGGCGATCGCCGCAGCCGGCGATCCTCCTGCGCGCCAGGCTGGCGCGACCGCATCGAGGGCGCAGCCGCGGTGAGCGCGCGCGAGCGCGTCTCCCACCTCGGTGACTTCACGCTGCAGCCGAGAGTCCTGCGCCTCTGCGGGCTTGCCGTGCCTCTGGGTGCGGCCAGCGCGGTTTGCGCACTGGCGCTGCTGCGCCTGATCGGCCTGATCACGAACCTCGTCTTCTACGGGCGAGCGGCCACTTCGCTGGTGGCGCCCGGTGGCGCTCGCCACTCGCCGCTGCTGATCCTGCTGGCACCGGCGGTGGGCGGACTCGTGGTCGGAGCGATGGCGCGCTTCGGCTCGGAGCGGATTCGCGGGCACGGGATGCCCGAGGCGATCGAGGCGATCCTCACCGGAGGCAGCCGCATCCAACCGCGAGTGGCGCTGCTGAAGCCGATCTCGGCGGCGATCAGCATCGGAACGGGCGGGCCCTTCGGTGCGGAGGGCCCGATCATCATGACGGGCGGGGCCGTCGGCTCGGTGCTGGCGCAGCTTCTGCACACGAGCGCAGACGAACGCAAGACGCTGCTCGTCGCCGGCGCTGCGGGCGGGATGGCCGCGACGTTCAATGCGCCGCTGGCCTCGGTGCTGCTCGCGGTCGAGCTGCTGCTGTTCGAGTGGCGCCCGCGGAGCTTCATCCCGGTCGTCACCGCGGTCGGGGCGAGCACGGTCGTGCGCTGGTCGCTGCTGGGAGCCGGGCCGGTGTTCGGCGTGCACGTCGGCGCTGTCCACATCGGCGCGGGCGTCGAGCTGCTGTGCGTGCTCGCGGGCCTCACCGGCGGACTGCTGGCGGTGGCCGCAACCGGGCTCGTGTACTTCTCGGAGGACACGTTCGCACGGCTGAAGATCCACTGGATGTGGTGGCCGGCGATCGGTGGCTTGATCATCGGAGTGGGGGGGTTGATCGAGCCGCGCGCGCTCGGCGTCGGCTACGACGTGATCCGCGAGCTGCTGCAGGGCCGCGCGACCATCGCGCTGATCCTCGGGATCCTGCTCGTGAAGACCGCCATCTGGGGTCTCTCGCTGGGCTCGGGCACCTCCGGCGGGGTGCTCGCGCCGACATTCATGATCGGGGCGGCGCTCGGCGCCCTGGAGGGCACGGCGCTGCCGGGCGTGACCCCGGGCTTCTGGGCGCTCGTCGGGCTTGCCGGGGTGCTCGGCGGCGTGATGCGCTCACCGCTGACGGGCGTCGTGTTCCCGCTGGAGCTGACGCACGCCTGGCCGCTCGTGCTCCCGCTGATGCTGGCCGCCACGAGCGCATACGCGCTCTCCGCGATGGTGCTGCGCCGCTCGGTGCTCACAGAGAAGGTCGCCCGGCGCGGCCTGCACCTCACGCGCGAGTACTCCGTCGACCCGCTGGAGGCGCTGCTCGTCGAGGAGGTGATGGATCGAGACTGCGCCACGATCGACAGCGGCGAGCGACTCGAGCAACTGCGAGATGCTGCGCTCGACTCGCACCAGCCGCTCTATCCGGTGCTCGACGAGCAGGAGCGGCTCGTCGGCGTGCTGACGCGCGGGCAGCTGCTGCGTGAGCGCCGCGCAACCGGATCGACAGCGCTCATCGATGAGGCCGCGATCCGTGACCCGCTGACGGTCCATGCCGACGACACCCTGCGCGAGGTCGCACAGCGTTTCGCCGAGTCGTCGTTGGCCTGCGCGCCCGTCGTCGAGCGCTCCCGACCAGACCATCTGGTCGGACTCGTCACGGTCGAGAACCTGCTGCACGCGCGTCTGCGCGATGCTCGCGAGGAGCAACACCGCGAACGGTTGCTGCATGCACGCGGATGGCTGGCCGGCGACCGACGCCGTTCAGCCCCGACGACGTGAATGCCTGCCTCGCGTCTGTCGGGTGGCACAGTAATGCCGTTGATTGACATAACGTAGATTATCGGGCGGTTCAAGGTAGTGCATCATTTTGGGTTTGAGCGGTACCATCCTGGTCACCGACTTCGAATTTGAAGACCTGAAGAACAGCCTCGCCCAGGCCAGCAAGGAATTCGCCGCGAAGATGTGCGGGGCCTAGCCGCAATCGGCGAGCGCCACCGCCAGGCCAGGCTCGAGCAGATCCCGATCGGCTGAGAGCAGCCTGCGACGAGTTCGCTGCGCTATCGCCACGTAGGAGGCGTCATAGAACGTGAGGTCGTGTTCCAGCGCCAGCGCCGCAGCGCGCGACTCGTCTGTGGCGGTGAGTGCGATCGGCTCTCCGCATGTTCCTCGCAGCAGCTTCAGCGCGTTCGCAATGTCCGACGCCGGCCAGCCCGAATGGCGTGTGAGGATGTTGCCGACCTCGTAGATCGCCAGCGAGGTTGTTCTCAGCGCGAGGCGTCCCACGATCTCTCGCGCAAGCTCGGCATCCGGCTCGCGGTCGGCCGGCATGAACCACTTCAGCGCGACGCTCGCGTCCACGATCCAGGCGTCGCGGATCCCCGGATTGGTCATCGTCGATCGTTGCGATGGCGCTGCGCGCGCACGAGCTCAGCAGCGCCGATGGGACCCCCCCACCTCTTGCTGAAGTCGCGAAACGCGCGGAGCGCCTGCCCGCGATCCCCTTCAAGCAATCCGAGCTCGTGGCGCGCTCCTGCCTGCAGGACGGCGCTGCGGCTGGTTTTGCGCCGCGCTGCCTCGGCATCCACTGCTCCCAGCAGCTCATCCGGGAGTGACACCATCACCTTCGCCATGGCGTGAGTATAGCCTGCAAGCCATACCCATATGGTCGTCGTCGGCCGCCTACTGCGAGCCCGTGATCTGGCTCTCCAGCACCTTCTCAGCGAACCGCAGCATCCCGAGCGTGACCCAGGGCAGCTGCCCGGCGCGGACACGCAGGTTGACTTCGCCGTTTGGCCGCAGGACCTCTACGAGCGTGATCACGCGGCCGATTTGATACTCGTCGCCGAAGTCCGCTTCGATCTGGTCCATCTCCTCAGCAACTTCCTGCATCAGCCTGGCTCGTGGGCTTGGCTGCGCGCTCTCTCCTGGCTGCTCGCTTCCCGTGCTGCTCACGTCGATGGACCTCCCGGTCGATGAGGGCGATTACGGGGAGATGTTAGGCGCCTTCCGCGTGGCCTTCTCCCCGCACGAGTACGGCCTTCCACCGGCGCCGATACGGGCAGTGCCTCGGCGGCGGCGGCTGGATCTTCGGGCACCTGATCACGCGGCGCCTGCCGTCGCGACGGTCGGCGGCTGACCGCCGCGGCGCCACACGCGCCACTTTCACAACCACTCGGGTGGCGGGCGCATAGGCTGCTGCGATGGCAGCGGCGCCCACGCTTGACACACCATCGGCGCAGGCCCCCTCGCTCGGCGAGATCGTCCGCGAGTGGGGCCGCATCGGCTGCATCGGCTTTGGCGGCCCGCCCGCCCACATATCGCTGTTCCGCGATCTGTGCGTCACGCGCCGGCGGTGGCTGACAGAGACCCAGTTCGAGCACGCGATCGCGGCCACCAACCTGCTGCCGGGGCCGGCCTCGACCCAGCTTGCGATCTACTGCGCCTGGCGGCTGCGCGGAAAGCTGGGCGCGCTGATCGGCGGCGCCTGCTTCATCGTGCCGGGGCTGGCGATGATCCTCGCCCTGAGCGTGCTGTTCCTGGGCGGCTCGCCTCCCAAGTGGGTGCTCGGCGCCGGGATGGGCGCCGGCGCCGCCGTCGCCGCGGTCGCCGTCAGCGCCGGCCTTGGCGTGGCCATGCCGATCTGGCGGCGCACCGAGCGTCCCCGCAGGCCGCGCGTGCTGATCTACGCCCTCGCCGGCGCTGCCGCGGCAGCCACGGCCGGCCCGTGGCTCGTGCTGATCCTGCTCGGCTGCGGCGCGATCGAGCTGGCCTGCCACTGGCGCCCGCGCCGCGGAGTCGCGGCGCTGCACGGCTGGCCGTTGCTCGCGCTGGCCGCCGGCGATCCGGGCGGCACCGGCGCCCTGGTCTGGACTGCCCTGAAGGTCGGCGCGCTCTCCTTCGGGGGCGGCTTCGTGATCATCCCGCTGATGCAGTCGGACGCCGTGAACACCTACCACTGGATGACCCACAGCCAATTCCTGAATGCGGTCGCACTCGGGCAGGTCACCCCCGGGCCGGTCGTGCAGACGGTGGCGGCCGTCGGCTACTCGGCCGCGGGAATCGGCGGCGGCCTCCTTGCCGCCGCGGTTGCCTTCGCTCCCTCCTTCTCCTTCATCATGATCGGCGCCGCGCGATTCGAGCGGCTGCTGCACGACGAGCGCGTCGGGGCCTTCCTTGCCGGCGCCGCGCCGGCGGCGGCAGGCGCGATCGTCGGCTCGGCGATCCCGCTCACGCTCGCCCTTTCGGAGACGTGGCAGTACCCGGTGCTGGCGCTGGCCGCGGTGAGTCTGCTGCTTCTGCGACGCGGGGTGGTGCCGACGCTGCTGGGCGCGGGCGCGATCGGCGTGATCGCAGTGTTGCTTGGCGCTCCGCTGCCGCGGTAGGAGCGACTCGAGCCGCCTTGCGTCCAGCACGCCCCGGCGTCCCTCGACGCAGTGCGCTGCGAAGACATACGCTGCACCGAGAGCGACCGGTGCAGCCCTTTTGAGCGATTCCACGAAAGAGCCGGCGCTCACCGCGGGCGGCGAGGCATCAGGCGTCTTCGTCGAGGGGCGACGCAGCGTCCGCAGCATCTACCGCCGGATGCAGGAGCCGCAGGCGCCGCGCGCGGGCAAGCACGCCGAGCACGGCCATGAGCTCGGGTTGATGGGAGGCCTGGCCGCGCTCAGCCTCGACGCGCTCTCCAGCGTCGCCTATGGCCCCGAAGCGATGGCGCTCGTGCTGGTGGCCGCCGGCACCGGCGCGCTCACCTACACGCTGCCGCTGACGCTCGTGATCACAGCGATGCTCGCGCTGCTGGTGGTCTCCTACTCGCAGGTGATCGCAGCTCACCCCGAGGGCGGCGGCGCCTACGCGGTGGCCAAGGCGAACCTCGGCCGCTGGCCGAGCCTGCTCGCGGCAGCCGCGGTCGTAGTTGACTACGTGCTCACCGTCGCGGTCAGCCTCGCCGCCGGCGCGGCCAGCCTCGGCAGCGTCTTTCCCGGCCTCTCTCACCACCTGCTGGCGGTCGCGCTGATCGGCCTGGTGCTGCTGACCGCGATCAACATGTTCGGGATCGGCGAGTCGGCGCGGGTGCTGATGGTGCCTACCGTGATCTTCATCGTGAGCATGCTCGCGGTGATCGTGCTGGGCGCGCTGCACCCGCACCCGATCGCCAAGATCGGCACGAGCATCGTCACAAAGCCCACCGAGGCGCTCGGCATCGTGCTGCTGCTGCGAGCCTTCGCCTCCGGCTGCTCGGCGGTCACCGGAGTGGAGGCGATCTCGAACGGGGTGCCGGCGTTCAAGAAGCCGCGCGTGCGCACCGCCCAGACCACGGAGATTGCGCTCGGCGCGCTGCTGGCGGTGATGCTGATCGGCCTGGCGGTCCTGATCCGCGCCCACCACGTCGCGCCCAGGGGCGGCGTGACGATGCTCGCCCAGGTGACTGCGGGTGCCGTCGGCCACGGCTGGGCCTTCTACGTCTCGAACCTCGCCGTGACCGCTGTGCTCGGCCTGGCGGCGAACACGAGCTTCGGCGGGCTGCCGGTGCTGATGAGCCTGCTGGCCAAGGACCACCGCCTGCCGCACATGTTCTACCTGCGCGCCGAACGGCCCGTCTACAGGCACGGCATCGTCGTGCTCGCCCTGCTGGCGATGGTGCTGCTGATCGCAGTCGGCGCGCAGACCGACCGCCTGATCCCGCTCTTCACGATCGGCGTGTTCGTCGGCTTCACGATCAGCCAGGTAGGTCTCGTGCGCCATTGGCTTGCCACCCGCGGCACGCGCTGGCGCACTCGCGTGGCGCTCAACGGCACCGGCGCGGCGATGACCGCCGTGGCGGTGCTCGTGTTCCTGGGGTCGAAGTTCCTCGAGGGCGCCTGGGTGGTGGTGCTGACGGTGCCGCTGCTGATGCTGCTCTTCGCGCGCACGGAGAGCTACTACGAGGCGATCGCGCGCCAGTTGAAGCTCGGCCGCACCCCGCCGCGCCCGTGCAAGCGCGAAAGCATCGTCGTGATCCCCACCACCACGGTGAGCCTGCTCACCGAGCGGGCCGTGAGCGCAGCCCTCTCGCTCGGCGAGACCGTGGTCGCGGTCGCGGTCGCCGGCGATGAGCAGGAGTGCGAGCGGATCTCCGCCGAATGGGAGCAGTGGCAGCCCGGGATCCCGATCGAAGTGCTGATGGACCCGCACCGCTCGCTGGTGCGCACGGTGCTGCGCTACGTGAAGTCGATCCAGGACGAGAACGCGACGATCACGATCCTGATCCCGCAGATCCTGCCGCGCAAGCGCCGCCACGAGATCCTTCACAACCAGCGCGGCCGCCTGCTGGAGGCGGCGCTGAAGTCGCGCTTCGACGTGGTGGTCGCGACGCTGCCCTTCCACATCGACGACTGACGGCCACGCGCGCGTGCGCGCCGGCCAAGCGCGAGGCTTTCAGCTCTTCATGCGCTGCTGCAGCCAGCGGCCCTGGCGCCGCAGCATCTGGTCGAGGCCTCCGCCCAGATGGTGCCCGTGCTCCTGCTGTTCCAGCAGCCGGCTGCGGCGATGCGTGGCGCCGATCGCCGCGTCGGCGGCGGTGTCGAAGTAGTCGGCGAAGCCGTGCCGCTGAGCGGCGTGCAGGCGCCGCGGCAGCCCCTCGTGCAGTTCTTCTGCGCCCGCTTGCGCCAGGCGGGCGCGCATGTCGGCCTCCAGCGGGTCTTCGGCGCCGGCGCGGTTTTCGATCTCCAGCCGCCCGCCGGCGCTGCGGTAGTCATACAGCTCGGCTTCCTGGCCTTCGGTGCTCATCTCGGCGGTGCCGGGCTTCCAGTTGGAGTAGAGCGCGAGCTTGGCCTTCGGGGTCCTGATTGCGGTCAGGTGCAGGGGCGCGTCGGCGGCGTAGGGCTGGATCGCGTACTCGGTGACGATCTCGTCGGTTGCGTGCAGGATGTGCGAGCGCCCGGGCGCCTGCGGCTTGCGCAGCATCGAGAGCACGTCGTGCCGATGCGCGAGATGGCTGTAGTGGGAGTCCTTGCGCCATGAGTCCGAGCCGGTCGCGATGCCGAGCAGCAGCGGCGCCACGTCGACGCTGGAGGTCAGGCCGCTCCGCGGCCGCCGCGTCGCGGCCGTCAGCGTCTGCCCGCCGCGGAGGTCCTTGACCATCAGCGGCACGCGCACGCCCTCCTCGTATACGCCGCCGCCCTTGCCGCGCATGCCGTGCGATCCGCCGTACTCGCCGTGGTCGGAGGTGAACAGCACGACCGTGTTGGCCGCCAGCTCGGGGCGGCTGTGCAGCGCGCGCAGCACCGTGCCGATGTGCCGGTCGACCTCGTGCGCCAGCTTGAGGTAGAGGTCGCAGAACGGCGTCCACGCCGGCGTGGCCTGCGGGCCGCTGAACGGCACCCGCCCGAAGGAGATCGCGGTCGTTTCCTGATGTGAGAGCTGCAGCCGCGGGATCCGCTGCTGCTGCATCTGCGCCGGCGCCTGGAAGTTCGGCGGCAGTTCGTTGACGATCGAGGTCGCGCTCGCCTCGGCCGGGAAGCGGTCGCTCCAGCGGTACCACCAGGCGATGTCGTGCGGGTTGACGAAGGAGACCGTCGTGCACCACGGCTCGTGCGCGGGCGCGCCCGCGACCCATTCCTCGAACTGCGTGGCGATGTACGGGTCCACCCCCCACCCCTGCCCCGGGCCGCCGTCTGGAGATGGATAGGTGCCGCCTGAGAACCCGTATCGCTCCAGCGCGCCTTCGTCGGAGAAAGCGCTCCAGCGGTTGTCGCCGTGGGTCAGATGCCACTTGCCGTACCACCAGGTGCGATACCCCTGCTCGCGCAGCATGCTCCCCCAGGTCGGAAATCCGGGGCTGAGCGTGCTGCCGCCGGTGATCATGCAGCCGGTCTGGTGGGTGTAGAGGCCGGTCAGCATCGCCGCGCGCGCCGGCGAGCAGTCGTTTGAGGCCGTGTAGTGAGACTCGAAGGAGACCGCTCCGTCGCGCAGGCTGGCGAGGTTCGGCATCAGCCGTGCGGCCGCCGGCGAGGCCGAGAACCAGCACGGGCTCCGCAGCTGGTCGACCATGATCACGAGGATGTTCGGACGGCGGCTGTAGGCGCCCGGCGGCGAGGCTTCTCCAAGCACCGGCTCCGGAGCGCGGCCCCCCTGGCCGGCGGAGTGTGCCACGTCGTGCCGGCGGTGGCGGGCGCGATGCGCGAGCGCAGCCGGCTGCGGGGCTTGCGGGGCCAGCAGATCCGCGAGCGCCGCGCCCCCGCCGGCCAGGGCGCCCAAGGCCAGCCCGCCGCTCTTCAGCAGCGTGCGCCTGTCTATCGGCCCGCGGCCGGGAGCCCGATCATCGCCCATCCCGGCAACCTAGCGATCCAAATGTTCGCCTGACAATGGTCTTTGTTTGCGGCAGGTTTTGGTGCCGCGAGCGCTGCGGGGCGGATCAGTGGCCGTGCGCGGAGCCGTGTTCCGGCTCCTCATCGCCGTCTTCGGGCGGCAGCTCGATCATCTTGACCGTGCCGGCGACGACGCCGTATGTGGCCGCCACCAGCAGTACCAGCGCAACGATCAGGATGCCGTGGTTGGTGGTCGCGCCGCTCAGCACCGCCAGCCCGTAGACCAGCAGCATCACGAACAGCAGCAAGAACAGCGGCCCGGTGCGGGCGAGGCTGTCGCGCTTGCCGGGGGCGTGATGGCCGTGCGGCTCTATGTCCTGTGAGGCTGACATCTGGGTGGCGCGCACAGCTTACAGAGCGCTACAGCGCCTGGGCTTCCTGCTGCTCTTCGTGCTCGCGATTGGGGTAGGCGGCGCCCAGCCGCTGCGCGCTGTAGGCCTCGACCGCCTGGTAGTTGCCGAGCCCTTCGGTCTGGGCCAGGTGCAGTTGCGAGGGCAGCGGCTTGCGCAGCTCGTTCGGGATCGCCTGCTCTTCCAGCAGTTGCGTCATGGGCTCCTGGAGCGCGGAGCTGCCGGCGACGTTTTCGATCTCGTTTCGACCCGCTTCGGTGCTGTAGTCGTAGAGCTCGACTTCCTGGCCGGCGCTCTGGATCTCGATGCCGCCCGGCGTCCAGTTGGAGTAGGTGGCGAGCTTTGCCTGCGGCGTGCGCAGCGCGATCACGTGCCGCGGGGCGTCTGCCGCATAGGGCTGGCTTGCATACTCGGTCACGTCCTCGTCGGTGGCGTGCAGGATCCATTCGCGTCCGGGCGCCGCCGCGCTGCCGCACATCGCGGCCAGGTCGTGCCTGCCGGCCAGATGCGAGAGCGAGGGCTCGCGCCGCCAGTCTTCAGAGCCCGTGGCGATGCTCAAGAGCAGCGGCACGAAGTCGGCGCTGGAGGTCAGGCCCGTGCGCGGCTGGCCCACCTGCTTGCACACCACGCCGCGCGGGTCGTGGACATACAGCGGCACCCGGATCGCCTCCTCATAGGCGCTTGCGCCCTTCCCCCTCATCCCATGCGACCCACCGTACTCGCCGTGGTCGGAGGTGAAGAGGATCACGGTGTTGGCGGCCACCTTCGGATGCCCCCGCAGCGCGCTCAGCACGTTGCCGATCTGCGCGTCCACGTAGCTCTGCAGCAGCAGATAGGTGTTCATCAGGCTCATCCACCTGCTGAGCGCTTCGGGGCCTTCGAAGGGCACGTTGCCAAAGGACTGGTTGGCGGTGTCCTGCAGCGAGCGCTGCAGCGCCGGCTTGCGCCTTTCTTCCATCTGCTGCGGCGTCTCGAAGTTCGGGGGAAGTTCGCCCGCGTATTCCGGCGGGCTGGCCTCGGCGGCGATCCCGGCGGTGTAGCGCCACCACCACGCGATGTCGTGCGGGTTCACGAAGGAGACGGTCGCGCACCAGGGCTCGCGGCCGCTGTTCTCTTTGAGCCACCCGGTGAACTGCTGGGCGATGTAGGGATCGACCTGCGTGCCCTGCCCCGGGCTGCCGTTCGGCGAGGGGTAGGTGCCGCCGTTGAAGCCGTACTGCTCCAGCGAGGCGTAGGCGTTTGGATGCAGATGCCACTTGCCGTAGTAGGCGGTGGTGTAGTCCATCTGGCGAAGCAGCGTGCCCCAGGTGGCAAACCGGGGGTCGAGCCAGCTGTCGCCGGTGATCATCACCCCCGTCTGGTGGGTGTAGAGCCCGGTCAGCAACACGCTGCGCGAGGGCGAGCAGTCGTTGGACGCGGTGTAGTGGCTTTCGAAGCTGACCGAGGAGGAGCGCAGGTTCCAGAGGTGGGGCGTGACAGCGGACTGCGGCGCTGCGGCGGGCATCCACACGGGAGTGCGCACCTGGTCGACGAGCACGACGAGAATATTTGGGGGCTTGCGCCCAGCGGGTTTGCGCCGTGCGTGCCCGCGGCCACCGTGCAGGCCGACGCCGGCGCCGCCCACCGCGAAGGCGCCCTGCTTGAGGAAGTCGCGGCGATCGCTGGTCATCTGAACATCAACAAGGAGGGTGCTCGTTCGATTCGCTATTTCAGCGCGTAGCGGTCGATGTCGCTGACCAGCGATGCCTCGGATTCATACTGGCCGATGTGCGTGAAGAGCACCTTGCCCCGTGGACTTATATAGATCGTGTCGGGCAGATTCGGGATCGGGGAGAGCCACGAGATTTCGCTGCTTTCGCCCGCGTAGCTGGGATAGCTGACGTGATGGGCGGCAAGGAACTTCCGCGCTTCGGAGCCTTGGTCGTTGGCGTCGAAGCCGACGAATGCGACCTTTCGCCCGTAGGCGGCTGACGCCGAGGCGAGCTCCGGGAACTCCGCCTGACACGCCGTGCACCACGATGCCCACACGTTCAGCACGACCGGGTACCCGCGCAGGCTAGCAAGGCGACTGCGGAGCGCGGTCGTCGAGCCGTCGAGCAGTCTGCCGGCCCGGGAGTGCAGCGCGGCCAGCGCCGCGGGCGAGCCCGCGAGCTCCTTGGAGGCGGTCTGCGCGCTCGGCGGCGGAGATTCGGCGAGCGAGCTGGCCGGGACCGGCCGGTTGGTCAGCCAATCGATGTCCTCCATCAACTGCGAGGCGGTCCACGGCGCTTGCGGATGCGCGAGGTTGCGCTCGCCTTCGGCATCCAGCAGCCCGTGCAGCGCGGGCGAGAGCTTGCCTTCCATCTTCGGCATGCCGGTGATCACGATCCGCTCATCGCCGGCAGGGTCCAGCACGAACACGCCATCGGAGTGTTCGACATCGAACTTCTCCGGCTTGTGCGTCCACCAGTCGATCGCTGGCGGATTGCCCTCTCGCACCCGTTTGAAGTAGATGCCGAGCCGCTTCCAGAGCCGCGTGATGTTCGCAACGCCGCCGGTGAGCATCGTGAAGTCGGCGCCGGTCAGCCGCTTGTAGGCGCGCAGGCGAGCGGGCGAGTCGCGCCACGGATCGACGGTCACCTCGGCCACGAGCACCCGCGAGGCGAGCCCTTCCTTGCGCAGCTTTGCGACGAGGTCGATCAGGCTGCCGGTCGTCATCGGGCAGACCTCGGCGCAGAGCGTCATCGCCGGCGCGAATACCACGAACTTCCCCTTGTATGCCGCCAGCGAGGTCTTCTGCCCGTTTTCGTCGATCAGCGGTATGGCCGGCAGCGGCTTGCTGCCGTAGAGCGGATCGCCTGCCGCCAGCTCTGCCGGCACGCTGCCGCCGGCGGTCTGGGTGACCGTGTCTTTGCTCGTGAGCGTGACCACCACCGCCACCACGACCATTGCGGCCGCGGCCGAGGTCGCAATCCAGCGGATGCGTCTCAACAACAAGCGGAGCTCCGGCGAGATCGGCGTGCGCGCATGGCCCGATTCAACCACCTGGCGGATCGCGCTGCGACGCCAGGCAGGTACCGTAGAGCCCAGATGAGAAGCGATCGCAGAATCCCGTCGCGCCCGCCGCGGCGCATCCGGTGACGGTCCGCCCATCGATCCGACCGCCTGGCGCCGCCTGGCGGCCTGCACCGCCGCCGCAGCGGTTCTGCAGATGGACGGGACGCTGATCACGGTTGCGCTTCCGCGCGCAGGCCACGCACTCGGTATGGGCGTGCACTTCCAAGGGCTCGTGCTGGCGATCTACTTCCTGGCCTACGCCCTGACGCTCTGGCCCGGCGGCCGCCTGGTCAACGCAATCGGCTCGCGCCCGGTGGCGCTGGCCGGCCTTGGCCTCTTCGCCCTCGGCGCCGCGATCGGCGCGCTTGCCCCTAGCGCGGGCGTGCTCGTCGGCTCGCGCGTGCTCCAGGGGCTCGGCGCAGGCCTGGTCAGCCCCGCCGCCCTCGCCGGAGCGGTGGCAGGCTTCCCGCCGCAGCGGCGCGGAATGGCGCTCGGGATTTGGGGCGCCGGATCGGGCATGGCCAACCTCATCGGCCCGCTGCTCGGCGGAGCCCTGACAGTCCTGATTGGCTGGCGCGCCGACTGGTGGGCGCTGGTGCCGCTTGCACTGCTCTCCGCCGCGGCGATCTGGACCCTGATCCCGACCGGCCTTGCCCTCCACGAAGGCGGCAGCGGGCGGGGCGGGCGGGTCCCTCATTCCCCGGTGATCGCGGCTGCGACCCTTGTGGCAGCGCTCGCCTTCGCGGTGATGATCGGCTCCTTCTTCATTGCCGAGCAGTACCTGCAGGACGCCGCCGGCTACTCCCCCCTGGGCGCGGCAGCCGCGCTGCTGCTCGTGGCCTTGATGGTCGGCGTAGCCGCGCCGATCGCGGGCCGCCTGGCCGACGCGCGCGGCGAGCGGCTGCCCGCGGTCACCGGCTTTGCGATCGCAGGCGTGGGCCTTGCCATCCTCGCGATCCCCGGGATGCCGCTGCAGGGGCCCTCCCCGCTGCCGCTCCTGATGCTGATCGGCCTCGGCCTCGGCCTGCTGTTCGCGCCGACCTCCAGAGCCGCCCTGAACGCCGCGCCCGGCGCAAGCCACGGGCGCATCTCCGCACTGCTCTCGGCCGGCCGGCTGATCGGCGCCGCCGTCGGCGCCGGCCTTGCCGGCATAGCGCTCGGCGGCGGCGTGACCGCCACGCGCGTGCACGAGGTGCTGCTTGGTGCCGCGTGCCTGTGTCTGCTGGTGGGCGTGCCAACTGCGACCCGGCTGGTCAGGCCCGAGTCCACGCATGACCAGGCCGAGCAGCCCGAGCGCGGCGGCGAGCCCGTCGAGGCGCTGCACGCCGGCTAAGAAGGTCTTTTCAAAAAGATCGTCACGCCCGGATGCGCACCTGGACGGCTCGGGCTAGTGAATCGTGTGACGCTTGATCCTGGCCCGCAGAAGCAGGCGCCGGATCGGGCCGGGTTTCTGCGCTCGCGCCAGCCGTGCCGCCTCCCGACGCCGGGCGATCTCCCTGTCGGAGATGCCTCGGTTCTGCCGAATGGCGATGTCAAGCGGAATGCGTGGAATCTGGTCTGCGGGAGGTAGCTCGGATGTCATCATGGTCAGTGTACCATTAGTGCTGTGGTCCAGGCAAGCGTCTGCAAGACCATCAGGACTGCCAGTGCGCCAGAAAGCAAGGACATGCGCCGCACCGCCGGATCGTTCGCGTTGTGCAGCTCCTGGTGGGCAAATCCGACCGCCGTCAGCCATCCGGCGGAGCTCGCGTCGGCTCTGTCCGCGTTTCGACTCCGGACGATCTCATACAGATCGCGCACATCGAGGGCGAACCGCAGGGGCCAGGGCGCGAGTACGACCGCCGCGACTATCAATCCTGCGACCAGCGCCGTCACCGCAAGCCATGTGAAGATCGATGGCCCCTGCGCCCGAAGCGTCGCGCTGCCGAGAAACAAAGCCACGAGCGCATGGGCTGCAAGGAGAGTGCCCGTGCGCTGCTGAATGCGGGCCACGAGCGCCTCTTGATCGGAGAGGGCGCTGCGGCCGGTGTCGTAGGTGATCTGCTCGATCTCCTGCATCGGCAGTGAAGGTACGCGCGCCTTGGGATGGAACGCGTGTTTCGGGGCCGAGGCGACTCTCGATCGGAGCCTGGCCGGTGCGCCTTCAGGCCCTGCCGGCGGCGGCATTCAGCTGCGCCATCGTAAACAGCGCGCGCAGGCTCAGCCCCTGCTGCCCCATCCGCTCCGCGCCGCCGGCCTGCCTGTCGATCACGCACAGCACGACCACGATCTCGGCGCCGAGCTCGCGCAGCTGCGCGCAGGACTCGATCACCTGTCCGCCGGAGGTGACGACGTCCTCGAAGACGGCCAGGCGCCGACCCGCAATCTCGCCCCCCTCGGCCAGCCGGCAGGTGCCGTAGGTCTTGGCCTGCTTGCGCACGAACAGCGCCGGCAGCCCGCTGACCTGCGAGGCGGCCGTTGCAAGCGGCACCCCGCCGAGCTCCAGGCCGGCAAGCGCGTCCACGCCCGCGGGCAGCATGCCCGCCATCGCGGTCGCAATCTCGCGCAGCAGTGCCGGGTCGGACTCGAATCGGTACTTGTCGAAGTACTCGCTGCTCGTGACGCCCGAGCGCAGCGTGAACTCGCCGGTCAGGTGCGAGCTCTCATAGATCCGGCGCGCGAGCGAGCTCGCCGGCGCCTGCTCATCGCTCTCGCTCATCCTCAGCGGCCCTCGTAGCTCGCGTGTCCGGGACCGTGCTCCAGGAAGCTGCGCACAGCGCCCTTGAGATCCTCGGTGCCGAACAGCGACCCCGCCACCTCCGGCACAAGCTCGTCGGCGGCGCGGGCGCCGCCGCGGCTGGCGGCTCGCACGATCGCCTTGGTAGCCGCATGCGCGCGCGTGGGCCCATCGGCCAGCGAGCGCGCAAACTCCCGCGCCGCCTGCTCGAAGCCCTCGTCAGGCAGCACTCGGTTGACGACGTTCCAGCGCTCCAGCGTCGCCGCGCCATACAGCTCTCCAGTCATCACGAGCTCACGTGCGCGCGCCGGCCCGGCACGCTCGGCCAGGCGCTGAGTGCCGCCCATCGCCGGTGTGAGGCCCACGACCCGCTCCACCAGCCCGAAGCGCGCCGCCTGCGCCGCGATCAGCAGATCGCATGCCAGCGAGAGCTCGAACGCCGCCGTCAGGCACAGCGAATGCGCCGCGAACACCGTCGGTGCAGGCAGGTCCTCGACGGCGTGCACGATCGCCAGCAGCCTGCGCCAGAGCTGCCCGCCCTGCTCGGGGCTCACGCCGTCGAACTCGTGGACGTCCACGCCGCCGCTTACAACCCTGCCCTTGGCGCAGATCAGCAGGCCGCGCGGGCACTGCTCGAGCACCTCTCCCACCGCCTGCTCCAGGGCATCCATCAGCTCGCCGTCGAAGAGGTTCAGCGGCGGGTGATCGATGGTCAGGACGGTGAGCGGCCCGTCGCTTTGCATCTGGATCGGCGTCACCCCGCGGAGCCTACTTGCAGCGGCGCCCCTGTAGGATCGCCGCATGTCTGGCGAGCGCGAGCACGACATCGTGCTGTTCGGAGCGACGGGGTTCACCGGGGCGCTGGCCGCGGAGTACCTCGCCGCCCATGCCTCGGAGGGCACGCGCTGGGCGCTGGCCGGCCGCAGCCAGAGCAAGCTCGCGGCGCTTCGCGACCGTCTGCAGCTGGACGTTCCCCTGATTCTCGCCGACGTGGAGCGGCCGCAGAGCCTGCGCGATCTCGCCGAGTCCACGCGCGTGGCGATCAGCACCGTCGGCCCCTACATACGCTACGGCGAGGGGCTGGTGGAAGCCTGCGCGCTGGCCGGCACCGACTACGCCGACCTCACCGGCGAGCCCGAGTTCGTCGACCTCATGTACGTGCGCCACCAGGAGAAGGCGTTGCAGAGCGGCGCGCGCCTGATCCACTGCTGCGGCTTCGACTCGATCCCACACGACCTCGGCGTCCAGTTCACCGTCGCGCGCCTGCCGGAGGGCGAGCCGTTGAAGGTGGAGGGCTTCGCCAGGATGAGGGCGAGCATCTCCGGTGGCACGCTGCACTCCGCCGTGACCGCGTTCTCGCACCTGCGCTCCTCGATCTCGGTCGCCGGCGAACGCAAGCGGATGGAGCCAAGGCCGCCCGGTCGCAGGATCCACGGCATCGCCGGCAGGCCTCACAACGAGCCGGAGCTCGGATGGGTGCTGCCGATGCCCACGATCGACCCGCAGATCGTGCTGCGCTCAGCCGCCGCGCTCCCACGCTACGGCCCCGACTTCTCCTACGGCCACTATCTGGTCACGGGCAGCATCGGCGCCGCGGCTGCCTACGCGGGCGGCGCGCTGGGCGCGATCGCGCTGGCGCAGGTCGGCCCCACCCGCAAGCTGCTGCTCGACCGCATCGCGCCCGGGCAGGGTCCGAGCCCCGAGCGCCGCGCGCGCAGCAGCTTCGTGGTGCGCTTCATCGGCCAGGGCGGCGGGCAGCGCGTGGTCGCCGAGGTCAGCGGCGGCGACCCCGGCTACGAGGAGACCGCGAAGATGCTCAGCGAGTCCGCGCTGTGCCTTGCGCACGACGAGTTGCCGCAGCTCGCGGGCCAGCTCACGCCTGCCGTCGCGATGGGCCCCGCGCTGCGCGAACGCCTGCAAGCAGCGGGAATCGCGTTCAGCGTCCTGCACACCAGCTGAGCGCGCGCTAAGCTCGGCCACGTGAGTGTGGCCCCCGCTCCCGGGAGCGATTTCGAGGCCTGGCAGATCGAGCTGCACGGGCACCGCGTGATCTACCACACGGCCGGCAGCGGGCCTCCGGTAGTGCTGATCCACGGCATGGTCAACTCTTCGCGCCACTGGCGGCGCGTGGCCGAGATCCTCGCCCAGCGCCACACCGTGATCGCGCCCGACCTGATCGGCCACGGCGACTCGGCCACCCCGCGCGGGGACTACTCGCTCGGCGCGCATGCCGCCGGCATCAGGGATCTGCTCGCCGTGATCGGCGTCGAGCGAGCGAGCATCGTCGGACACTCGCTCGGCGGCGGCGTGGCGATGCAGTTCTTCTACCAGTTCCCGCAGCGCACGCAGCGCCTGGTGCTGATCTCCAGCGGCGGCCTCGGCCACGAGGTCAGCCCGCTGCTGCGCAGCGCCGCGATGCCGGGTGTCTCGGGCCTGTTGCGGATCGCGGCCAACCCCAGGCTGCTCGCCGCCCTGCGCGGCGCCGGCGCGCGCCTGGATGCCTCCGGGTCGCGCTACGGCGTCCAGCTGCAGGCGATCGCACGGGCGCTGCAGCCGCTGGAGCGGCCGGGCGCGCGGACCGCGTTCCTGCACACGCTGCGTTCGGTCATCGACATCGAGGGCCAGCGCGTGAACGCCAACGACCGCCTCTACCTGCTCGACGGCGTGCCGAGCATGATCGTCTGGGGCACGCGCGACCGCACGATCCCGTCCGAGCACGGCCTCGCCGCGCACCGGCTGGCACCCGGCAGCCGCTTCGAGATGCTGGAGAAGGCCGCCCACTTCCCCCACCTCGAAGACCCGGAGGGACTGGCAGCGCTGCTGCTCGACTTCCTGGCAAGCACCGAGCCGGCCGCGATCGAGGACGGCGACTGGGGTGCGCTGCTGGCGCCGCGCGCGCCGCGAGACAGGCACCCCGTCGGCGCCTGAGCAGGCTCCGCGCGCGCTCGGCGCGACCCGGCGTGCGAACAAGTTGCGCATCTCACGATTGACAGCGCAACCATTCCCCTTCCGTCGCGTTGAGTAGGAGAGATCGGGTAGCCATCGAATGATCCCGAAGGCCATTCCCTGCGAAGACTCCCGGCGAGACCGCCGATTTCGATCCCAAACGGTCCCGCGAACAGGCGTTCTACGAAGGGCAGGCTGAGATCGCAAAGGATTTGGTTGACAACGCAACTAATCTGGGTATAATTCCGACTCCAGACATCGGATTAGGAAAGACAGCTATGTCAAAGACAATCGACATCACAAGGGCGCTGCCCATCGACTCCCTCGGATTGGACCAGGCCCCCGCTCGCCCCGCGCGTGCCGAGGAGGAGACCACTCGCCTCGAGCTGGCCGCGGTCGCCGAGCCCGAGGACGACCGCGATGCGCTGATCGAGGACGAGTCCGACGAGGAGACCGAGACGGTCGCAGTCGTGGACTCCGACGATGATGACGACGACGAGGAGGCGGTGGTCGCCACGCCGACTCTCAGGCGCGCCGGAACCGCCGAGATCTTCACCGACGAGTCGTTCATCCCCGAGTCGGTCGATCAGCTGCTCGCTCACTCCCGCCGCTACCCGTTGCTCACGCCCGAACAGGAGATCGAGCTGGCGCAGCGGATCGAGCGTGGAGACCTGCGCGCCAAGGAACTGCTGATCAACTCCAATCTGAGGCTCGTCGCCTCCAACGCGCGCCGCTACCAGAACCAGGGCCTGCCGCTGGCCGACCTGGTCCAGGAGGGCATGCTCGGGCTGATCAGGGCCTCGGAGAAGTTCGACTGGCGCAAGGGCTTCCGTTTCTCCACCTACGCGACCCTCTGGATCCGTCAGGCGATCCAGCGCGGCCTGGAGAACTCCGGACGCACGATCCGCCTGCCCGTGCATGTGGCGCAGCGCTCGCGCAAGGTCGGCCGCGTCGAGCGCGAGCTCTCCGTGCGGCTCGGCCGCGAGCCGACGATCGACGAGATCGCGGAGGAGACCGGCCTGCCGATCGACCAGATCGAAGAGGTTCGCCACCAGCGAGCAGCGCTCGTCAGCCTCGACCAGCAGGTCGGGGAGGACGGCGACACCGCCCTTGGCGACCTGCTCCCCTCCGATCAGGAGGCGCCCGAGGACACGGCATGGGACAACGAGCGCGAGCGACTGGTGCACGAGGCGATCGCCTCGCTGCCCGAGACCGAGCGCACCGTCTTGACGCTGCGCTTCGGCACCGGCCGCGAGGAGCCTCAGACGCTGACCGCAATCGGCAAGCGGCTCGGCTTCTCGGCCGAGCGGGCCTCCCAGCTGGAGCAGCGGGCGCTGAAGAAGCTGGCGGAGTCGCCCGAGCTGGCGGCGCTCAGAGAGGCCGCTTGATTAAGATCTCACGGCGATGAGCAAGTCGCCGTGGGAGCGCACAGTCGAGCTGACGATCGCCGCCGGCGAACGCATCCTCGCCCCCGTCGAGCGTTTCGTGGGGCGGCGTTCGCTGGTCGGCGATCAGCCCTTCTTCTCGCTGGAGCGCTTCCCGTGGGTGGAGCACGTCGAGCGCAACTGGGATGTGATCCGGGAGGAGATGCAGGCGCTCCTGGCCGACCGTGAGGCGCTGCCGAGCTTCCAGGAGATCTCCAAGGACCAGATCGCGATCACCGACGACGATCGCTGGAAGACCTTCTTCCTCTACGGATATGGCTTCACGGCCGACCTCGGCGTCGAGCTGTGCCCGAGGACGGCGGCGATCATGCGCGAAATCCCGGGCATGACCACCGCGATGTTCTCGATCCTCTCCCCTCGCAAGCACATCCTCGCTCACCGCGGCCCCTACAAGGGCGTGCTGCGCTACCACCTCGGCCTGATCGTGCCGGAGCGCAAGGAGGATTGCCGCATCCGCGTCGACACCGAGATCCGTCATTGGGATGCCGGCAAGAGCATGGTCTTCGACGACACCTTCGACCACGAGGTCTGGAACGACACCGACGAGACCCGCGTGGTGCTCTTCGTCGAACGTGCTGCGGCCCCTGCCGTTCCCCGAGTCGCTGATCAACAAGCTGATCGTCAAGGCGATCGGGCTCTCTCCGTTCGTGCTGGACGCCAAGCGCAACCAGCGCGCCTGGGAAGAGCGCTACAGGGCACGCAGGGAGGCCGCGGGCGCCGGCGCGCCGGTCGGCGAGGCGGTCTGAGTCTCAGCTCTGGCCGGGCCTCCCCTTCGCGCCCTGCGCACTGTGATCGGCTCAGATGCTCGAGACGTCCAGTCCCGTGCCGTGCAGCAGGCTGTTGGCCTGAGAGTTGAGGATCGAGTACTCGCCGGTGAGGATCAGCAGGCCGAGCGCGATCATCACAGCGCCGCCGAGGCCGATCACGATCGGGAAGTGACGCTTGACGACCGCCAGCGCGCCGGTGAACCGCTCGAAGGCGACCGTGAGCAACAGGAACGGAATCGCAAGGCCCGCGGAGTAAAAGGCGAGCAGCAGCGCGCCGTGAGCCTCGGAGCCCGCGACCGCGGCCTGGGCGGTGATCGCGCCGAGCGTGATGCTCGTGCAGGGCGTCCAGGCGATCGCGAACGCGGCGCCGATCAGCAGCGGGCCGCCCCTGCCGGCCGCGATCCGCAGGTCGGCGAGCAGTTTCGAGCGCGGGCGCCAGGAGAGCGGCAGCGCGCTCGTGAACGGGCTTGCCAGGAACGCGATCCCCATCACGACGATCAGCGCCCCGGCGGCCTGCTCGAGCGTGTTGCGGTCCTCGTCCAGCGTGGAGCCGATTGCGGTGGCGGCCATGCCCATCAGGATGAAGACGATCGAGAAGCCGGCGATGAACAGCAGGCTCGGCAGCAGCATCTTGCGCCGGGCGGTGCCTGCGATCTCGGCAGGGCTCACGCCCGCGACCGTGGAGAGATAGCCGGGGACGAGCGGCAGCACGCAGGGCGAGAGGAAGGAGACCAGGCCGGCGGTCAGCGCGAGCGGGATGCCGACGGCGGTCGCGCCGTCGCTGCTGGACGCGAGCACGACGGCCGCGCCGATCACGGCGCGGCCCCCACGCCGAGCTCGGCCTTCAGGCTTGCAAGCTCCGCCTCCAGGCGTGCGACGCGCTCGCGCAGCTCTGCCAGGTCTCCTGCGGGCGCGGCCGGCGGCTGCGGCACGGAGCCCGGCGTGGGCAGGCTCTGCTCCACGGGCGCCGGGCTCGGATCCGCGTCATAGCTGGGCGCCACGGACTCCGAGACCTCCTGCTCGCCTCCGAGCAGATGGAGATACCGCTCCTCCTTCTGCCCCGGCCGGCGCGGCACGCTGCGAGCTAGATCGCGCTGCATCAGCCGTGCGAGCGTCTGCTCGACCTCGGCCAGGTCCGCGAACGGGTGCATGCGCTCGCCGCGCTGCTTGAGCTCGCCTGGGGTCTGGGCGCCGCGGAGCATCAGCACGCACATCACCGCCTGCTCGGCGTCGTCCATCGGCAGGCGCTCGGAGAGCAGGTGCCTGAACTTCGCCGCCCTGCTGCCGGCGCCGCTGGCGAAGCGGATGAAGCCGCGCCGTTCCAGGCGCTGCACGGCGTCGCGGACCTCCGGCTCGGTGTACTGCACGACCGGATCGCGGTTGGTGGACTGGTTGCACGCAAGGCGCAGGGAGTTGAGCGTCAGCGGGTAGGCGTCAGGCGTCGTGCGCTGCTTTTCCAGCAGGCTGCCGAGCACTCTGATCTCGGTGGCAATCAGGTCCATCTCCTCCTCAATACTAAGAGTCCGTCCCGGTATGCGGCGGTAGAATCGATTGCGTGAGCAGATCAGGCGCACGCCCGCTTTGAGCCATCAGCCGTTCTCAATGGGGCATGGGGATATGCGGCGCGGCGCGGGCGCCCGCGGGAAGCCTCCTCGCAACGGCCGGCAGCCCGACTCGGATGAGGCGGCCGAGAAGAAGGCGGCGAAGGTCCCCTTCCGGCGCGTGGCGCGGCTGTTCGTGCCCTATCGCGTGCGTCTGGGCGCGCTGCTGGCCCTGATCGTCTTCTCCTCGGCGCTGAACGTCGTCAACCCGTTCCTGCTGCGCGAAATCATCGACAAGGCGTTTCCGCAGCGGAACATGACCCTGCTCGCGCTGCTTGCCGGCGGGATGATCGCGATCGCGGTGATCAGCGGCGTGATCGGCGTGGCCCAGACCTGGATCTCCAACCTCGTCGGCCAGCGAGTGATGCACGACCTGCGCGCCGCCGTCTACGCCCACCTGCAGCGGATGTCGCTCTCGTTCTTCACCCGCACGCGCTCGGGGGAGGTGCAGTCGCGGATCGCCTACGACATCGGCGGGATCGACGAAGTCGTGACGAGCACCGCGACCTCGACCGTCTCGGCGGTGACGACGGTGCTTGCGACGGTCGTGGCGATGTTCGCGCTGAGCTGGCCACTGGCGGTCTTCTCGCTGTGCCTGCTGCCGTTCTTCGTGTGGCTCACGCGGCGGGTCGGCAAGGAGCGCCAGCGCATCCAGTCGGTGCGCCAGAGCCGCCTGGCCGACATGTCCACGCTCGTGGAGGAGTCGCTGTCGGTCTCGGGCATCCTGCTGGGCAAGACGATGGGCCGCTCACGCGAGCTCGCCGACCGCTTCAGAGGCGAGTCCGGCGCCCTTGCCGATCTGGAGGTCCGCGCCCGCATGGCGGGCCGCTGGCGGATGGCCTCGGTGCAGATGAGCTTCGCGATCATGCCCGCCGCCGTCTACTGGTTCGGCGGCTACGCGCTCACGCACGGCGACCACTCGCTCTCGATCGGCACCGTGGTCGCGTTCACCACCCTGCAAACGCGGCTGCTCTTCCCGATGCAGTCGCTGCTCGGCGTGATGCCCGAAGTGCAGATGTCGATGGCGCTGTTCGAGCGCATCTTCGAGTACCTCGACCTGCCCGTGGACATCGTGGAGCGCCCCGGCGCCCAGGACGTGAGCGGCGTGCGAGGCGATGTGGCGATGCAGGACGTATGGTTTCGCTACAGGCCCGACGGCGACTGGACGCTGCACGAGATCTCGGCCCAGATCCCGGCGGGCGGCCGCGTCGCGCTTGTCGGCGAGACGGGCTCCGGCAAGACCACGCTCGCCTACCTGATCGCGCGGCTGTACGAGCCCGCGCGCGGGCGGATCACGATCGACGGCCACGACATCCGCGACCTCACGCTCGCAAGCCTTGCGGCCACGGTCGGCCTCGTCTCTCAGGAGACCTACCTCTTTCACTCATCCATCCGCGAGAACCTGCGCTTCGCGCGTCCCGATGCCAGCGATCAGGAGATCGAAGCGGCGGCGAAGGCCGCCCAGATCCACAATCTGATCGCCTCGCTTCCGGACGGCTACGAGACGCCTGTGGGCGAGCGCGGCTACCGCTTCTCCGGCGGGGAGAAGCAGCGGATCGCGATCGCGCGCACGGTCTTGCGCAACCCGCCGGTGCTGATCCTCGACGAGGCCACCTCATCGCTTGACACCGAGACCGAGCGCGCGGTGCAGGCGGCGCTGGACGAGCTATCGCGCGGGCGCACGACGATCGCGATCGCGCACCGGCTCTCGACCGTGCGCGACGCCGATGAGATCCTCGTGCTCGACCACGGTCGGATCGTCGAGCGCGGCACCCACGAGCAGCTGCTGGCGTTGGGAGGCCGCTACGCGGCGCTGGTCGGCGGCCGCGAGGACGGGCTGCTCGCGTCCGAGACGGCCTGAGCGTCCTGCGCCTGCTCCATCAGCTCGATCAGCGCCCGGGAGAGCTGGCCGCCCTGCCAGGCGATCGGCGAGGAGCCGGGCTGCTCGACCAGCAGCCGCGCGCCGGGGATCGCCTGCGCGTAGCGTTCGGCCACGACGAGCGGATGCCCGGGGTCGGCCTCGTCGCGGCTTGCGATCACGAGCGTCGGTGCTGCCATCTGACGCAGCTGGGAAAACGACGCAAACGGCCGCGAGCGGGGCACCGCTTCCAGCGCGTCTGCGACCGCGTCGGGATGCAGATGAGCCGAAAGGCGCTGGCGCAGCACCGTCAGCGCAATGCTGCGCCAGCGCTCGGGCAGGCCGGAGAGGTCGTTGGCGGCGATGAAGCCCTCCACCCCACCCTCGCGCAGGCCGCGCGCCAGTGCGTCCCAGGTCGCGTAGGCGCCCTGCTCGGCGTCGCGGTGCGCATCGGGGTCGAACGCGGGCGTGATCAGCGCCAGCCCAACCACCTGCTCTGGGTGCGCCAGCGCGAAGCGCACGATCGTGTGCGCCCCCATCGAAGCTCCCGCCAGTGTTGCCCGCTCGATCCCGAGCGCGTCAAGCACCGCCTTCAGGTCGCCGGCGAGGTGGTCGTAGTCATAGGCGCCCGGCGCCGGCGTGGACCCGGAGCGGCCATGTCCGCGGGCGTCGTATGCGACCACGCGGCGGCCCGAGCGCTCCAGCAGCCGCGAGCCCATCACCACGTAGCGGCGGGTCGCCGTCAGGCCGTGCAGCAGGACGATCGGCGCGCCCTCGCCGGCCTGCTCGACCTCGAGTAGGGTGCCGTCCGGCGCATCCACCAGCAGCGTCTGCGCGTCTGCCATCGGCGCGCTGCCTCAGGTGCACACGGCCGCGTGCTCGAGCACGAGCTCCGCGGCCCTCTGCGGCTGCTCCCAGAAGAAGAGATGGCCCACGCCGTCGATGATCTCAAGGCGCGCGGAGGGCATCAGCTGCGCGATCAGGTGCGCGTTGCCGACCGGCAGCATCATGTCCTGGCTGCCGTGGACGATCAGGGTCGGCGCCCGGATCTCCCCCAGTCGGCCGCTCGTATCGTGACGGGCGATCGCCTTCATCTGCTCGACCACGACTGCGAAGGGGACCGCGCCGCTCATCCCGATCTCCATGAACTGCGCGCGCGCCGCGACGTTGGACGCGAACGACTCCGAGACGTTCACCTGCCAGGCGGCGAGCACCGCCTGCTCGCGGTCGCGCGTGGCCAGAGCCCCGCCGAGGATGCGGGTCGTTCGCTCGGGCGAGAGCGCGCTGCCCTGTCCGCCGCAGTAGGTGCCCGCAAGCGTGAGCGTCGCGATGCGCTCCGGATGAGCGAGCGCGAGCTCCTGGGCGACCATGCCGCCCATCGAGAAGCCGAGCACGTGCGCGCGCTCGAGATCCAACGCGCCAAGCAGCGCGGCCGCGTCGGCTGCGAGATCGGCGATCGTGAACCCGCTCTCCAGGCGGCTGGAGGCGCCGATGCCGCGGTGATCGTAGGTGATCGTTTCGAAGTCCGCGCCCAGCAGCTTCAGGAAGCCCTCGCTCCAGTGCCGCCGCGTGCCGCTCATGCCCATGATCAGCAGCAGCGGCGGCCCCGATCCGCTGCGCTCGCAGTCGAGCTGGATGTCACCGGCCTGGACGAGGGTCATCTCGCCGGCAACGATAGTGGACCTCACACCGGCAGAGCCATCTGTGCCGTCTCCTCCGTCACGAGCGCGCCGTCCTCCGCGGACAGGCCCGCAACCCGCACGCCGATCAGCCGCACCGGCCGCGGCGGCGCGTACTCGCGCAGAAGCTGCAGCGCCACCGGCTCAACGACGTGAGCCTCACAGGTGGGCGCCTCGATCGTGCGGGCGCGCGTCGCGGTCGAGAAGTCGTCGAGACGGACCTTGATCGCGATCGTGCGTCCCTGCCGCCGATGCGCGGCAAGGCTTGCGCACAGCTCGCCGGTCATGCGCGAGAGCTCCTGCTCGAGGGTCGTCGCGTCGGCCACGTTGACATCGAAGGTGCGCTCGCGCGACTCGGAGACCACCTTGCGGTCGCTGGAGACGATCCCGTCGCTTTCAAAGCGCGCCCGCCGGCGCAGGTCGCGGCCGTGGTTCGCGCCAAAGCGCGCCACCAGCTCGCTCTCCGGCGCGCCCGCCAGCGCTGCGAGCGTCTCGATTCCCATCGGCACCAGCTTGGCCGCCGTCTTCGGCCCGATCCCGGGCACCAGCCCCGGTCGCGCCTGGGCGAAGCGCGCGCACGCCTGCTCGCGCGTGAGCACCACGAAGCCCGTCGGCTTCTCGACATCGGAGGCGACCTTCGCCACCAGCTTGTTCGGCCCGATCCCGACCGAGCAGGCAAGGCCAGTCGAGGATTCTGATCTGTGCCACGATCCGCCGCATCGCCGCCCGCGGCGAGTGAAAGCCCTCCAGGTCGAGATAGGCCTCGTCAAGCCCCACCACCTCCACCCGCTCCACGTGCGCGCGCACGATCCCCATCATCCGCGCCGAGTGCTCGCGGTAGGCCGGAAAGTCGGGAGGGATGAAGATCGCCTGTGGGCACAGCCGCCGCGCCCGTGCCGCCGGCATCGCCGAGAAGACGCCGAAGCGTCGCGCCTCATAGCTGGCGGTCGTGACCACCGCGCGCGGGCCCGTGCCCGACACCACGACCGGCTTGCCGCGCAGCTCTGGACGCCGCAGCAGCTCCACTGAGACATAGAAGGCGTCGGCGTCGAGGTGGGCGACGCTCAGCTTTGAGTCATCGTCGGGCATCGAGCCGAATGTAGCGCCGCGGGCGGCGGTCAGCAGGTGCCGGAGGGCCCGGCGGTATAGGCCGTGACAGGTGAGGGTGCCAGCGGGACAGACCGCATGAACACCCCGACGCAGACGATGGGTGTCGCCGGCATCGCCGATGCCTACGCGCAGGTCAACGGGATCCGCCTGCATTACGTGGAGGCCAGTTCTTCGGCGCGCCGGGCTCCTAAAGTGGGCTGCGCCGCCGGGCTCAGCGCGTGGCCCAGACGACCCCCACGCCTTCGAAGCCGAGCGCCCGCTTGGTCGCTTCGGTGAGGTCGAATTCGCGCCCGGCGACATACGGGCCGCGGTCGATCACCTGCACTCGGATGCTGCGATCGCCGTAGCGGATCGTAAGCCAGGTGCCGCAGGGCAGCGTCTTGTTGGCAACGCCCATCGTGTAGCTGGTCAGTTCCCCGCCGCAGGCCAGGCCGCCACCACCGCCATACCAGGAGGCGTCGGCGGCGCGAAACGAGCTCGAGCACACCCAGCCCTCGCGTCGCGTTGCTTGCCCCGGCAGGACGGTCGTACCTCACCTGTGCCGGCCAGCTGCCTGTGCGCTGCGGCACGTAGCGCAGCCGGAAGCGTCCGCGCTCACCGGTGCGAGCATGCGCGACCGCGATCCAGCGCCGCCCGAAGAGCAGTTGCAGGCTGACCTCCGCGCCGGCCAGCCGCGGACGCAGCGATCCTGTTGCGGTCATGGCGTGCCCCGCAAGCACGTTCATGGTCTGCGAGCGCACGTGCACGCGCTCCGGCACGCTCGCGACTTCGTCGTAGCTTGCGAGCATTTCGATCGGCGCGATCGGCGTTGCGGGCGCAGCAGATGCCCCCGTCCCGAGGACGAACATGTGAAGACTTGCCTCCTTTGGTCTCGCGCCTACGGGGTTAGCTGTCGGGCTCGCAGCGAAGGCGCACCAGATCGCCGATCCTCGATCGGCATCTGCACGCGCTTTCGGCGCTAGGGCCGCATCAGCGGCCGATTCGCCCCATCCGGCCGCGCTCCCCGCGGTCCGGCAGTGGGTCCCCCGCTCGCCCTCGTTTGCGAAGGCGACTCGGCGTCTCTGTCAAAGCAATCCGCACACCGTAGAGGCTCGCGGATGCCACTCTGTGATACATGGCACACAACTCGGTTAGGGTCGGATTGGGTTGCGCAACTGTTTTGGCGGCCGAAAGGCGCCTTCGTGGGCAGATATCGCGCCCATCCGTTGACGCGGAGCACTCAAAACGGCGACAATCAGCAGGCATGTCCAATCCCGACCGCCTCACCGGCCTCGATTCGGCCTTCCTTCACCTCGAGGACCACTCGACCGCGCACATGCACGTCGCCTCGGTGATGGTGTTCGCAGGCCAGGCGCCCGACTACCAGGCGCTGGTCGAGCACATCCTCGGACGGCTGCATCTGGTGCCCCGCTACCGGCAGCGGCTCGCATTCGTGCCGCTCGGACAGGGCCGGCCGGTGTGGACGGACGACCCCCGCTTCAACCCCTACTACCACATCCGCCACACCGCGCTGCCGGCGCCGGCCGACGAGCGCGCGCTGCAGCGGCTGGCGGGCAGGATCTTCTCTCAGCGACTGGATCGCTCCAAGCCGCTGTGGGAGATCTGGCTCGTGCAGGCGATGGCCGGCGACCGCTTCGCGCTGATCGCAAAGACCCACCACGCGCTTGTGGACGGCATCTCCGGCGTGGACATCACGACCGTGCTCTTCGACACAGCGCCGGACGCCACGCCGGCCAGCCGCTCGCACACCCCCTGGTCGGCTGGGCCGCCGCCGGGACCAGCGAAGCTGCTGGCGGACGCGCTACTGGAGCGCGCGACCGTGCCGGGCGAGATCGCGCGCGGAGCCCGCGCCAGCCTGCGGGCGCCGCGCCGCGCCCTGCGACGGGTGACCCGCAGCGTCAAGAGCATCGGCGCCAGCGCGCTGCCGGGCCTGGAGCACCCCGCTCCGCGCACGCCCTTCAACGTCGAGATCGGCCCGCATAGGCGCTACACCTGGGTCGATGCCGACCTCAATCTCTTCAAGGCGGTCAAGGACTCGCTCGGCGGCACGCTCAACGATGTCGTGCTGGCGGCTGTCAGCCTCGCCCTCGGCGCCCACCTGCGCGCGCAGGGGCAGGACACCGAGGGGCTGATCCTGAAGGCGATGGTGCCGGTCTCCGTGCGGGCCGACACCGAGCGCGGCGCACTCGGCAACAAGGTCGCCGCGATGTGGGCGCCGCTGCCGGTCGGCGTGCAGGACGCCGCGCAGTGCTACGAGCAGGTGCGCGTCGCGATGGCCGAGCTCAAGAGCTCCGGGCAGGCCGTCGGCGCCGAGGTGCTCACGAACCTCGCCGGCTTCGCGCCGCCGACGATCCTCAGCCAGGCCGCACGCTTGCAGGCTCGCCAGCGCTACTTCAACCTCGTGATCACCAACGTGCCCGGGCCGCAGTTCCCGCTGTACCTGCTGGGCCGCGAGCTGGTCGCGCTCTACCCCGTCGTGCCGCTCGCGCGCAAGCAGGCGCTCGGGATCGCGGTGATGAGCTACAACGGCCGGCTCGGCTTCGGCCTGCTGGCCGACTTCGACGCGATGCCCGACCTGGAGTCGGTCGCCAAGGAGCTGCGCAAGGAGATCGCTGCGCTGGCCGCCGCAGCGGGCCTGCCGGCGCCGCGCAAGCGCACGCCCGCCAAGCGGGCGGGCAAGCGAGCGGTCACCAAGGCCTGACGGATACGCTGGAGCGTCCCATGCGGGTCGCCCTCTGCCAGATCAACGCCACCGTCGGCGACATCGCCGGCAACGCGGCGCGGATCCGTGAGGGCATCGAGCGCCCGCGCGCCGCCGGCGCGGATCTCGTGCTGTTCCCCGAGCTGGCGATCACCGGCTACCCGCCCGAGGACCTGCTGCTGCGCGCGCACTTCCTCGACGACGCGCGCGCGGCGCTGGAGCAGCTGGCGGCCGCGGCGAACGGGATCGTGGCGATCGTCGGCTTTCCGGAGCGCTCGCAGGACGTCTACAACGCCGCCGCGGTGCTCGCGGACGGGCGTGTGCACGCGGTCTACCGCAAGAACTACCTGCCCAACTACGGCGTCTTCGACGAGCAGCGCTACTTCCAGGCCGGCAGCGAGTGCGCGGTGATCGACATCGGCGGCGACCGGATCGGCCTGACGGTCTGCGAGGACATCTGGGAGCCGGGGCCGCCGGCCTCCGAGGAGGCGATCGCGGGCGCGACGTTGATCGTCAACATCTCGGCCTCCCCCTATTACGCCGGCAAGGGCGCCGAGCGCGAGCGGATGTTCGCCCAGCGCGCTCGCGACAATCTCGCCTGCATCGCCTTCTGCGGGCTGGTCGGCGGACAGGACGAACTGGTCTTCGACGGCTACTCCTGCGTGCTCGACCACACCGGCGCCACGATCGCCCGCGGCAGGCAGTTCGAGGAGGACATGCTGATCTGCGAGCTCGACCTGCAGGCGGCCGCGGCGGCGCGGCTACGAGACCCGAGCCACCGTCCGGCGGCAAGGCGCGCCGAGCGCAAGGTCGCGGTGCTGGCGCCGCTGCCGGCGCGCTCCGTCTCCGCCGCAGCGGCCCCGGCGCCGCATCTGATCGAGCCGATCGCTCCCGAGGAGGCGGAGATCTATGCGGCGCTGGTCCTGGGGCTGCACGATTACGTGGCAAAGAACGGCTTTGGCCACATCGTGCTCGGCCTCTCGGGCGGCATCGACTCGGCCCTGGTCGCGTGCCTGGCCGTCGACGCGCTCGGCGCGCAGAGCGTGAGCGCCGCGATCATGCCCTCCCAATTCTCCTCGAAGGCCACGCAGGACGATGCCCGCGCGCTGGCGGCCGCGCTGCGCGCCCGCGTGCACGAGCTGCCGATCGAGACGGTGATGGAGGCCTACCTGGATGCTCTGGAACCGGCTCTGGCCGATCGCCCGCCGGGGCTCACGCAGGAGAACCTGCAGGCGCGCATCCGCGGCAACCTGCTGATGGCGCTCTCCAACGAGTTCGGTTGGCTCGTGCTGACCACCGGCAACAAGTCGGAGATGTCGGTCGGCTACACCACCCTCTACGGCGACCTGGCCGGCGGCTTCGCGGTGATCAAGGACGTGCCAAAGACGCTCGTCTACCGCCTCTGCGAGTGGCGCAACTCGCCGGCAGGCCAGGTCTTCGGAGTCCCGCCCGCCCCGAGCGCCCCGATCCCCGCCACGATCATCGCCCGCGCGCCCTCCGCCGAGCTGCGCATGGATCAGCGCGACGAGGACTCGCTGCCCCCCTACCCCCTGCTCGACCGCATCCTGCAGGGCTACATCGAGCTCGACCTCTCCCGCGAGCAGCTGATCTCCCAGGGCCTGCCGGCCGATGCCGTCGATCATGCGATCCGGTTGGTTGACCTGGCCGAGTACAAGCGCCGCCAGGCGCCGCCGGGCATCAAGATCACCACGCGCGCCTTCGGACGGGACCGCCGGATGCCGATCACCAACCGCTACCGTGGCTGAGCGGGCAGGCGGCAGCCTGTGCCTGGTGGCCGCGCTTGCGATGCTCTGCGCCGGCCTGCTCGCCGGCTGCGGCAACACCCTCCAGAACGAACCGCTGAGCGCCTCGACCCTGGAACCGCTCGTGCTCGCCGAAGGCTTCCCCGTCTTCTGGGTCGGCACGAGCTTCCACGGGATGCCGTTGAGCGCGGTTGACTCCGACCCGAGCGGCGCCTACGAGGTCCAGTACGGCGGCTGCAGCACCGGCGGCCCGGAAACCTGCATCTCGCCGCTCGCAGTGATCAGCTCGCCCGACAACGGCTTCCTGCCCGGCGCGAGCGCTGCCACCGGCGCAATCGGCATCCGTGGCGTGCGTGCCCTGATCGCCCCGCATGGCAAGACGATCGAGCTCTCCACCGGCGCCGCGGTCGTGGACATCCAGGCAAGCAGCCCCGGGCTCGCACTCGCGGCCGCACGCGAGATGGCGCCGGTCAACGTGCTCGGCAGCCCCGGCGCGCCGTTGCCCGCAGCCCTGCCTGACAGCGGTTTCTCCGCACACCCGACCGAAGGCCAGCAGTTGCAGGCGGTGCAGGGCATGCCTGAGGTCAAGTAAGCCAGCAGTTGTCAAAGCTGATGGCGCGGCGGGCATGTAACTGCAAGGTGAAACTTTTGGTCGGGGCGATCGCTTTGTATAGCTTCGCCCGTCATGCACATCTCTTTGCCGTCTTCCGCTCGCAGGGGCCGCCGTCTGGTGGCCGTCATCGGCGCCGCGATCGCGGCGCTTTCTCTAACTTCCGCCACGGCCCTGGCCTCCTCTGGCAGTCAGTACGGCACGATCGGCCAGTATGGAGAAATCACACGCTTCGGCGGCTTTGACACAGGCGCCTACGACAACGAGACCTACGGCGGCACGCTGACCGGCGGCAAGTTCCTGAACCCGGTCGGATTCACCGTTGACACCCAGGATGCGAGCGCACCCGGCGACACCGCGATCTACGTGCTCGACCGTGTCAGCGACTGGGGCATCTATCTGAAATCGGCGGAAACGGAGTGGCGGCTTCAGAAGCTCAGCGACACCGGCGCAGTGCTGGGCACCACCCTCTTCACGCTGCCCAACTCCGGCGCCTGCGCGCTTGGGGTGAACAGCCCCACCGGGGTGCTCGGGCTTGCGATCGACGACAGCGCCAAACGGGTTTACACGCTCCTCTACGGAACGACGGGCAGCGGCAACGGCGCCACCCCTTACGCCGAGGAGATACTTGGCTGGTCCACGACGGTGGTCGGTGGGAAGCTTGGTGGCTATTCGGCAGCCGGACTCACCGCAGACACCGTGAGCAAGGCGGTCGCCGGGTACGAAGCGCCGGGCGCGCTCAGCAGCGCCAGCCAGCTGCAATCCACGCCGCTCTACGATCCTCAGGGCGTCGCGCTCGACGTGACCGGCGGGCAGGACGACCTTGCGGTCGAGGCCGACGGCAAAGCGCGTGCGAGCAGCGGCGCTCCGCAGGGTCCGACGGTGATCGAGCAGGTCTCCGGCGCCACGGGCGCCGAGACGGCGAGCTGGATCTCGACCAGCCTCAAAGGGGTCAACAACTTCTCCGGCGTGGCCGAGGAAGACGCGACGGCCGCCGGCATCTCCACGGACTCCAACGGCAGCCTGCAGGCGCTGATCGACACGACGCTCGGCGGCAGCGTGCTGGACGCCGTGGACGTTCCCGCCAACCTCAGCAGCGCTCCGACCATCCTCGCATCCAGCGACATCGATCCGAGCAACGCCGATGCGGCGCCGGTGGTGGTCGCCGACTCCTCCGGCAACCATGCCAGCGCCGGCCCGCAGGCGGTGGAGCTCTCCAACGGCCTCTACGCCGCGGACTTCTTCGAGAACACCGGCGGCTCGGGATACTTCGACCAGGCCGCCGTTGAGGGCATACGCCTGATCTCGGCGGAGAGCGGCGGCGTGTTCTCCAACCCGTTCGCCCCGGCGACTTCGATCTTCGACACGCTCGGCAACGACTCCCCCTCAGGCCATTGCTTCATCGGCGACGGCGTCTCGGGGCAGGGCGGCAACGACGTCTCGCTTGCCGCGGGAGTGAACGGCACGGTGTGGGCGCTGATCTCAGGGCTCGATTCCTCGGCCGCGCCCAGCGCCGCCGCCGACGGCCCCTACACCACCGGTCGCGAGGTGGTCGAGCTCGCGCCAGGCGGCTCCGACGATGCGTGCGCCGCGCCGTCTGGGACCTTCGAACTGGGCCAGGAAGGCCAGTCGCTGCAGAGCGCGGGCAAAGCGCTGACCGTGCCGGCCGGCAGCACCGTTGACTTCGACGCCTCCTCGATCGAATATCCCGCGGGGGCCGGCGGCAAGCAGGCCGGCATCTACGCATATGAGTGGGATGCCACCGGCGAAGGCGCTCTCACCACTCTCAGCGACGCGCTCGGCGTCGGCGGCTTCCAGCCGACTGCCACCGCAAGCTACAAGTACACGACTCCGGGCGTTTACACCGCGCAGCTCACGATCCTCGGCGACTTCGGCGAATATGACGAGTCGGACACCGTCACGGTTCAGGCCGCGAGCCCGCCGACCGCGGCGTTCACCGCTCCAACCGAGGCGCAGACGGGCCAGACCGTGAACTTCGACGCCTCGGGCTCCAAACCGGCCGGCGGCGCGAGCATCGACAACTACCACTGGGCGTTCGGCGACGGGCAGAGCGACGAAACTCAGAGCTCGACCGACACGCACGTGTACAGCTCGCCTGGCACCTACACGGTGACGCTGATCGTGCGCGATGACGACAACCAGCAGAGCACGCCCGTCACCAACCAGATCACGGTCAGCAGCCCGCCTGTCCAGAGCAAAACCACCACCACCACATCGACCACGACGACGACCAGCTCGCAGACGAAAAGCACGCCAATCGCGAAATCCGTCCCCGAGACGCGAGCGCAGAAGCTCGCCGCGGCGCTGAAGCTCTGCAAGAAGGACAAATCCAAGAAGAAGCGCCAGTCCTGCGAAAAGGCGGCCAAGAAGAAGTACGCGCCAAAGAAGACGACCAGCAAAAAGAAGAAATAAGGCGTCCGCCCCATGCGATCGACAAAGGAGTCACATCACATGTTTGCCGTCAGACCACCGCGACGCGCAGCGATGCTCGCGGCCGGCCTCCTGGCCACCGGGGCGTTCGTCGGGCTCGCAAGCGCGCCCGCGTTCGGCTACACCCCGATCTATGGCTCGGGTGCCGCGCTGCAGAGCCTGCTGCAGAACCAGATCCTGATCCCTGAAGCGCCGTCTCTGGAAAGCTTCGTCCACTACAACTCGACCACGAGCGGCGGCGGCTTCAAGGAGTTCGGCAACACCACCGGCAAACTCGCCCTCACAGAAGACGCGGTCGCCGACGCGCTGAAACCCCCCGAGCTCGACGCCTACGTCGGAGTCAACAGCGGCCCCACGCTGACCGAATTGGAAGACGCACGCGAAGCGGCCACAGGCAGCAAGACCTCCCCCGAAGAGAACGAGATCGCGGTGCCGGTCGCCCAGACTCCCCTCGACCTGCTGCTCAGCCTGCCGGCGGGCATCACGCTCGAGCTCGACTCAGAACGTCGATCTCGCCGCTCCGCTGGCGGGCGAGTCTGTACGCCGGCACCGTGCCCGCCGCCGGCGGCTACCTGGAGAACACCTGGGGCGCGTTGCTGACCGACGCGGGTCTGACCGAGATCACAACCGGCTCGCCTGCCAGCGGCCAGTTCCTCGACAGCACCGACGCCGGCGAAACGACGATCAGCGTCGAGGTACGCAAGAACGGCGCCGGCACGACGCTGAACCTGAAGCAGTACCTGAATCTCGTCGACTCCGCCGACTGGGGCTCGATCCCGGTGGATGAGAACGCCTACGTCGTGGGCACCACCACCGAGTGGCCGACCACGGCGAAAGTGCTGCCCGCCTCCACCGGCAACAGCACCGATGCGGCCGAGGCCGAAAAGGTGGACGACACTCCCGGCACCGTCGGCTACGCGACCGCAGGCGACGCGAGCGTCAACTCCACGGTGCACTTCACCAGCAAGCCCCTGAGCAGCACCGACGGCGGCTCGGCGTCGCATCAGATCCTCTACGCGCTGTTGCAGGACAACTACGTCTCCGGCAGCAGGACGCCGCCGATCTACGCCGACCCGCAGAGCAACGCAAGCGGCACCGCCAACGTCTACACAGGATCGAACATCAAGCTCTCCGGCAGCAGCGCGGGCGGCGTCGGCAGCTGGGTGATCCCGAGCACGAGTGGGACCTTCGACGCTGCCGGCACCTGGACCGGCACGCGCGCCTCCGACCCGGACGTCTTCGACGATTCTGGCGACTCGGTCGCCTACTACCCGCTGGTCGCGGTCGCGTTCGACCTCTCATGGTCCAACTTCTCGGCGGTCCAAGGCGCGAGCTACACCAGTGAAGCCCAGGCGACCACCGAGGCGTTCCTGTCCTTCGCCACAAGCAACGCGGGCCAGCAGGACATCCTTGGCAAGGACTACTACGCGCCCCTGCCAAGCAACGTTGGCAACAGCAGCCTGGCGAACATTCAGGCGGTCGCGCGCGCCGCGGCGGGCAGCGTCTAGCAACGCGCTCTCGCGACCCGCGCGACATCCCTCCGTCTGAGCGACAGCCCGGCCCAGCGGCCGGGCTGTTTGTTGCTCGCAGCCATGCTCATGCGGCGGTGCAAGCGGCGCGCTTTTGCCTGCGAGGTCCGGCTCGCGGCCCAGCGGACCAGCTCTTCCGCCTTGCCGGCGGGGTCCGGCCCGGCGGACCCGGACGGAGGCCTCGGCGCTCTGCTGCCCGCGGGGATCGCGGCCGGCCGAGAGGCCGCCTCGTCGCGCATCCGCTCAGGCGCGTTTGGCCTGGAGGTTCAGCTTGGTCGGCCAGAGCTGTGGGTCCAGCGCCAGGCTCAGCGTGTGCGACCCCTTGCGCAACATCTCCCGCGGGGTGTGCGCCAGGACGTGGCCGTCGCGGCGGGCGACCAGCTCCACGCGCGCCTTCGCAGTCAACGTGAAGCTGAGCTCGAGCACGTCCCCGCCGGCGGCGAGATCGCCGCTGCGCGCCCGGCCGCGCAGCACCCGGCTGTGAACGTGCTCGACCAGCGGCTTGGCCTTCTTGGCTTTGCCTTTCTTGGCTTCGCTTGGCGGCGGCGGGGCGAGCGTTTCCACCGGCGGCTGCTGGTTGGCCAGGGAGTCGTCTTCGGGCGCCTGAAACGGCAGCACTTCCGGCACGCCGTTGTCCGGCGGGCGGTAGGCGATCACGCCGTCGGCACCGTCGAAGAACGGGTCGGTGTCCTGGCTGAGCTGGGCGCCGTCGGTGAGGTGGAAGAGCCAGCCTTCGCTGGTGGCCAGCCAGCATTCGTTTTCAGCCGGGCAGGCGATCGGCCCGGCTTCGCCACGGCTGCCCGCCTGCTGTTCGGGGCCAAGCTCGTCGTGCTGGGCGACTTCCCAGCTCTTGCCGCCGTCGCTGGAGGACAGCAAATCCACGTGCGCGGCGCCGTCGTCGCTCTGCATCGTGACCCAGGCGGCCGGCTGCCCCGGGACCGCGGCCACGCCGTCCGGTTCTTCGCCGGCCGGGAAGCTGGCGAGGTCCGGCACGACCTGCGTCCACGCTTCGTCTGAGTAGCGCAGTGCGACGGGATGCGCCCTGCCCTGCCCCGCCGGCGGCGCGGTCGAGTCGGCGCCTGCGATCGCCCACAGCTGCGGGTCGGCGGGTCCTTGCCCCGACGGACTCCAGTCGCTGGAGAGCGATAGGCCGGCGAGCGTGTCGGGAGCGACCGCCTGGCCACCGGCGGCGGTGCCGTATTCGGGCAGCGGCGGGCAGAACTCGCCGCAGGAGGGATTCTGCGTGTCTTCGGGGAACAGGCTGTGGAAGAAGCTGCTCGGATCGGAGGCGACGATCGTGTGCAGCAGCGGCGGGTTGGTCGCGCTTTCGCTGCCGTAGCTCTCGCCCGGCGCCAGCTGGACGCTCTCATAGATCTGCCCCCGATCGAGCGCCATCGCCGCGACCGCGTGATCCTGCGGGCTGTAGACCGTGCTCAGCACGCTCCCGTTCCAGTAGAGATGAAAGGCGCCGCCGTCGGCGGCTTCGCCGAGCTGCCCGCCAAACCAGCAGTCATCGGGGCCATCGCAGGCCGCGGCATCCATCGGCCTGTAGGAGTCGGGCTGATCCAGCGGCATCGCGTAGGAGCCGACGACCTGCCCGGCGTCGAAGTGGCAGAGCGAGACGTCCCACAGCAACGAGCCCTCTTCCCCGCCGGCGATCACCTGGCCCGGCCGCTGGTCGGAGATCGTCCAGAATTCGTCGGGTCCCGCCCACGCGATCCGGCCTTCGTGGCCGCCGCACACCGTGGAGAGCTGGTGCCAGCTCACGCCGTCGTACGCGTATACGCCAGGTGAGACCAGGCCGTTGCCGGCCGTGACCAGGACTCCCCGGTTGGGCGACCAGAATGCGATGTCTCCCACTTTCCCGAGCGCGGCCGGGAACGGCGAGGGCTGCGCGCCGGCCGGCGGCGGCGGCGCCTGCGCCGGCGCGAACTGCCAGGTCGCGGGCGTGCCGGCCTCCGCCGGCGCCGCGCCGAGGCCAAGCAGCGCCGCTGCGATCAGCACGCCGCCGGATCGGATGCCCAGACGCGGTCTCATCGCTTCTCGGAGGCCTTCCTGGCGGCTTTGCGCGCCACCCGCTTGAAGGTGGCCTGGAGGGTGCTCCTCAGCGTCGAGTCGCCGTGTGCGGCGAACGTGACGGTGATCGTCGCGTAGAGCCCGTCGCGGCTCTGCGCCAGCGCCTTCTCCGCGCTTGCGAGGCTCAATCGCAGCTCCACGAGGCCGGCATGAGCGGGTCGCGCGCTTGCGCTTGCCACCGTGCGCGTGGCAAGGACGGTGTGCTTCGCCGCCTCCGAGCGCCTGGCCTCAATCGCTGCCTGCCGACTGTCCTTGCCGCGCTTGGCGTGCCTGCGGGCGGATTTCGCGCCTTTGGCGCTGACGCTCACCGGCACCGCAGCCTTCGCGACCGCCTTCAGCGCGCCCGCGCCGGGCACGGTCGCGTAGAGCTCGACCGTCCCGTTTCTCTGCGAGCCGGCATCGAGCAGCAGCTCCCAGCGCTGCGACGTCACCGCCGGCGGCGGCGGAGCGCTGATCGTGCTTTCGCCCACCACGGTCGGCGAGTTGACTTCGGAGGTGAGAAAGACGTTGCCCGGCACGCCTTCGGCGCCCTTGTCATAGGCGCCATAGACGAGGTTTGTCGCGCTGGATGCGAACGCGAGCGTTTCGCCGCTGCCTGTGAAGGATGGGCTGGCGACATCGCCGTTGGCCGGCTGTTCTTCGTAGCCGTTGCTGATCATCTGCAGGGTGCCGGCACTCAGGTTGGCGACGTAGAGCTGCGCGGCGCCCGGCTGGCTGAGGGCGGGGGTGAGGAGAGCGGGCGGGCTGAGCGGGAACTCGATGCGCGTCGTGGTGAACGCCACCTTCGTCCCGTCCGGTGAGATCGCGATGTCGTCGACCGCGCCGGTGCTGGCAGCGTCTTTGAAGTCGTCGCTGCCCCATTCGGTCAGAGGCGTCAGCGCGGCTGTGCGCGTCAGGCCGGTCGCCATGTCGACCACGTAGGCGTTGGCGGTGCTCCTGGTCAATTCTTCTTCCAAGCCACGCGAGACCTGCCCGGTGCGGGGTTGGGTGGACAGGAACGCGACGGTCTGGCCGTTCGCGCTCAGCTGCGGGGTGACGCTGTCGAGTGAGAGCCCTCCGGCGAGCGCGTCGCCGCCGAAGCCGCCGGGCGCGACGTAGGTCCCGTGTTCGGGTCCGAGTCCGCCGCTGCTCGCATTGGGGTCGAAGGCCGTGTCGAACGGCCCGGCGCATCCGCATTCCGGGTCATAGCCGCCGGTCACCCGGCGAATCGGCGCGTCTGGCCCTGCGACGATCCGCCGCCACAGCGGTTCGTCGTATTCTGCGCTGCCGCCGCCTTCGGCGCTGGAGGGCGAGGCCTGTGCGGCGATGTCGATGCCCGTCCATGCGACCGTGCTGCCGTCGGCGCTGATCGCGGCGGTGCTGCCGCTGATCTGACGCCCGTCGCCCGCCTGGAGCCGGTCGCGCAGCGGCGCCAGCGCTGCGCCGCCGGGCACCGCTTCCGGCGTGGAGCCGAGCGAGCTCAGGGTCTGGCTCACCAGCGTCGTCGTGTCCGTGGCCAGGTTGCGCACCGCGATCTGGTCGGGCGGAGTGGTCCTCGCGCCGCCGGGGCCGGTGGTCAGGTCGGACTGCCCGAGCACGGTGAAGGCGACCTCGCGGCCGTTGCCGCTGAGCGCCACCCGTTCGGCTGCCGCCGATCCGCCGCCCGGGCAGCCGGCGGTGGCGCTGCCTGCATAGGCGATGCCCTGGGTGGTGCCGTTCAGCGCCGAGGCGAGCGTGTAGGCGCCGGGTTCGGCGGCGGGGATGTCCATGTCGCGGACGTAGACGCTGCTGCAGTCCCCCGGTTCGCCGCTCTGGTCGTCGGTCGCCTCCAGGCGCGCGGTCGTCGTGAAGCTGACGTAGCGTCCTTCTTCGCTGATCGACGGCGAGCCCGCGTCCGGCGCGCTGAGCGCGGGGTCGGCGCCGTCTTCGCCTGCCACCAGCGCGAGCTCTCCGGTGGCGAGGTCCTTGCGGTACACGCCCTTGACGCCGTTGAAGGATCCCACGAACGCGACGTATGCTCCATCGGCGGAGATGGCGGGGCTGTACGCGTCGTCGGCCTCCAGCGAGCCGGCGTATGAGACGAGCGCCGCCGGCGTGTATTGCGCTCCCGCCAACCCTGGGTGCATCGCCGGCAGGCCGGCTGCCAGGCAGAGCATCAGCGCGGCACGGCACGGGAATCGGCGCCGATCCACGCTCATCCGATCGAGACCTCGATGTGGGCGCTTCGCCTGTTTCCGACCCTGTCGATCGCCTGCACGGCGATCGTGTAGCGGCCGGCGCGCGCATAGGCGTGGACGACGGTGTCGTGCCCGCGAATCGTGGTGCCGTCGCCGAAATCCACGCGCGTGGCCGCCGCCTTGACGCCCGCGTCATCGCCGTAGACGCGAACCTTCACGTCTCGCCCTGAAAGGCGCTTGACGGCGACGAGCGGCGGGGTGCTCTGCACCTTCAGGCTCACGGGAGGGCTCATCGTCTGCTGACCCTGATCGTCGGTGGCGAGGACCTGGACGTGGCGCACGCCGTCCCCGAGCGCGCGCGGGCTCAGGCGCGTGGAGAGGCCGTGAAGGCCGCGCTCGAGCACCCGGCCGTCGAGGAGCACCGAGTAGGAGACGGAGTCGAGGCTGTCCGGCGCCGGCTGCCATTGCACGGTCGCCGCGCTGGCCTTCACCCAGCCGGCGGGAGCTTCGGCGTAGAACTGCTTGGGCGGCGCCTGGGCGATGCCGGCCAGCACCCGCGTCTGCTGCGCGCTTCCCTGCGCAAAGGCGACGAGCTCGTCCCCGAGACCGGTGCCGGCCGCGAACAAATCCGAGATCGACCCGCTCACGGGACCGCTGAGCCTGCCCCGTCTGCCACGCGCCGTCGGGGAATTCCTGGCGCAGCTGCACCACCGGCCGGCCCTGCGCGTCGGTGCTGCTCCAGGCCGTAGCACCGCCCCCTTCGGGGTTGAGCGCGGTCAGTGCGGCGCCCGATCCGTCCCCGAGGGCGAACGGACCCTTGCTCGCTCCTTCCTGCACGGAGACCAGATCGGCGCTGCCGCCGGCGGTGTAGGCCACGCGGTAGGCGCCGTCCTGGTCGATCGCCACGCTCGGCTGCCCGATCCCTTCGGCGCTGGCCACCGGCTTTGCGCCGGTGAAGGAGCTGACCTCTTCGGCGACCGGCAGCGTGAGCGCGTTCGCCATCACCGTGGCGGTGTGCAGCGGCGAGCCGGCGCCTCCCGCGAGCCTGAAGCCGACCACGGCCTGCCCGTATTCGCTGAACGCAAGCGCCGGCGCGTCGGCGTCGACGCTCACCGGCGCGCCCGAGATCGTGCTCGGACTGACCTGGAGAATGTTTCCCTTGCTCGTGCCGGAGAGCCGGCGCGCCCATATCTGCGCCACGCCTTCGATGTTCGGTTCCTGCCAGACGACAAGGCCCTCGCCGTCGTCGTTGACGCCAACCACCGGCGCGTTGCTCGCACTCGGCTTGCGCATGCTCACCTGGCCGAGCAGCCCGTTCATCGCTCCCAGCGAGGACCACGTCATTCCGTTGAAGCGCGCGACGCGCACTTCGACCAGCTCGTCGCCGGGTCGCATCGGCTGGATCGGCAGCTGTGTCCCGGACGCGAGCGGGTTGGTCAGCACCCGGTAGGCGACGTAGGCGTATCCGTTCGGGGCCATCGCCAGCGACGGATAGGCGGCCGTGCCGTTGCCGACGTCGTCGATCCGCTCGATCTGCCCGAAGCTCTGCGCCCCGGGCTGCAGCACGGCGGACATCAGCTCGTAGTGCAGGGTCGCCTGCGCGCCGGGGCTCGCCGAGATCCACGTCCAGGGCTGCACCCACACGACCAGCAGCTCCCCGTCTTCGCCGGCGGCGATGGTGGGGTCGGTCGCGGGGCCGAGCTGCCCGACGTCCACCTGGATCGGCGGCCCCCACTTCTCGTGAAGGAAACGCGAGACGAAGACGTGCGGCACCCCGTCCAGCAGCTTGCGATACACGACGCCGCCGGTGCCGTCGGAGGCCAGCGCAGCGCCGTCCACTTCGAGGATGTCCGCGCTTGGGCCGTCCAGCACCGAGGGCGCAAGCACGCTCGCAGCGGCGGGCGCCGGGGCCGGCAGCGACGCGACCAGAGCCGCGCCGCAGAGCGAGAGCAAACGCCTCCTGGACCGGTGTGCTCGATGGAGCATGAAGCTAAGTCTATATTGTCGATCGAGTTTGTGATATTACTTTCGGAAATGGAGGCTCCAGGTCCATGTCGTCCACGATCCGCCAAGCCCCGCCTTCGATCGCGCTCGCGCCGTCAGGCGCCGGCGCTCACGATCCCTCCGAGGCCCGGGCGACCCTGAGCATGAGGCCTGCAGGCTTCCAGGTCGGCATCCTCGACCGGGACCGCTGGTTCGTCGAGTCGCTGTCGCTGACGATGGCCGAGCAGGGATGGCGACTCGTCTGCCTGCCTGCGCTCCCGACCTCCGCCGCGCTGGCCGCGATGGGGCTGAAGGCGCTGCTCGTAGATGTGGTGGCCGTGACCGAGGCGGCGCTCGCCGGCATCGTCCAGGCGGGAGTCTCCCTCAGGGTCGCGATCGTCGCCTGCACCGAAGAGTCGACCGTCGCCGAGCGCGTCCGCGGGCTCGAGGCCGGACTCGACGGCTGGATCGAGCGGCCCTGCCAGCCCCAGGAGGTGCTCGCGCGCGTGCAGGCGATCCTCCGCACGCGCCACGCTGGCCTGCTCGTCCGGCAGTCGCTGCGCAGCGGAGAGCTCGAAGTGCGCGGCGATCGCTTCGACGCCGTGGTCAACGGCACGAGCGCGGGCCTGACGACGCGCGAGTTCGAGTTGCTCGAGCCGCTTGTCAAGCACGAGGGCGTCGTGCTCGCACGGGAGCAGATCTACCAGGCTGTATGGGGTTACGAGATGCTCGCCGGAGATCGCGTCGTGGACATCTTCGTCGGCCGCGTTCGCCGCAAGCTGGAGGGCGTCTCGCCGGGCTGGCGCTACCTGCACACCCACCCGGGCCACGGCTACAGGTTCGCGGCGCAGGCGGCCGATGCGACCGAGCATGCTGCCCTCGAGGTGTTCGCGCGCTCCGCCGCGTCCGGCGAGGCCGAGCGGCTTCAGCGAGACAGAGAGCTCGCACTCGTGTGAGCCGGCACGGCCGCGCGTTCGGGGTGCAGGCGGTAGCCGATCCGAACCTGCGTGTGGATGTAGCTCCACTGCGGCGAGACGCGCTCGAGCTTGCGGCGGATCTTGCGAACGTGCACGTCCACCGAGCGGTCGCCTCGCACCATCGAATATCCCCACACCCGCAGATAGATCATCTCGCGCCGCACGACCGCGCCCTTGTGCGCGGCGATCGCCGCCAGCACGGCGAACTCCCGTCTCGTGAGCTCCGCGCTGACCCCGGCGACGTAGGCCTGGTGTTCGCGGAAGCGGATTCTCGAGCTCCCCGGCGAGGACGGGACCCTTCGGCGCCGACTCCACATCGGCGCGACGACGGCGACGCACGGCGCTCTCGATCCTCGCGATCACCTCGTCGGGGTGGCAGGGCTTCTCAAGCCAGTCGTTGACCCCGAGTTGCAGCGCCTGGATGCGTTCGCTCACCGTCGAGGGGGCGGCGCAGACCACCACCGCCAGGCCGGGCAGGCCGGATGCCATCGCATCGATCCAATCCCACGGCTCCGATCCGAGGGCGGCAGGGTCCACCACGAGGGCGTGGATCCTCATGCGCGCCAGCAGCCGGCGCGTCGTGCGGTGGGCTAGCACATGAGTCTCCCAGTCGCGCCGCGCCGCCCGATCGCGCAGCGCCCCGATCAGGGCGCTCTCACTGTCGAGGATCACCAGGCGCAGCGGGTCGGGCAGCGCCAGGCCTGCCTCCTCCCCTCCCCCCGGCTCCTGCAATGAGGTCTCCATGCGAACATGTAGATGCGGGAGGGCGGGCTCTGTGACGCTCGCGTCCCCCGATTCGGGCGTGCGCGCCGGCTGGCCGGAAGGCGCGACCTCTGCGCTTGCGCGGTCGCGTGAGGATCCCGTCGCGTTCGTCGACTTCTATGACACCCTCTCGACGAAGGTGCTGGAGTTCTTTGCGCGCCGCACCTGGAACGGAGAGGTCTCGCTCGATCTAACGGCGCAGACGTTCGCGAAGGCATTCGAGAAGCGCGCGGACTTCGCCGGCCAGACGGTGGAGCAGGCGGCAGGATGGCTGTGGGCGATCGCCCGCAACGAGCTTGGCGCGTACTGGCGGGAGCGCTATGGCTTGAGAGATGCAATCGACAGGCTCAGCTCCGAGCATCCGCAGGGCTTCGACGAGAACATCCTGCGAGCCGAGGAGCGCACGGTGGCGCTGGCCGCCCGCAGCCAGCTGAAATCCGGCCTGCTCGCCCTGCCTCCCGCTCACCGTCAGGCGATCGGGATGCGTCTGCTGCAGGATCTCGACTACGAGGAGATCGCCGAGCGTCTCGGCGTCTCAAACCAGGTCGCGCGCGCCTGGGTCTCACGCGGCCTGCGCAACCTCAGAGATCTTCCCGCGCTTGGAGAGCGCGTCGGCGGCTGAAGCTAGGAGGAAGGCGATCGGAGGGTGCAGGGCCAGGTCGCACATGGCGACGGCGCCATCCATTCCACTGATAGGAGCCTTCTCTCGCCCTGCCCCGGAAAGCCTTCCTCCCGAGATCGATGCTACCAGCCGGTCAGGGCGCCCGGCCCGGTCCCCTGGGCGGGGTGCCCGGTGCCCAGGGAACCGAGCTTGCGCTCGCGGGGGGTCACGTTTTCTCGCTGCCGGGTGCTCCGCATCTGCACGGTGCGGAGCACCCCAGCTGTGACCTATTTCTTCTTCGACTTGACCTTTTTCTTGGTCGTTTTCTTTGGCGCGTACTTCTTCCTGGCGGCCTTTTCGCAGGACTGGCGCTTCTTCTTTGATTTGTCCTTCTTGCAGAGCTTCAGCGCGGCTGCGAGCTTCTGCGCCTGAGTCGGCGGCGGCGCGGAGCTTGCTTTTTTGGTCGTGCTGGGCGTTGTGGTCGTCGTCGTGGTCGTCTGCGACGATTTCGTGCTCGTCGCACTTGTCTGCGTGGCGGTCGTCTGGGTCGTAGTGGTCGCGCTGCTCACCGTGATCTGTTTAGTGACAGGCGAGCTGTGCTGGTTGTCGTTGTCGCGCACCGTCAGCGTCACCGTGTAGGTGCCCGGTGAGCTGTAAACGTGCGTGTCGCTCGCCGTCTGGGCGTCTTCGCTCTGTCCGTCGCCGAATTTCCATTCGTAGGCAGCGATGCTCGCGCCGCTCGCGGGCTGGGAGGCGGAAGCGTTGAATTCGACGGTCTGCCCTGTCTGCGCTTCGGTGGGCGCCAAGAAGGACGCCGTGGGCGGGCTCGAGGTCTGCACAGTGACCGTCCCTGTCTCGTCGTATTCGCCGAAGTCGCCGAGCAGCTTCAGGCCGACCGAGTAGACGCCGGGAGTGGTGTACTGATAGGTACCGGTCGCCTGTTCGGGCGCGAAAGTGGTTGCGGGCACCGCATCGTCGATCAGCGTGTAACCAGGGTCGGGCGTAGCGCCGAGCTCCGGGTCCCACTCATATGCGTATACGCCCGCCAGTTTGCCTTTGGCTGGGTATTCGATTGGGGAGGCGTTGAAGTTGACCGTCGAGCCGACGGGCACCGTCAGCGGGCTGCTCGCGGGCTGAGGCGCGCCTCCTTCCTTCTCGAAGGAAAAGGTGCCAGACGGACCGACACATTTTCCTGCCCCCCCTGGCGCCAGCTCGATCACCTCACGGCCGGTCACATACGGTGCGTCCGGTTCGCCTTCTTCGGGTTCATATGCCGAGGATTCCCCGCCTGCCGTCAGAACCCACACGGCTCCGTTGGCTCCCGCCGCGAGCGTCAGGCCGTTGGAGGCATCCGCGACGCCGCCGTCGCTTATCGCGCAAGGTTCGCCGGCGCTGGCGCCTCCGAGCGTGTCGAACACCGATGTGACCGGCGCCGACGGATTCGTCAGCAGGCTTTCGGTCTCCGGCTTTATCAACCGCACGCCCTCATTCACCGGACCGTCCCAGAAACCTCCTGTCACCGTCGGTTCGCTCGAGAAGTCCGCCGCATAGAGGCCGTTGGAGAGCTGCGCCGCTTGGGCGCTGGCCCCTCTGCCGCCGCCCGGCCCCAACTGGCCAGCTGCTTTGGCGACAGCGATCGGGTCGGCGTTGTCTTCCAGCGCTGCACTCGGATAGTTGTAACCGCCGGCGCTCGCCACCGGATCGAGCTGCGAGGAGTCCAGCACAGCCGGGTCCGTCAGCGAACTGCTCAGCTGGATGTCATCGAGGATGCCGTAGTTGGCGCCTTCGGTGGTGGAGAGCAGCAGGTTCAGGCCGCCGCCGGGATCTGCGGATATTCCGGCCGCGAGTGCGCTTGCATCTTCGCTGGACGCATTTTTCACGCTTGCGGTCAGGCTCGCCGCAGACCAGGTTGGCCCCACTGCGCCGCTGGCGGTCGAAGCCTCATCGACGACAGCCGGACCCTGCACCGCACCACTGCTCGAGCGGCTCGTGCCGTCACCCTCTATCGCGATATCGCCGGAGCCGTCGGCCGCAAGCCCCTGCGGCTCGTACAGCGGCGTGGCCTGCAGCTGGGCGGAATCGCTTGCCACTCCCGGGCTCGTGTATCCGGAGACCGGTTTGGAGACCGCATCGAGCGTTGCTCCTTTGGGTGCCACGAGCTTGCCGGATTCCGGCGTAGTGGACCACGCGAGCACCTCTTGGGCCTCGCGTGTGGTTGACTTTCCGCTGCCTGAGCTGTCATATAGAACCGTGTACACCTCGCCATCGTCCACCGCCAGCCCGACCACGCCCACGTAAACTTTGTATTTGGCCTGGGCCACTTCGTCCTTCGGCAGATAGAACTCGCTGCTGGCGAGCGCCGATCCGGTTTCGCTCAGCTTCTGCAGGCGCCACTCAGTTCCGTTGGAGCCGGCCTCACTGGCCAGACCGCTCACGCGGTCGAGCACGTAGACGGCAGTCTTGCCCGATCCCTCATCGTCGGTGTCCACGGCGAACCCGACCGGATCCACGAACAGACCCGGCTTTGGTTCGCTCTCGGTAGGCGTGCCTCCCTTACCGTCGTACTTGCCTTCATCGAACCAAGTCGAGTCGAAACCGCCGAAGCGTGTGACTTCACCGTACTGGCCATAGGGCGAGTACTGGCTGCCTTCTGTGGCGCATGCGGGCGCGGCGTTCGCGACCAGGAGCGCCGCTGCCGCCAGCAGCGGCGCCAGCGCGCGACGGATGTGAGTAGAGACGAAGAGGATGTGGGATGTGTGCATGGCGCCAGCCTATCCAGATCGATGTGCTGAATCTAATTTTTCACCGCGGAGTTACAGCGGGGGCAAACGGACGCCTGCAGTGCTTAATGACGCTGCCCGCCAGGCGCCGTGAGGGCCTGACGGGCAGACGCTTCTGCCTATGTTTGCTTCGCCTGTCTTGCGCGCACCGATCAGCCGGCGTTGACGGCGGCTGCGGCATCCTGCGCATCGGTCAAGATGTGCGAGGGAAGCGGCGCATAGTAGTACGAGGAGCTTTTGATGTCTCCCTGTTCTGTGCTACTGGTGGCGAAGTCGAGGAACTCCTGCGCGGTCTCTCCGGCGTTTGATGGTGACGGATACTCGGACGAAAGTCCGCTGGCACCATAGTTGTTCCACGCCAGGTCGTAGGCGACTGCGACGAGCGGATAAAATTCGACATCACCCGCATTGGTGTAGACGTTGGGATCCGATGCATCGGTGCCTGCCCAGCTGCCGGTCCACGGCGATCCTGGCGGATCCCATGTGCCCACCGACGTGCTGGACCCGGTATAGACGTTGGACTCGGTGCCACTGGTCGGATCGGCGTAAATCGGCGATGCCGATTTGCCGTTGTCTTGTAGGCCGAAGATAAACGACCAGAATTTTTCACCGTTGATTGTTAATAATTTCGCTTTGACGCCGAAACCTGCAGACACTGCATCTCCTGCGGTCACATATCCGACCTTACCGGGCGTGTCCTCGACGGCTGACGCCTCGGCCGCATCGGTGCTTAAGCCCGGCGACGGCGAGATAGTCGCAGTTGACGGCCACTCGACTAACGAGCCTACTAAGTATGCGTTCTCGTTGACCGGGATCGAGCTCCAGTCGGTCGAGTTCGACCGCTGAAGCGTACTGCTTGAGGTTGAGCGTCGTGCCAGCGCCGTTCTTGCGCGTCTCGATGTCGATGGTGTCGCTGCCGCTGCCGCTGTCCGAGAATAAGTTCGCGCTCGGCGTGCTGCTGGTCTCCGTCAGACCGGCGTCGGTCAGCAGTGCGCCCCACGTGTTTTTGGCGTAGCCGCCAGCGGCTGGCACCGTGCCGGCGAACAGCTGTCCCAATAGTAAGTTCGTGAGGTTGATCTGCTGTTCTTCGCTCATGTCCAGTTGGACACCGACCGGCAGGGAAGCGACGATGTCCAGTGATGTTTGTGCGACAGGATCGGTGACGAGGTTTGCGGTTAACCCGGACTGAGACGCTAAGGAAGCGTCAGTCAGTTCGGTGCTGCTGGGAGGACTGTTGACACCGACATACGCATCGAGCTGCCCATGCCCCGAGTCCTCGGCTAAGTTCAGCCCGGAGCCGGTGAGCCCGAACTCCAGTGCTCCGTCGCCGCTGGTAGTCGAAGTGTATGTAACTAATGTGTCAAGCGGAGACGGGGCGTCGGGAATCAGGATGTCTGTCTGCAACGGACCCTGCAGGCTGGCGCCCGACCCGTAGATGGCGACTAAGGATGAGGCGAACGCCGGGGTGCCGCCGAAGGCGAGAAGCACCCCGGCGGCCGCTATCCCGACCGCTAGTGCGGCTTGCCGCCACAGATGTTCAAGGGAATGCATGAGAAATACTCCTATCTGGATCAGCGTTGTGTGGAATGGACAACGCGCCTACCGTAGCGTGCCCTCGTCCCGCTTGCCAGACTTTCTCACCGCAGTTACAGCCTGCGCCGCCTGCGTCGCGGCGCCTCGGCGCGCACGCTGGCGAAGGCGGGCGCCTGGCTGCGGTCGCGCCGGGCGCGGCGCACGCCTGCGCCCGCGCCCGCGGCTATCACGATCAGCGCGAGAGACGACCACGGCGGCGGCGCATCGCTGCCGGGGTTGTAGGCCGTCATGTTGTGCACAACGTCCACGGCCTCCTGCTCCTTGCGCTGCTCCTCGGCGACGCCGACAGGCTGGGTCACCTGAGCGGCGCCGGAGGGCGGCGTGGGTCGCGCCGGCTGCGGCGCGGGCGCGGGCAGCGCCACGCGCAGCGGCGCTGCCGTCACCGCGGCGATCGGCAGCAGCGGCGGCGTGGGATGGGTTGCGGTGTGCGGCGGCTTGACCGGCAGCGGGGCCAGCGGCGGCGGCGGGACCAACGAGAGCTGCGGCGTGATCGTGGGCGTGGGCGCGATCGGCGGCGCCGGCACGATCGGATTGGAGAGGAGGCTCGTGGTGGCCCGCGGCGGGTTGACCAGCGGCACCGTTCCGCACGGCTGCTCGACGCTGCCCGCCTGCACGGTCACCTGCTCGGAATAGGAGAGTCCGCCGGTGCTGAGCGTGACGGTCGTGGTGCCGGCGTTGTAGGCGCAGAACAGGCCCGAGTGCCATGCCTGTTCCTTGGGGAGCGGTTCGCCGTTGGCGTTGATGTAGTGGCCTTCGACTTCGATCGGCTTGCCTTTTTCAAGCTGGGGTTCGTCCGGAACGGGCTTGCCGTCGGCCTGCAGCACCGCGCGCTGGTTGGTCGAGCTCGGGTTCGGCTCGACGAAGTCGCCGATGTCGGGATTGGATGAGCTGAAGCTGTAGGCAGGGCCGATGAACTGACCGCAGTTGGTGCCCTGGCAGGTCTCCGGGATCGGGGTGTAGGGGTCAGGCGCCTCCTCCAGGATGTCCCCGCCACCCCCCGCGATCGTCTCCTCTCCGCCCACCGGCCGGCGCGCGAGTCCCTGGAACAGCCCGGCGTGGCTGCGCCGCAGCAGCGTGCCGTTGCCGGCTTCCAGTCCAAGCTGGCCGATGCTCGGTATCAGGCTCGCGCTGACCGGCGCGCGGTCATTGGCGCAACGCTTTGCAGTGCTCACGCTCACGGTCAGGAAGCCGCTTGCGCCGAGGAAGTCCTGCGGATCGTTGAGCGCCGGCGAGACGTAGCCGAGCGTGCCGGTGCCGTAGGCAGGGAGCGATTCGCATTCCTTCTCCGAGGAGCCGATGCGCGCTGAGAGGTTCGCTTCGGGGCTGTCGAACAGGTAGGCGGAGGCGCCGCCTTCGAGCAGCACCTGCCTCACGGCCGCGGCGTCCTGGGCATAGTTGGGGGCACCGGCATCGGTGATGTCCTTGTTGCCCATCACGATCGTCGGCCTGCCTGCTTTGGCCGCGTAGTGGAGCTGCGCGCAGAGCCATTGCAGCTGGTCGGCCGGATGGAGGGATTCAGGAGGCTGCTGGAGTTCGGTGCTGCTTGGGCAGGATGGGCTCGTCGTGTCGTTGGCGGACAGGCTCGCGCCCGAGTAGTCGAGCACGATCACCCTCACGGCGCTGTGGCCGCTCGAAGGGCAGAGAGAGGATGTGGATGTGCATTCGAAGGCATAGGCGGCTGTGCCGGCGGGTGGTTCCGGCGGTGGGACGCTGCCGGCCGGTGCCAGTGCGGTGCCGCCGAGCGCCTGCTCGAACTCGGCGGGGCCGCCACCGCCCTGGACGTCGGAGGGCGAGATCGCCGCGTGCACCGGCAGCGCGCCGCCTCGCAGCAGGCTCGCATAGCGTTCGAGCTCGTGTTCGATTTCGCCGCCCACGTCGCCCGCCACGCGCGTGCCCGTGTACAGGAAGGCGCTCAGCCCGCCGATGCCTTCAGCGCGCGAGATCGCGCTGCTCAGCCACGAGTCCGGGCCGAGCTGCTCGCCGGAGAAGTTGGCGCATGCCGAGGCGCACTGTGCGTTGCCGCCCACCGCGAAGGTCACGTCCCCTTCTTCTTGCGGGATCGGGATCGGCGCGCTCGTGCTCTGCGGCGCGGCCAGCCCGCTGCCGAAGCGCATCACGCCTGCGGTCTGCACCGCTTCCTGGGCGCCGGGGCTGCCGTAGGCGGCAAGTTCCTCGCCGGTCTGGCCTCCGACCGCCCAGCCCTGCTGCCCGGAGGGAGCGACCAGCAGCGCGAGCACGGCGTCCGGCCACCCGGGCAAATCGCCGCCGCCCGCCCTCGGAAAGTCCTCGTGCTCTTCGTCCTGCCAGCCAGACGCGGTCTCGCGCAACAGGTAGCCCCGTTCCGGCAGCGGATCGGGACCCAGCAGCTGCCCGTACTGGCCGAGCGCGGGACCGGGCGGATTGTCGATCTCTTCGTAGAGCGTGTCGCCGTTGGGGTTATCGCCCGGATCGAGTGAGACCAGCGCCCGCACCGAGGAGCCTTCCTGGAAGGCGGCGAGCGCGGAGACGTTGCCCGCTTCCGGCAGCGGCTCTGTGGAGAAGCGCCAGGGCGCGGTCGCGGAGTCGCGCTCGATCGCCAGTCCCGGACCCGCCGCCACGGCTGCGCCGTCGGCCAGCCCCGCGACCTTGGAGAGCACCGTGTCCTGTGCGGGCAGCTGACTCAGCAGGGCCTGCGCCGAGGGATCGACCTGCCATCCCGAGCCGCTGTTGACGATCAGGCCGCCGACCTCCTGGCTGGGTTTGCTCGCGCTGGGGCTGAGCATGCGGTAGGCGGCGATCGCCTCATCGCCCGCGAAGGCGACCGATGTGAAGTTCGCCTGCGAGAGACCCGCGGGGAGCGGCTGCTGGGTCCAGGTCTTGCCGTAGGCGAGCAGCACCCCCTGCTTGCCCACGGCATATCCGAGGTCGGGGTCCGATTCGGAGAAGGCGATCGCCGTCAGCTGCCCGCGAAAGCCGACCGGCTCCGCCGGGTCGGGTTCCCACAGGCCGCTGTCTGCCTGCCAGAGCCACATCGCGCCGTCGTCTCCGACCGCGTAGGCGCGGCCGGGCTCCGGCCAGGCGACGCCGCGCAGAGTCGGCGTCTGGCGTTCGCCGCTGGAGTTGTAGAGGTATTCGGGGCTCCAGCCCTGGCCCGGGGTGTAGCGGGCGACCCCGCCGCCGGCGCCGACGGCAAGCGCCTGGGCGCCGGGCGCACCGGGCGCCGATCCCGGCTGGGCGGCGATCGCCAGCAGCGGCGTGCGCAGCGACACCGGCCAGGACTGCAGGACGTCGGGGGCGCCGGCGGCGCTGGCGCGTATCACCTGGGGCGTCCTGCTGGAGACAGAAGAGCCGTCGTCTCCCAGCCATCCTTCGGTCGGAGAGAGAAACGCAGCGCCCCCGCCCGGGGTGCTCGCGGTGCCCGGCAGCTGCCCCAGCGTGACTCCGCCGGGTCCGACCGCTCCGTCGGCGCCGCCAGCTCCACCGCCGACTTCGTAGGAGAACGCGCTCTGTCCTTCCCGCAGGCGCAGCAGCGCTCCATCCGGCAGTCCCGTGATCACCCTGCTCCCGGGGCTGCTCCCCGAGCCCGCCCACGCGAAGCTCGCATAGTCGGCCGGCAGCGCAGCGCCCAACGATCCACTGCCCGACGGGCACAGCGAGCTCGGATAGCACCAGGTGCCGAGCACGGTGCCCGTGTCGAGGCCTTCATGGGTCGCGGCCGAGGCCAGCAGCGTCGCGCTGCCGCTCTGCCCGCCGGCGCCGCTCAGGCTCGAGATCGACCCATGCTCCCTGGCTGGTCGCTGTGAGCATCGCGCCGCCGCCAGGCGCGGAGATCGATACGCCCGGCACCGTCCCAGCGGCGGACAGCAGCCCGGAGCTGAATTGAACCTGCACCCACACCGGGGTGCCAGAGCCGGTGTGGCTCTGGCGCGCAAACAGCTCGATCTGGCCTTTCGCGGCCCGCGCGAGCAGCCATGCGCTCTGCGGCGAGCCGGCCGACAGGGCCAGCGGTTCCAGGCCGGCGCTCACCGGCGTGCACGTCTCCGATTCGTATTCAGAGCAGAGCGGCTCGCGCGTCCAGGCGCTGCCGTCGTAGTGCAGCACTCCGGGCGCGAGCGCTTTTTCAGAGCCTTTCGGGCTCGCCCATACCGGCACCACAAGCGCCCCCGTGTGTCCTTCGGCGCCGTCGAGCGCGGCGATCAGCGGATCGGCGGAGGCCCTGCCCGCAGAGGAACTGCTCGGGAAGAGCTGTTCGCCGGCGCCGATCGCCGCTTCAGGACCGCTGGCACTGGGGGCAGGCGCTTGCTGGAAGGCTCCGCCGGGATCGCGGGTGACGATGCTCTGCACCTTGCCGGAGGATTCCTGCCCTTCCCCTGCAAGCAGCACGCCGCCGTCCGGGGTCACCTCGCTCCCCCACCATTCGAAGCTCAGCGCCTGCCCCTGGCTGTTCTGGACCGGCACCACCTGCCAGGCGCCGCCGGCGGAGGTGTAGCGCAGCAGCGTCTGCGCTTCGAGCACCTGCTGAGCGCCGAGGATCGCCGGGATGTCTCCGATTCGTCCCTGCGCCCAGACCTCGCCCGGAGCTTGCCCCGGAGAGGCCCCGATCACCTCGACGTCGGTGGCCGGCAGACCGAGGATCGGCTGGAAGTCCAGCGAGCCGCTCGCCCCCGCAGCAACGGTCGCATCCTCAAATCTCGCGCCGGCGGAGGGCTCCCACGCCGCAAGCGCTGCGGCGCTTGCGGCGCTCAGCAGCGCAAGCGTGGCGAGCAGCGGCACGAGCCGGCCGGCGCGTGTGCGCCCAGTCAGAGATCCGGGCAATCCGCTGGAATTGCTCCGTTTGGTATACCTCAGCAAGTCGATCAAGAATGTTGAGTATACTGCCGCCGATGAGCACGGCATCCGGGCCCACCCCTCCCAAGTCTCCCAAGCAATCGAACGCATCGCAGAGGCGAAACGGCCGCGGCAGCGGCCGGCGTGGAGCCCGACCCGCCGTCAGCTCAGGACTCGCGCGCCGGCGCAGCCCGACGCTGCTTGCGCTGCGCGGAGCGCTCGACTCGATCTCGCGCATCCTCGCCAAAGATCCGCTGTCGGTGGGCCTGCTGATCGCATCGGTGGCGCTTGCGATCGCCTTCTTCACGCTGCTGAGCTCGATCAATCCCGAAGGTCGCGGCACCGAGGTGCCGCTCAGCCAGGTCGTCAAGCTCGCCAAGCAGGGCCAGGTCAGCCGCGCGAGCATCCTCGACTACGACAACCTGGTCGAGGTCTACACCGCCCCGGCTCGCGGCGGCTCCGCGGCCACGAGCGAGCTCTATGCCGCCTATCCCTCCTCGGGCGCGCAGACGCAGGGCCTGTTCGACACTCTCACCGCCGGCGGCGCAACCGTCTCGGTGGACCTGCAGTCGGGCAAGGCGGCGCGCAAGGTGGTGGTCCAGTTCCTGATCCCGATCCTGCTGCTGGTCTGCCTGTTCGCGCTGCTGACGCGCCTCGGCCAGGGCGAAGGCGCAGCCGGCGGGATCGCGGCCTTCTCACGCTTTGCCGGACGCGGGCGCAAGCGCGGCGCCACCAACGGTCGCATCACCTTCGCCGACGTGGCCGGCGCCGGCGAGGCGGTCGCCGAGCTGCGCGAGATCCGGACTACCTCGCCGAGCCCTCGCGGTATCTGGCCGTCGGCGCGGCCGCGCCGAAGGGCGTGCTGCTGGTCGGCCCCCCCGGCACCGGCAAGACGCTGCTGGCCAAGGCCGTCGCCGGAGAGGCGGACGCAGCGTTCTTCAGCCTCTCGGGCTCGGAGTTCGTGGAGTCGCTGGTCGGCGTGGGCGCGGCGCGCGTGCGCGACCTCTTCCGCAGGCGCGCCGAGCGCGCGCCGGCGATCGTGTTCATCGACGAGCTCGACGCGGCCGGGCGCAAGCGCGGCGCGGGCATCGGGCAGGGCAACGACGAGCGCGAGCAGACGCTCAACCAGCTGCTCGTGGAGATGGACGGCTTCGCCGGCGACGGCGGCCTGGTCGTGATGGCGGCGACCAACCGGCCCGACATCCTCGACCCCGCGCTGCTTCGCCCCGGCCGCTTCGACCGCCAGGTGACCGTTGACAATCCCGACGTCCACGGGCGTCTGGAGATCCTCAAGCTCTACGCCGAGAAGCGGCCGCTGGCTCACGGCGTCTCGCTGGAGGAGATCGCCCGACAGACCGCCGGGTTCTCGGGAGCGGAGCTGGCGAACGTGATCAATGAGGCGGCGCTGCTCTCGGTGCGCGAGGGGCGGATCGAGCTCGACCAGCACACGATCGAGGAGGCGATCGACCGCGTGCTCGCCGGTCCCGCCAAGAAGCACATCCTCACCGCGGAGGAGCGCTGGCTGATCGCGATCCACGAGGCCTCGCACGCAGTCGCCACGGAGGCGCTGGGCCACCAGACCTCCGTTCGCAAGCTGTCGATCATCGCGCGCGGGCGCACGCTTGGGACCGCCGCCTCGATGCTCACCGACCGCGACCAGGTGATCGTGCAGGAGCCCGACATGCAGCGCCAGCTGATCGCGATCCTGTCCGGGCAGGCGGGAGAGCGCCTGGCCTTCGGCTGCCTCTCCAGCGGCGTCAACGACGATCTGCACGCGGCGACCACGCTCGCGCGCAGCATGGTCACCTCCTACGGCATGTCGCAGGCGCTCGGCCCGCTCACGATCGGCGAGCAGACCGGCGAGGTGTTCCTCGGCGCGAGCCTTCAGGACCTCGGCTCGGTCGGACCCTCGACGCTCGACCTGATCGATCGCGAGACCGAGCGCATCATCCTCGAAGCCGACGCCAAGGCCAGCCGCGTGCTCGATCTGAACTGGGGCACCGTGGAGGAGACGGCCGCTGCGCTGCTGGAGCAGGAGACGCTTTCCGGCGTGGCGCTGGAAGCGGTGCTCTCGACGATCACGCCGGTCGAGCTCGAGGACCTGCGCGAGGTGACCGGCCGCTCCGACCAGGACCGGCGCGGACCCGGCCGCGAGCAGCCATGAGCGGAAGGAGCGTCAAAGAGCGCGCGCTCTGCATCGGCATGGCGGCCACGCTCACGATCTCGCTGCTGAGCCTCGTCTTCTCGATGGCGGGCTTCGCGGGCGCGGCGCGAACCGGCTCCGCCTCGCCCAGATCGCACCGCTCGGCGCGGAGGTCGCCCACGGCAGGCGGGCTTGTTGCCCGCGAGGCCAAGTCGAAGTCGAAATCGAAAGGCAGATCGACGGCGAAGGTCGCAAGGGTTGACGGGCACCCGATCAGCTCCACCCCCTTCGCGGACGGGCTGCTGCTGCTCAGCGGCGCCAAGAAGTTCCCCGCCTCTGTGCTGCCGACCGTCAAAGACTCCGAAGAGATCGGCGGCAGGAACCTCTCCGAGATCACGCCGTCCTGCGGGCCGCTCACGGTCGACCTGGGAACGTGGTGCCTGGAAGCCTCGGCCTACTCGGTTCCCAACGCCGACCTCGGCAAGAACAACTTCTTCTGGGCCTCCCAGGCGTGCGTCGCGGCCGGCGGCTGGCTGCCGAGCGCGGCGCAGCTGATCGGCGCCGCGAAGCTCGTGCGGCTCGAGTTGACGCTCCACGACTCCCCCACCACCTCGATCATCGACGAAGAACCGGCCGACGGCCTCAAAGACCAGCGCGAAATGAGCTCGACGCTGATCACCACCGCCGCCGGCTCCAGCGCCGCGGAATCCGAGGGGGTCAGCGAAGGCTCGACCGGCAATCCCGAGACCGGCGAACCGAACCCGACTCCGGAGCCGGCGGTGCCCGAGCCCGAAACGCTGCAGTACGTCACCGTCTACAGCAACGGCACCAACGGCGGCTTCGCCGGCTCGCAGCCCGTATCGCAGCCGCAGACCTTCCGCTGCGCATATGCAAAGACGCCGGGCGCGGCTCAGAAGATCGAAGAATAGGCGGCGCGCCGCAGGGACAGCCGATCAGCTGGGCAGCGCTCGAACCGCGATCGTCATCCGCGTCACGGCGCACAGCCGGCCGAGATCGTCCTCGAAGCGCACGTCCCAGACCCAGGTGGTGCGCCCGCGATGCAGGCGCGTCGCGCTCGCGGTCACCGCGCCCTCGGTGACCGGCCGCAGGAAGCTCGTGTGGTTGGAGAGTCCCGTCGCCGCCTTTGCCTCCGGCAGCACCGCGATCGCGGTGGCAAGCGAGGTCAGCGACTCGGCGATCGATGCGAACACGCCGCCGTGGAGCAGGCCCGCCGGCTGCTTGAGCTCGTCGCGGACCCGGATCCGGCCCCGCACGATCTCTTCATCGCAGTCGAGCACTTCCAGGCCGTAGAGCTTGTCGAACCCGATCATCGCTTGGTTGATCTGCTGCGCAATGGGGCTCGCCATCGGGCCGCCACGATAGCCTAAGCGCAGCGAGCCGGCCGGCCAGGGCCAGCGCTGGCGCGCAAAGACGATGACAACACTTGAGCAGCTTCCACCAGACCAGCGCGCGGTGCTCTCGCTGCTGCTGCGCCAGAGCAGGCGCTACGACGAGGTGGCTTCGGCGCTGGGCCTCGGCCCCGAGGCGGTCCATGACCGCGCGCACGCCGCGCTGGCCGTGCTGGCGCCAAGCCAGGCGCGGCTCTTGGACCACGCCGACCGCGAGCGCATCGGCGAGTACCTGCTCGGGCAGCAGAGCGCGCAGGAGGCCGCGGCGACCAAGGCCTACCTCGCCGGCTCGGCGCCGGCACGCGAGTGGGCGCGCGCGGTCGCCGTCGAGCTGGTCAAGCTCGCCGCCGGCTCGGTGCCGGAGATTCCCGACGCCGCGCACGAGGCGCCCGCTTCGGCTCCCACGGCAGAACCCATCTCCTCCTCTTCCCCTCCCCCCATCTCACGGCGCGGCGGCGCGGTGCTGCTGGGCGCGATCGCGATCGTCGCTGCGGTTGCGATCGCAATCGTGCTGAGCAGCGGCAAAGGTGGCGGCAGCGGAAACGGGAGCCAGAGCTCCGACACGAAATCCAGCACGTCGCAGAGCCAGTCCGAAACCCAGGGCACCGGCAAGGCCAAGCTCGAAAAGGAGGCCGCGCTGAAGGCGGCGCAGCCTGGCAGCAAAGCAGAAGGAGCGGCGTTCATCGCCACCGAAGGCACAAAGCGGGCGCTCTACATGGCCGCCAAGGGCCTGCCCGCGAGCAACGGCTTCTCCTACGTCGTGTGGCTGATACCGACGCACGGGGCGCCGTTCGCGTTCGGGCGCACCCCCACGGTCGGCGCCAAGGGCAGCTTTCAGGCGGCCGAACTGCTGACCACCGACCCGAGCACGCTTGCCGGCATCGAGATCACGCAGGAGACCTCGCCGCGTCCGAGTGCGCCCGGCACGGTCGTGTTGAAGGGCACCTTCAAGAGCGGCTGAGCGCCGGCAGCAGCTTGCCCGGGTTCATGATCCCGGCCGGGTCGAGCTCGCGCTTGAGCGCCCACAGGGTGGCCACGCCCGTCTGGCCGATCTCCTGCGCAAGCCACGGGCGATGGTCGGCTCCGATCGCGTGATGGTGGGTGATCGTGCCACCGTTTGCAAGGATCGCATTGCCCGCGGCCTGCTTGACCGCCCGCCATTGGCGCTCCTGCTCTCCCGCGAGCATCCGGGCCAGGAAGGTGAAGTAGAGCGAGGCCCCGGTGGCGTAGAGGTGCGAGACGTGGCAGCCGACGATGCCCGGCGTCCCGCAGTCGCGCAGCGCGCCGGAGATCGCCTCGCCCACCGCCCGCTTGAGCGCGTGCAGCTCAGACCAGGCGCCCGCGGTCTCCAGCGTCTCGACCATCACCCCGTGCGTGAGCAGCTCGTCGCGCATGTAGGGGGCGCTGAATCGCGAGGCGAGCCACGCCTGCCCGGCGCCGGCGCCGAGCGAGATCGCCCCGTGCTCGCGCGCACGAGCGCGGGCGTGCGCCCAGGCTCTGTGGACGTGCTCGGGGTCGCCCTCGAAGCCGAGGATCGCCAGGGCGCCCTCGCGGCGGCCGCGCGCGGCGAGGTAGAGGCGGGTGGCGCTCTGCTTGGCGCCGGTGCCGGCGAGTCGCAGGGTCAGCTCGGTCTCGGACTCGTCGGAGAGCCTTGCCAGGGTCGGGGCGGCGCCCTCCTGCGCCAGCCGCCGCAGCGCCTGGGCGCCGGACTGAAAGTCGGCGAACAGCAGGCCCTGGTAGAGGCGGGCGGCGGGAGCCGGGGAGACGCGCAGCGTCAGCCGGTCGATCACGCCGAGGGTGCCCTCGCTGCCCACGATCAGCTGGCGCAGGTCTGGCCCGGCCGCGGTCGCCGGCAGTGCCCGCAGCTCGATCGCGCCGGTCGGCGTGGCGGCGCGCAGGCCGAGCACGAGGTCCTCGAAGCGCCCGTATCCGCTGGAGGCCTGGCCGGCGGAGCGAGTCGCGGCACAGCCGCCGAGCGAGACGTACTCGAAGGACTGAGGAAAGTGGCCGAGCGTGAGGCCGAGGCCTGCCAGCTCGCGCTCCAGGGCCGCGGCGCGCATCCCCGCGCCGACGGTCACGCTCAGCGACTCGCGGTCGAGGCAGCGCACACCTGAGAGGCCCGCCAGGTCGAGCGCCAGCGCCGCGCCGTGCTCTCCCGGCAGCGGCGCCACGCCGCCGACGACCGAGGTTCCGCCGCCGAATGGCACGACCGCGATCGAGCGCTTCGCGCAAAGGGCCAGCAGCGCGAGCGTCTGCTCGTGGTCCTGCACGCGCGCAACCGCGTCCGGTGCGCCCGCCGGCTCGCCCGCGCGCAGGCGCACGAGGTCCAGATAGCCGCGGCCGGCAGCGTGGCGGACGCGCTCTGCGTGCTCGGTGGTGAGCCCTGCCGGCCCGAGCACCCGCGCAAGCTCGGCGATCTGGTCCGCACCCAGCGCGCTCTGCGGCAGCCGCACGTGCTCCAGCGCGACCGGCGGCACCGGGTCGGCGTGGACGTGCAGGCGCTCACGCAGCTGCCCCAGCACACCGCCGTCGAGCATCGGCGGGTGGCTGGCATCGCCCCACCCCCACCAGCGCATCGCCGGCGCCTCAGCCGGAGATGCGATCGAGCCCATCGAGCGCCTCTTTGACTGTGTTGATCGCGGCCTTGCGCATCATCGGGCTGCCGAGCCGGGCGAAGAGGCCGTTGAGCATCGGAAAGCCTGCCGGCTGGTTGGCGGAGGCGCCGCCGAACCAGCCATGCGGAGTCTGGGCGAGCGTGATGCTCACCTCCGTGGCGGCGCTGTCGTTCATCCCCATCCGCGGCTGCACGTGCACCTCGGTGACGGAGGCCGAGAGCACGCGCGCGAACGGCGTGCCGGCCACCTGCTGCTCGAAGACCATCCGCATCTCGCGCTCGTCGCGCTTGACGATCTCGAAGTCCGCGCGCACGCGCTGCCCGCTGCCGCTGCGAAGCACCTCGGTGAAGAGGGCTCCTTGCACTCCCTCGACCCGCTCCACCCGCGGCCACCAGCGCGGCAGGTGATGCGGGTCGCAGATCAGCTCCCACAGCACCCCGGCGGGCGCCTGCAGCACGCGTGTCTCGCTGGCGGTGGGCATCGGACTAAGAGTCGTAGGCGAGCAGCGAGTGCGCCTCGTAGGGCGCAAGCCGCTCGCGGCCGCCGAGGAACGAGAGCTCGACCAGGAAGCCGCATCCGGCCACGGTGCCGCCGCCGCGCTCCACCAGCTCGCAGAGGGCGCGCGCGGTGCCGCCTGTGGCCAGCAGATCGTCGTGGACCAGCACTCGCGCGCCGGGCGCAAGCGCGTCGGCGTGCAGCTCCAGACGATCGCTGCCGTACTCGAGCTCGTACTGCGCCGCGATCGTGCGGTGCGGAAGCTTGCCGGGCTTGCGGGCCAGCGCGAAGCCCGCGCCCAGACGCAGCGCCACCGCAGGGCCGAGCAGGAAGCCGCGCGCCTCGGCGGCCAGCACGCAGTTGACCTGCAGCGGGCGGGCGCGCTCGGCAAGCCCCTGCACCGCCAGCTCGAGCGCCTCCGGATCTGCCATCAGCGGCGTGATGTCCTTGAAGAGGATGCCCGGCCGCGGGAAGTCGGGGATGTCGCGGATCAGCGAGCGCAGCAGCCGCTCGCTCGCGGCAGTCTGGCTGCCCTGCGCCATCAACCCGCGATCTTGCGCAGGTCGCGCACGAGCAGCAGGTGCTTCAGATGCGTGGTCACGGCCGCAAGGCTCTCCAGCGCCTCCAGCGCCTCCTTGCGGCGGTCCGGGTTGCGGGAGCGCAGCGCGGGCGCGAGGATCTGCTGCAGCAGGCTCGCCTCGCGGTCGGCGGAGGTGCGAAAGACGCGCAGGTTGCGCCCGCCCACGCCGTAGCGGGCGAGCTCGGCAACCGCGCCGACAATCTCGCGCTCGGTCTCGTCGTAGCAGCGCTGCCCGCGCTGAAGCTCGCCTTTGATGACGCCGAACTCCTCCAGCTCCTTGACAAGGCTCTCCTCCGCCTGGGTGTCCTGCAGCACCTCCTGGAGGGTGTAGAGCGCGCCGCTTGCGCCGCTGACGCTCACGCTGCGACGCCACTGGCGTGCGACGTCGCGGCTGCTCTGCGCCGGGATCGGCTCCTCGACCCGTCCCGCAGCGAGCTCCTGGCGGATCACCCGCAGCGGCAGGAACTCGTCACGCTGCAGGCGCAGGATCGTGCGCAGCCGCGCCACGTCGGCCTGGCTGTAGAGCCGGTAGCCGCCGGGGGTGCGCCGCGGCGAGAGCAGCTTCTGGTCCTCCAGATAGCGGATCTTCGAGATCGAGATGTCCGGGAACTCCTGCGCAAGCGCCTTGCACACGGCGCCGATCGTCATCGACTTGCCGGGTCGCTCGTAGGCGTCGGACGCCTGGCCGGCGGCGCCGTTTGCAAGCTCCGCCGGGAGGGCGTCGATCGGCTCGGTGTCGAGATTCGGTGTGGACATCAGCGCGTGTGGAAGGTGAGCTTGTACTTGCCGATCTGCAGCTCATCGCCGCCCTGAAGCTGGCAGGAGTCGATCCGGGAGCGGTTGACGTATGTGCCGTTCAGCGAGCCGCAGTCGTCGATGTGCCACTGCTCGCCGCGCTTTATCAGCACCGCGTGGTCGCGTGAGACGGTCACGTCGTCGAGGAACACGTCGCATTCGGGCCGCCGGCCGATGCTCATCCGCTCGCCGACCAGCACGAAGCTCTCCCCCTCCCTGCCGCCGCCGGCGCGCACGATCAGCGCCGGGTCCTGGGAGCTCACATCGCCCGGCTGCACCGGGATCAGCTCGCCGGTCTCATCGTCGATCCGGTAGCTCGCCGTGGCCGGGTCGGGCGAGCTCTCCGCGCCCGCCAGCGCGGCCCCGCAGCTCTGGCAGAAGTTCGCCCCCTCCGCATTGAGGAAGCCGCATTCGGGGCAGGCGATCGCCATCGGCCGACCGGCTACTCCGGCTGGCGGTTTGCGAGGATCTCGGTGAGGCGCTGCAGATCCTCGCCGGAGATCACCTCCTCGCCGCCCTCGTGCTTGTTGCGCAGCCGGTTCACGAGCTCGGCGCGCAGGATGTCGATCTTGCCGTGCAGGATCCGCCGCTGGTAGGAGATGTCGGTCTCTTCCTCGGTCAACTGGCGAATCACGTCCTTCAGCTCGCTGTCGCTCATCGAGCCGAGGTCGGGAAAGGTGTCCATCTCAGGCTGTCTCCTCGTCTGGTGCGCGCGCCCATCCTCTTGGCTGGAGCGCCTTCCACACCGATGGTCCAATCGGCCAGTATAGCCCAGAGCCTTAGGCTGAGCTTGAGAGTTCCCGATCGAGGCTCTCAGGGTCTGGATCCGGCCGCGATCCCGGTGCGGATGTAGAGCGCGCTGGCGCTCAGCGAGAGCGCCAGTCCGACCAGGAAGAGCACCTCGCCGAGTCTGTGAAGGCCGGCCATTGCGAAGAAGATGCCGCCCATCAGCGGCGGGATCGAGAGCCGGCCGGGCCAGTTGACGCGCACGTCCACGCCGCGCCCCATGCCCAGGCGGGCGAGCAGCAGCATCGCGGCCTCGCGCACCAGCAGGATCGCAAGCGCCCAGCGGGGCAGCAGGTCGTAGCGCCAGCAGACCACCACGCCCGCGATCGCCAGCAGGCGGTCGGTGAGCGGGTCGAGCAGCGTGCCCAGGCGGCTGTACTGGCCGGTGATCCGCGCCAGCAGGCCATCGGCGTAGTCGCCCCAGCCGCAGACCGCGAAGAGCACGATCGCAAGCGCGCTCACGCCTTTGCCGTCGGCCAGCGCGAGGATCAGGAAGGCGGGGATCAGCGCCAGGCGGGCGAAGCCGACGGCGTTGGGGATCGTCCAGGGGCGAAGCGGGCTGCCGGCCGCCGTCTGCGGCGGCGGCGGCCCCGAGCGGTCCAGGCCGAGCAGCCGTCTTACGGGAGGGTGCGCCACAGCGCGTCCAACGCCTCGACCAGCCCCTGCGCCATGTCGGCGATCGGCAGGCCGGCTGCCTGCACGCGCCCGCGTCGTACCTGCGCCTCGAGGAGCCCCGACTCCAGCGTGCGCCGGCCGATCGTCAGCCGCAGCGGGCAGCCGAGCAGCTCGGCGTCGGCGAACTTCTCGCCGGGGCCGGCGTCGCGATCGTCGTAGACCGTGCTGAAGCCCGCGTCCAGCAGCGTGTCGTAGAGCGCGTCGGCCACGTCGCGCTCGGGCGTGCCCGGCTTGCCCAGCGTGACCAGGTGGACGTCGAAGGGCGCGAGGGAGCGGGGCCAGGAGATCCCGTGCTCGTCGGCGTACTGCTCAACGGCGGCGGCGGCTATCCGTGCGGGGCCGATGCCGTAGGAGCCCATCCAGATCGGCTGCTGGCGGCCGTGCTCGTCGAGGAAGCTCGCGCCCAGGGGCTCCGAATAGCGCAGGCCCAGCTTGAAGATGTTGGCGATCTCGATCGCGGGCTCGATGCTGACGCTCGCGCCGTCGATCGTGTCCCCCTCGCAGACGGTTCGCACGTCGGCGCGCGCGAACGGGAAGTCCCGGCCGGGGCGCACGCCGCGCAGATGCCTGTCGGGCTCGTTGGCCCCGGCCACGTAGCAGGCGTCTGCGACGGCCTCGTCGAGCAGGATCTCCACGCGACCGTCGAGCCCCACGGGGCCGATGAAGCCGGCCGGGCCGATCTTGGCGGCGATCTCCTCCGGACGCGCGGGCCTGCTGCGCGCGCGCAGCGCGGAGGCGAGCTTGATCTCGTTGACCCTGTGATCGCCGCGCAGCATCACGAGCACCATCCGCTCGCTGCCGTCCTCCACGATCACCGGGTAGGCCTTCAGCAGCGCGCCCTCGGGGACGCCGAGCGCGGCGGCCACCTCGGCGACGGTCGTCAGGCCCGGGGTCTGCACGGTCTCGGGCGCGTCGCTCGGCTCCAGCGCCGGCGCCGGCTTGGGCGTCGCCGTCGCGACCTCGATGTTGGCGGCGTATGCGCCGGCCAGCACGACCTCGTTCTCCCCCGCCGGGCAGGGCGCCATGTACTCGTGGGCGCCGAGGCCGCCCATCATCCCCACGTCGGCCTGCACCCTGTACCAGCGCAGCCCCGTGCGCTCCATGATCCGGTCGTAGGCGCCGACGTGCAGCTCGTAGCGCTCGGCCAGGCCCTGCTCGTCGCGGTCGAAGCTGTAGGAGTCCTTCATCACGAACTCGCGCGTGCGCAGCACCCCGGCGCGCGGGCGCGGCTCGTCGCGCTCCTTGACCTGGAAGTGGTAGAGGATCAGCGGCAGGTCGCGATAGGAGCGCACGGTCTGGGCGACGTGCGTGGTCACCGCCTCCTCGTGGGTCATCGCCAGCACCAGATCGGCGCCTTTGCGGTCCTTCAGCTTGAAGAGCTCCTCGATCGCATAGCGGCCGGTGAGCCGCCACGGCTGCGCCGGCTGCAGCACCGGCATCAGCATCTCCTGCGCGCCGATGCCATCCATCTCCTCGCGGATGATCTTCACGGCGCGCTGGTGCACCCGCCAGCCGGCCGGCAGCCACGTCCACATGCCGGCGCCGATCTGGCGGATCAGGCCGGCCCGCACCATCAGCTTGTGCGAGATCGCCTCCGCGTCGGCGGGGGCCTCCTTCTCGGTCGGCAGCAGGTACTCGGAGAGGCGCGTCATCGGAGCCCACATCCTATGGGGATGCGCAGGCGGGTTGATCTCCGCCCCGCTGGCATGTGCACCATTTATGAACCGTTGCTCCAGTCTGGTTTTACGGCCCTTCTGCCAACGGTTCGCGTACAAGCCTCACAGGCATATCTCGCGAGGAGTCGAGATCATATAGACTGACCAGTGCAATGAGTCGGGACCTGATCAGCTCGATCCAGCGCGAGACCGACCTGCGGCTGATCCTGCCATTTGGACTCAACCTCAAACCCGGCGACGTGGTCAGCGTCGCAGACAGCGGAGACCTCGGGCTGGAGGGCTCCGCGCAGTCGGTTCTCGGCATGCCCGCCGGCAAGCCGCGCCGGCCCGGGAAGCCCGTCAACCTCTTCCGCCAGGTGGGGAAGGATGTCTCCTGCGAGTTCCGGGCGGCTGGACGGACGTCCTCGCTATTTCCTGAGCTTCCAAAGGCCTCGGCTAAGGTGGACGTCAAGTTCCGCACCGCCAGCTCCTGGGTGCTCGCGATGACCGGCCGGCGACTCAGCAGCCTCGACGAGATCAACCGGTTCCGCCAGCCGATCGTAGATGCATTCCGTGCGGGAGTGTGGCGGAAGGATTGGGCGCTCGTGACGTCGCTTGCCAGCGCCGGCGCGATGACGCTGCTCGCGGCCAACAGCAAGGAGACGAAGCTGGCGCTCACGCTCAATGGGACGGTCGACGTCCACGCGGCTATGGAGGCCAAGCTCACGGCCGGCGCGAGGCTTGCCGCCGCCTCCAAGGAGGTTACGAACTACATCATCGACGAGCGTGCCCCCGTGGCATGCGTCGCGTTGCGCGTCAAGGACCGCTGGCTGCGACGCCCCGGCACCGGCTACCTGCGAGCCGAGGCCACGCGCAGCTCGCCGCGCGCGGCGGCGGACGAGGACTTCTGGGAACCTCTCGCGGAGAGTGGGTGATATGTCGGCCGACGCAAGGACTTCGTCGAGACGGGCGCGCACGCGCGGGACGATCGGCTCGCCCACCGACGAGCCATCCCTCGGCGTCCATCCGCATCTGGATGTGCTTCCGGGACAGTACTTCGTGCGGATCGATCCCGACGCGGTGCGCCCACACGTGCCGGTCCTGGAGCGCGCGAGTTTTGGGCCGGCCCGGATGGCATTCACGCTCGCGACCTCGCAGGCCGTTCCGGAGGCGGTTGTCGAGCCGCTCGAGCATCTCGAACGAAACAGCGGGTTGCGGAACGTGCGCCCGCTCTTCCGCGACGCCGGGCGCAACCGCGTGTCAACTGCCACCGTCGCACGGACCGGGCGGAACCGCCTCGCAGTAGCCGCCTCCGTGGTGACGCAGGAGGACGATGAGATCGCCGGTCTGGCGATCGCCGAACTCGACGCGAAGGCGCCGCCACAGGCGATCAGGCACGCCGCCTCCGCCGGAGCGATCGACTTCATCGAGCCGGTGCCGGCTCGCTGGCTCGCCGCGACCCGCCAGGGCACGGCGGTCGAGCCGACGACGAACCTCCAGTGGGGTTTGCGCGCGATCCGTTGGTTCGATGCGAAGCTACCCGACGCCTTGGACTTCAGGGTGGGGATCCTCGATACCGGAATCGACGCGCGCCATCCCGATCTCGCGAACGTCGACGTTGTCTACGACCATCGAGACACGCGCGCGGAGGACCTTGTCGGCCACGGGACGCACGTAGCCGGCATCATCGCCGCAGAGACGAACAACCCAGCCGGGATCGCAGGGGTCGCGCGGTGCGCGATCAACGTGTGGAAGGTGTTCGGTGACAAGCCTTATCGAGGGGACTTCTATGTTAACCCGGATCTGTTCGCCGATGCGCTGCGCACCGCCTCTGACTCCGGACTAAGCGCTCTAAACCTCAGTTTGGGCGGGACGCGGGCGTCCAACGCCGAGCAGGTGCTCATCCGCCGCCTACACCGGCGCGGCGTCGTTGTTGTCGCGGCAATGGGCAACGACTACCGCGACGGCAACCAAACCATGTACCCCGCGGGGTACGACGACGTACTGGGGGTCGGCTCGGTGGCAGAGAACCGTGAGCGCTCGGACTTCTCAAGCACGGGAAGCCACATCGACCTGTGCGCCCCGGGGTCGAATATCCTCTCGACGCTCCCCCGCAAGCGCTCTGAATACCGCTCGGAGAGGATGTACGCGTGCTGGAGCGGAACGTCGATGGCGGCTCCCTATGTCAGTGCCGCTGCGGCGCTCGTCGCAGCCAAGAGCCCCAGGATGAACGCGAGCGGAATCACCGCGCGCCTGTGCGCTACCACGGCACCCCTGAAGCCTATGGGCAAGCGAGCCCGCACGAACGAATATGGCACCGGAATGCTCGACCTCGCGCGAGCGCTATCGTGAGCGACATGCGAGTCGAGTTCAAGTTCCGAGAGTCCGCGCCGGCGTCGAAGCGTGAGCTGGTTGTCGCGACCGTGACCGAGCTTGGCGCCAAGCGGGTCGAGCCGCTGTTCCCTGACGAGCGCGATCCCGAGCTTGCCTCCATCTACAAGGCCGAGGGCGTGCCGGACAATGCCGCGGACATGCTGATATCCAGGCTTGACGCGCAGGCCGAGGTGGAGTTCGCCGAGCGCACGCCCGAGCGCAAGCTCGTTCGCTGAGCGTGCGCGAGCGCGGCGCGATCTTGATACCTCAGATTGCTGCGGTCGCTGCGTCGGCATGCCCAACCGACCACTTCAAGCGAGGGCGGCGGCTTCCGGCGCCCGCGATCGGGTAGGCCCTCTGATAGAACAGCGAGCGTCCCACAACGTCGATCGCAAAGGAGAAGGAGCCCTCCCGATGGCCTACACCGTCCCGCCACTCCCATACGCCTATGAGGCGCTTGAGCCCCACATCGACAAGATGACGATGGAAGTCCACCATGACAAGCATCACCAGGCATACGTGGACAAGGTCAACGCTGCGCTGGAGGGCACCGCCCTGGCCGACGCGCCGATTGAGCAGGTGATCGCCGATCTCTCCGCCGTTCCAGAGGACAAGCGCGCCGCGGTCAAAAACAACGGCGGCGGCCACTACAACCACACCCTCTTCTGGGAGAGCATGAGCCCGAGCGGCGGCGGCGAGCCACAAGGTGCGCTCGCAGACGCGATCGCCTCGGCCTTCGGCTCCGTCGCCGACATGAAGGCCAAGATGAAGGAAACCGGCGTCAACCAGTTCGGCTCAGGCTGGTCCTGGCTCGTGCACGACGGCTCCGGCCTTGCAGTCATCGGCACTCCCAACCAGGACAACCCGCTCTCGGCCGGCAAGACGCCGCTGCTCGGCGTGGACGTCTGGGAGCACGCCTACTACCTCAAGTATCAGAACCGCCGCCCCGACTACATCGATGCTTGGTGGAACGTCGTCGACTGGGGCAAGGTCGCAGAGCGCCTCGCGGCGGTCTGACGCTCATCCGCGGGGCGCCGCTCAGCTGCGTGTGAAGCGGCGCCCCGCCACCGGCGAGACGGCCTCGTCCATCGGCGCCGCCGGGGTCAGCATCGAGCTCGAGCACAGCCTGCGCCTCGTCATCGCCGGCCGCTGCCTGGGCCTCCATCGCCGCGAGTTTCTCGGGCGTCATCGCGGTGGCGTCCTCGTTCTCGGCGAGCCACTTGCGCGCGGCGGCCGCCTCGCTCTCGTCGCGCTCGATCGTCTTGCCGGCAGCATAGTAGCGGTCGATCTCGGCGAAGAGCTCGTCCACGAGGCGCTCGGTCGGCACCTTCTTCAGCGGCTCGCCCTTGCTGTAGATCATGCCCATGTCCTTGGCGCCGGTGATGCCGAAGTCGGCGTGGCGCGCCTCGCCGATGCCGTTGACCGCGCAGCCGAGCACCGAGACCTCGATCGGGTCCTCGTAGGCCTCCAGGCGCGCCTCCACTTCGGCGACCACCCGGTCCATGTCGAACTGCAGCCGCCCGCAGGTCGGGCAGGCGATCAGCACAGGACCCTTCTCGCGTAGCTTCAGCGCCTTCAGGATCTCCCAGGCGACCTTGACCTCCTCCTCGGCGTGGAAGGTCGAGAGCGAGATCCGGATCGTGTCGCCGATCTCGTCGGCGAGCAGCGTGCCGAGTCCGACGGCCGACTTCAGCGATCCCGACCACTTCGTGCCGGCCTCGGTGATGCCAAGGTGCAGCGGGTAGGGGATCTTCTGCGAGAGCAGGCGGTTGGAGGCGATCGTGTTCGGCACCGAGGTTGACTTCATCGAGACCTTGAAGTCCTCGAAGTCCAGCCGCTCCATCATCTGGACCGTCTCGATCGCGGCCTGCACGAGCGCCTGCACCGGATCGTCGTACTCGAGGTGGCGCAGATGCTTGGGCAGCGAGCCGGAGTTCACGCCGACGCGCAGTGGGGTCTCGTGGCGCTTGGCGACCTCAACGACCTCGGCGACCTTCTCTTCGCCGCCAATGTTGCCGGGATTGATGCGCACGCAGTGCGCGCCCGCCTCGATCGCCTTGATTGCCAGGGTGTGGTTGAAGTGGATGTCGGCGATCACCGGGATCGGCGAGTCCACGACGATGCTCTTGAGCGCCTCGACGTCCTGCTCGCGCGGCACCGCCACGCGCACGATGTCCGCGCCGGCCTCGGCGACCGTGCGGATCTGCTCCATCGTGGCGGCGAGGTTCGCCGTCTCGGTCTTGGTCATCGTCTGCACCACGACGGGCGCGCCGCCGCCGATCGGGATGCCGCCTACGTGTATCTGCCGCTTCGATGCCATGCGCTCAATTGTACGGGGCAGGGCTTGGGCGCCGGTGAAGGGTGGGTGAAGGGCGGCTCTACCCTGCGATTCGGCTGATGTCGTTGCTGATGCCGCTGATCACCAGGAACGCGAGCAGAACCAGGCCGACCGAGCTGAAGCGCCACATCGCCGCCATCGAGACCCTGCGGCCCCGCAGCTTTTCGGCCACCGCCCAGAGGATGTGCCCACCGTCCAGCGGCAGGAACGGGAACAGGTTGATCACGCCGAGGATCAGTGAGACGTAGCCGAGCACGACGAGCGCCTTGCCCGCCCCGCTGGCAACCGCTTCCTGAGTGACTTCGGTGATGCCGAGAATGCTGGAGATCTTGTGGCGTTCCTTCGAGCTGGTGAGCGCGCGTCCAAGGCCGGCGATCGTCTCGCCGGTCGTATGCCACATCGCCGCCGCGGCGGCGCCGGCGGCGCCCAGCAGACTGAAGGAGCGGGTCGCGGTGCCGAACACGAAGCCGATCAGCATCCGTTTGGCATCGTTGTCGTACTGCGGCCGCACGGCAAGCGTGAGGACCTGGCCTTTGCGATCGACCGTCAGGCGCACAGGGGTGGACGCGACGCAGCCCTGTACCTGTGCGCCGCCGCAACGGTGCGCCGAGACCGCCTTCACAGTGGATGTCGGAGTTGCCTTGCGGCCTTCGACGGTCAGGATCTTGTCTCCCGGCTGCAGCGTGTGCTGAGCGGGCATCCCGCGCTCCACGCCTGCGACCGTCGCCGTGGGCACGATCGACCCGATGCTCGGATCGAGGTTGCCGAGCGTGAGCAGGCCTCCATAGCTGCCTCCCGCAAGCACCACCGCAAACAGCACGAATGCGATCGCCAGGTTCACGGCCGGCCCGGCGAGGATCACGGCGATCCGCTTCCACGGTGGCTGGCTGTAGTAGGCGCGGGCGCGCACCTCCGGCGGCATGTCCTTCAGTTCCTCGGGGTTCATCCCGGTGATCTTCACGTAGCCGCCCGCGGGCAGAGCCCCGATCGCGTACTCGGTCTCTCCCCTGCGAATCCTTGCGATCGTCGGCGGGAAGAACAGCGAGAAGCGCTCGACGCGCATCCCCACCGCCTTGGCGACCGAGAAGTGTCCGAGCTCGTGCAGCACGATCAGCGCCACGATGCCGAGGATGGTCAGGAACCAGCTCATGCGATCAGTCTCGCAGGCAACTCGGCCGCACGCCGCAGCAGGTTATGCTCGCGCGCTCACTGCCTCCTCGGCGACCGTTCGCGCCTGACGGTCGGCGTCATAGAGGGTGTCGAATGAGCGCAGCGGCTCCGACCCAAGGCTTTGCAACGCGTGCTCGATCACGGCCGGGATGCCGTCGAAGGCGATTCGCGAGTGAAGGAACGCATGCACGGCGACCTCGTTGGCGGCGTTGAGGATGCACGGCGCCGTGCCTCCCGCCAGCGCCGCTTCGCGCGCCAGTCTCAGGCACGGGAAGCTCTCCAGATCGACCGGCTCGAAGCTGAGCGTGCCGACGGCCGCCAGATCGACCGGCTCGATCGGCTGCTCGACGCTCTCGCCGCGGTGCAGGGCGTAGGAGATCGCCACTCGCATGTCGTGCGGCCCGATGTGCGCGAGCATCGCGCCGTCAACGAGCTGGACGAGGCCGTGGATCAGTGACTGCGGGTGCACGACCACGTCTATGTCCTGGTAGGCCGTCCCGAAGAGATGGTGCGCCTCCATCACCTCCAGGCCCTTGTTCATCAAGGTCGCGGAGTCGATCGTGATCTTGCCCCCCATCGACCAGTTCGGGTGGGCAAGCGCCTGCTGCACGCTGACGCCGCCCATTTGCTCACGGCTCATGCCCCGGAACGGTCCGCCGCTGGCGGTGATCACCAGGCGCCGTACCGATCCCGGCCCGCGCCCGCTCAGCAGCTGGTGCAGCGCAGCGTGCTCGGAGTTGACGGGGACGATCGCCGTGCCGGTAGCTTCGGCCAGGGCCGTGACGAGCTCTCCTCCGACGACCAGCGACTCCTTGTTGGCCAGCGCAAGTTCGATGCCCTCTCCCAGAGTGGCGACCGTCGGGCCAAGCCCTGCAGCGCCGACGAGCGCGTTCAAAGCAACGTCTGCGCCCGACTCCACGACGAGCCGCACCAGCCCCTCCGCCCCGCTCAGCACCTCCCCATCGGTCCACGCCTCCGCGGCGCGAGCGGCCGCATCGACGTCGGCCAGCGCGATCCGGCGCACCCCATGCGCCTGCGCCTGCTCGACCAGCGCCTCCCAGGAGCGCTCGGCCGAGAGCCCCACCAGCTCCAGCTCCTCCGAGCGCTGCACGACATCCAGCGCCTGGGTGCCGATCGAGCCGGTCGAGCCGAGTATCAATAGACGTCTGCGGTCGCTCATCGCCGCCCAGGGTAGCCTGAGACACCCGCCTACGTGTAGGCCGACCAGATGTAGTAGGCCACCACGGCCGTGAACAGCACCGCGTCCAGGCGATCCAGCGCCCCCCCGTGCGCCCCGAAGACCCGCCCGGTGTCCTTGGTGCCCGCCTGTCGCTTGACGTAGGACTCGAACAGGTCGCCGATCGGCCCGATCACCGCGATCCCCACGCCGAGCACGACCGCGTGGGAGACCGGCATCCAGTTCTGATAGCGGCTCGCCAGCCATACGGCGGCGACCGCGCAGATCATCCCAATGACGAGGCCCTCGATGGTCTTGTTCGGCGAAATCTCCGGCGCGAGCGGGCGCCGGCCGAACAGCCGACCCCCGAGATAAGCGCCTGTATCCCCTATGAACGTCCCCACCAGCACGTCGATCACGACCCCGATCCCGTGCGGCAGCCCGCGCAGCATCACGGCGTGCGCGAATCCGAACCCGATCCACCACAGCCCCAGCAGCGTGATTGCGATCCCCCAGGTCCCCGTCCCGCGTTGCAGCACCGCGAGCCCGAATACGACCGGCAGGCTCACCACGGCGGCCAGCAGCACCCAGCGCGGCCCGCCGTACTGCGCGGCGAGCAGCAATCCGGCGAGGCCGATCAGACCCGCCAGGCGGACCGGCCGCGCCCGCTCGTACATCCCGAACAGCTCGTGCATGCAGATCGCGCCGAGTACGAACAGCCCCGCGGTGAAGACCAGTCCCCCCTCGATCGCCAGGAACAGCGCAACCGCGATCGCCGGGACCGCCGCGAGCACGCGCGCGCCCAGGTCCGAGCGTCCCGCCCCTTCGCTGCCCCCGCGGCCCGCCACCCGGCTCACCGACCCCCGAAGCGGCGGCGACGCTCGCCGAACTCCGCCAGCGACTCCTGCAGGCTCTCGCGTGTGAAGTCCGGCCAGAGCTCATCGCGGAAGACCAGCTCGGAGTACGCCGACTGCCAGAGCAGGTAGTTGGAGAGCCGGCGCTCGCCGCTGGTGCGGATCACCAGGTCGGGGTCGTGCATCTCCGGCGCGTACAAGCATGCCCGGAACTCCTCCTCGCTGCCGTCGGCGGCAAACCGGCGTGCCGCGTTGACGATCTCCGCCCGCCCCCCATAGTTGAACGCCACGAACATCGTGATCCGCGTGTTCGCGTCGGTCATCTCTTCGGCCCAGCTCATCTGCTCCTGCAGATCCTGCGAGATCCCCTCCCGTCGGCCGATGAACCGGATCCGCACCCCCTCGCGGTGCAGCTCGGGCGTCTCGCCCGCGATCCGCTTGGAGAACATCTCCATCAGCCCCGCCACCTCCTCGGCCGGGCGCGCCCAGTTCTCCGTGGAGAAGGAATAGACGGTCATCTCCTTAATCCCAAAATCGACCGCGTCGCGCAGCCGCGCCTTGACCGTGTCCGCGCCCGCTTCGTGGCCGGCGCGCACCGGCAGCCCGCGGGAGTGGGCCCAGCGGCCGTTGCCGTCGGTGATGATCGCCAGGTACCTGGCGCTGGTGGACTCGGGCGAATTGGATGGGCCGGTCGCGCGGGGGTCCGGTCCTTCCGCGGCGGCCATCAAACCTCGAGGATCTCCTGCTCCTTGGCCGCCAGCATCTTCTCCAGTTCGCCGACCTTCGCGTCGGTCAGCTTCTGCAGCTCGACCTCGGCGCGATGCTCGTCGTCGGAGCCGGCCTGGCCTTCGGACTTCAGCTCGCGCAGGTCGCTCATCACGTCACGCCGCACGTTGCGGATCGCCACGCGGCCCTCCTCGGCCAGGTGGCGCACGACCTTCACGAGCTCGCGGCGGCGCTCTTCGGTCAGCTCCGGGACGACAAGTCGCACGAGGTTGCCGTCATTTGATGGCGTGAGGCCCACGTCGGACTCGTTGATCGCCTTCTCGATCGACTTGATCGAGGACTTGTCGTATGGCTGGACGGTGATCAGGCGCGCCTCGGGCGCGGAGATCGTGGAGAGCTGGTTCAGCGGCGTGGGGGCGCCGTAGTAGTCCACGACGATGCGCTCCAGCAGATTGGAGCTGGCCCTGCCGGTGCGGACGGTGCTGAACTCGTGGTGCGCGCTCTGGACCGCCTTGCTCATCCGCTCCCCGGCGTCATCCAGGAGCAGGTCGATCGTCTCAGACTCCATCTTCTAGTCCTCCTCCCCAGCCGCTGTCGTGACGAGTGTGCCCACGCGCTCGCCTGAGATTACCCTGGATATCGCGGTCTCGTCGTCCATGTTGAAGACGTTGATCGGCATCCGGTTCTCCATGCAGAGCGCGAGCGCAGTGGAGTCCATCACGCGCAGGCGCCGCTCCAGCGCTTCCATGTGGGTCAGCTGCGGGATGAACTGTGCGCTGGGGTCGCGCGCCGGGTCGGCGGTGAAGACGCCCTCCACCCCGTTCTTGGCCATCAGGATGATCTCGGCGTGGATCTCAGCGGCCCGCAGCGCCGCGGCGGTGTCGGTGGTGAAGAACGGGTTGCCGGTGCCGGCGGCGAAGATCACGACCCGGCCCTTCTCCAGGTGGCGCATCGCGCGGCGGCGAATGTAGGGCTCGGCGACCTCGGAGATGCTCAGCGCGCTCTGCACCCGCACCTCCTCGCCGGCCTTCTCCAGCGCGTCCTGCAGCGGCAGGGCGTTGAGCACCGTCGCGAGCATGCCCATGTAGTCGGCGGTGGCGCGGTCCATCCCGTCGGCGGCGCCCTTCATGCCGCGGAAGATGTTGCCGGCGCCGACGACGATCGCGACTTCGACGCCCTGGGTGCGCATGTCGTGGACCTGCGCGGCGATCGCCCGGACCCGCTCGGGATCGGTGCCGTAGGGCAGGCTCGCCCATCAGGGCCTCGCCGGAGAGCTTGAGCAGGACGCGTTTGAAGGCGGAGGCCATCGAGCGCAGAGCTTATCCGGGTGGGGCCTGGGCGGCCCGCTGCGGCCTACTGCCCTACGGCAAAACGCACGAAACGCCGGATGACTACGTTCTCGCCGGTCTTGGCCGTGAGCTCGTCGCGCAGCTGCTGGACGGTCTTGCCCTCGAACTTGGGGTTGTGCATCTCCTGCTCGAGCAGCACGATCGTCTTCAGGTAGGCGTCGAGCTTGCCGCTGAGCATCCGCTCGCGCACGTTCTCGGGCTTGTCGGCCGCTTCCTGCTCGTAGACGCGGGACTCGGCGGCGCGCTGCTCCTCCGGCACGTCCTCGCGGCTGACGTAGGCGACGGTCGGGCTGGCGGCGATCTGCATCGCCACGTCGCGGGCAAAAGCGACGAACTCGTCGTTGCCGGCCACGAAGTCGGTGTTGCAGTCGACCTCGATCAGCACGCCGACCTTCGCGCCGGCGTGGATGTAGGACTGGATCGTGCCCTCGGTCGCGGTGCGCTCGCCGAGGTCCTGGATCTTCTTGCCCTGCTTGACGCGCAGGATCTCGATCGCCTTCTCGATGTCTCCGGAGGACTCGGTCAGCGCCTTCTTGCAGTCCATCATGCCGGCGCCGGTGCGCTCGCGCAGCGCCTTGACGTCCTTGGCAGGAATGCTCGAGCCGGCATCCGGCCGGCTCTGCTGACTTGCCTGGTCGCCCTCCTGGCGACCTTCGTCGGGCCTATCGGCCCTGACTGCGCTCATGCGCTTGCCTCCTTGGCGGGCTCGGTCTGCGGTGTCTCTTCCTGCGGCTGGGCCGGCTGTCCGCCCTCGGTGGCAGCCGCATCCGGCGGCGCTGCCTTGGCCTGCGGCTCGGGATCGGGCTCTGCCGCGGCAGGCGCCGGTGCAGTCGGTGGCTCTGGCGCCGCTGGGGCCGCGGGCGCTGCGGCCACAGGCTCCGGCGCGGCCGCGGGCTCGGGCGTCTTTGCGGCAGGCGCCGGCGCAGCCGGGGGAGCCGCTGCCTGCCCGGCCGCGGCGGGCGCCTGGCCCTGAGCCGCCTGCTGCGCCGCCTTGTGCGCCGCGAAGGCCGCCTCGGCCTCTTCGCGCTGCGCCTGCTCGCGCTTCTCCTGCTCTTCGGCCTCGCGCTTTTCCTGCTCTTCGGCGTCGCGCTTGGCGCGTGCTTGCGCCTCGCGCTTTTCGCGCTCTTCGGCTTCCTGGCGCGCGCGTTCCTCCTGGGCGCGGAAGACCGCGTGGCTCTCGGCCACGACGTCGCCGATCGCTTTCGTGATCAGCGCGCAGGAGCGGATCGCGTCGTCGTTGCCCGGCACGACGTAGTCGACGCCGTCGGGGTCGCAGTTGGTGTCGACCAGGCCGATGATCGGCACCCGCAGGCGCTGCGCTTCGCGGACCGCGATCGCCTCGGTCTTCAGGTCGATCACGAACACGGCGTCCGGGACGCGCTGCATGTCCTTGACGCCGCCGAGGTTGGCGCGCAGCTTTGCGAGGTCGGCCTGGGCGGACATCCGCTCGCGCGTGGGCAGCAGCGCGAGCTGGCCCTCCGCCTCGTAGCGTTCGAGGTCGTGCAGGCGACGGATGCGCTGCGCCATCGTCTGGAAGTTCGTCAGCAGGCCACCGAGCCAACGGTGGTTGACATAGGGCATGCCCGACGCCTCGGCGACGTCCTTGATCGCATCGCGGGCCTGCTTCTTGGTGCCCACGAACAGGACGGTCCCGCCGCGGCTTGCGACCTCGGAGGCAAAGCTCTGCGCCTGCTCGAGCAGATCTCTGGTCTTCAGCAGGTCGATGATGTAGATGCCGTCGCGCTCGCCGAAGATGAAGCGGCGCATCTTCGGGTTCCAGCGGCGGGTCTGGTGGCCGAAGTGCACGCCGGCCTCCAGCAGCTGCTCAATTCCTACCTGTGCCACGTCGATGCTCCCTTATTGCGCTGGTGTGTGTTGCCGGCGTCTCTGTGGTCGGGACCCAGTGCGCGCAGGATGCGGCTCTGGGCAGGGCCCGTGTTGGCGATGCCGGATCGGGTTTGATTGAAAAGAAGCTCTCAGGATAGCCGCTCGGCGCGCTGCAGAGCCAGCCGCAGGTCTTGCGGCAGCTCGGAGGACACCGCGATCCGCTCGCCGGTGATCGGATGCGCGAGCTCCAGCGCAATCGCGTGCAGGAACTGGCGTCTGAGCCCGTAAAGGCCGGCCGTGCCGTACTCGGGATCGCCGGCGACCGGGTGCCCGATCGCCTGCAGGTGCACGCGAATCTGATGAGTCCTGCCCGTCTCCAACCTCAGGCGCAGCAACGAGCTCTCGGGCAGTTCCCGCTCCAGCGTGAAGTGCGTGATCGCCTGCCGCGGGAACTGGCCGCCCACCGCCATGCGCGTGCGCACGCGCGGATCGCGGCCGATCGGCGCCTCGATCGTGCCGGTGCGCGAGGGCGGCCGGCCCTGCACCAGCGCCAGGTATTCGCGCTTGATCACCCGCGCCGCCAGTGCCGCCTGCAGTTGGGAGTGGGCCTGCTCGCTCTTGGCGACGATCAGCAGCCCGGAGGTGTCGCGGTCCAGCCGATGGACTATGCCCGCCCGTTGCGGATCGCCTCCCTGCGCCACGCCGGCCAGCAGCTGCGCCAGAGTGCCCTCACTGTGCCCCTTGGCGGGATGCACCACGATGCCGGCAGGCTTGTCGACCACGAGCATGTGCTCGTCCTCGAAGAGGACCGGGATCTGCGAGTCGCCGCTCATCGCTCGGTGCCCGAGGGCGGCTCGGGGCGGCTTGCCAGCAGCGCGAGCACGATCACCCCGATCGTGATCGACGCGTCGGCGAGGTTGAACGGCGGCCAGCCGAGCGGCAACTTGATGAAGTCGGTGACCGAGCCGAAGCGCAGGCGGTCGATTACGTTGCCGAGGGCACCGCCGACGATCATTCCCACCGGCAGCCAGGTTGGTGGGCGGGCGGGCCTCCTATTCACGCGCAGCGCGAAGATCAGCAGTACGAGCACTACGAGGACCGCCAGGGCGACGGTGAGGTAGACGTGCGCACCGCCGAGCAGGCCGAAGGCAACGCCGTCGTTGCGGGTGTGCACGATCTCCACTCCCGGCAGGAACGGGCGTTCTTCGCCCTGGTGGATCGAGGATTCGACCGCGTGCTTGGTGAGCCGGTCGATCGCCAGCACGACCACGACCACGATGCTCACGCGCGCCCAGAAGAGCGCCTGTGCGTGGCGGGGCGCGGGAGCTTCGCCGGCGGCGCCGTGGCGGCGAGCGGCGAGCCTCAACCGTGGATCGCGCCCTGGACGACGATGCTGTTCAGAAGCTCCAGCACGATGATCGCGATCAGGGGGCTGAAGTCGAACGGCCCCATGCGCGGGAGGATCCGCCTGAAGATGCGCAGGAACGGCTCGCAGACGTCGCGCAGGAAGGTCAGGATCGCGTTGCCGGCGCGCGAGTAAGGCGGCCGCACGCCGAACGCGAACAGCAGCTGGGTCACGATGTAGAGCACGATCAGCAGCGTGTAGACGTAGATCAGCGTCGAGAGGTAGTTCGCCACTTCCACACGGACGCTCGCGAGGATCATCGCCCGCTCCCGAGCACCGCGTCGAGCGCGTCGTCGAAGGCGCTGCGCAGACCCGCGCGCTCCAGCGCGGCCAGGCCGCGGGCGGTCACGCCGCCGGGCGAGGCGACCTCCCTGCGCACCGCGAGCGTGTCGTAGTCGCGCGCGCGCAGCAGCTCCGCGGTGCCGGCGAGGGTCTGGACGACCAGGCCGGCGGCCTGATCTGCGCGTAGGCCGCGACGCACGCCCGCGTCGATCTGGGCCTCGGCGATCAGGGCGACGTAGGCGGGCGCGCAGGACATCAGACCCATCGCCACATCGACGAGGCGATCCTCCACGCTCACGACGCTGCCCAACCGCGCCAAGAGCTCGTGCACTTCACGGTCGAGGGTGGGGTCCTGGGGGTCGTCGGCGGCTTGGACCACCGCGCCCTGGCGCACTTCCACCGGCAGGGACGGGATGAACCTGTAGACAGGGCGGCCGGGATAGGCCTCCTTCAACGCGCTCAGGCTGGTTGCGGCGAGGATCGAGGCAAGCGCTTTGGCGGCCGGCGCAACCTCGGTGGCCACATCGCCCAGCTGCGCGGGCTTGTGGCAGAGCACGACCAGATCGGCCTGCTGTGCGACCTCCGCGTTGCTCGCAAGCGCCTGCCCCCCGGTCTCCTGTGCGAGCGCCTGCGCGCGCTCTGTGACCGGGTCGGCGCAGAGCAGGGGCTGCTGCCAGCCGCGCGCCATCGCGCGTGCCATGTTCCCGGCTCCGATAAGCCCTATCTTCATATCGGGCACCAGGCTACACGGCGCACGAGCCGCATAGTCGGGGCAGCGCGTCAGGACTGGTTGAAGAAGCCCTTTTCGATCAGCCTCGCGCGCTCCTCGGCGGAGATCTCCACGTTGCGCGGGGTCAGCATGAAGACCTTGTCGGCAATGCGCTGCATGCCGCCGTCCAGCGCGTAGGTGAGACCGCTGGCGAAGTCGATCAGGCGCTTGGAGAGGTCGGTTTCGGTGCCTTGAAGATTGAGGATCACCGGAATCGAGTCCTTGAAGCGGTCTGCCACCTGCTGGGCGTCATTGAAGGACTTCGGCACGACCAGGTGGACGCGCACGTCGCCGTTGGCCCTGCCGCCGACCGGGCGAAGCACGGTGGTGCGGGCGCCCCGGCCACCAGCTTCGGCGCGACCGCCCTCGTCGGCGAAGATGTCATCGAAGTCCTCGCGGCGCCTGCGCGAGGAGAGCCGCCGCACGTTGGGACGCTCGCGATAGCGCTCTTCGATCTCTTCCTCAGGCGGGTAGTCGTCCTCGTATTCGTCGTCGTGGTACTCCTCGGCTAGGCCGAAGTAGACGAGTGCACGGTGCCAGGAATCGCGAAAGGCCATATCTAGGGGGCGGTCTTCGCTCAAACCGCCCTTTTCCCTGCTTAGAGCACCTAACAATATGCCTACACATGCATCTTGCTAGGCATACTCATACTATCTGAGGATGCTTGTGCCGAGTCGCACGATTGTGGCTCCCTCCTGCACGGCGACCTCGTAGTCCTGGCTGGTTCCCATCGAGAGCTCGGTGAGGCCGCGGTCCCGCGCGAGCTCGCGCAGCGCGGCAAACCAGCGGCGGCTTTGGTCGGGGTCGCCGGCCTGCGGGGGCATCGTCATCAGCCCCGCGACCGGGACGGGGCTGCGTTCCAAGTAGAGGTCGAGCTCGTCGGGGCAGATGCCGGCCTTGCCCTGCTCTCCGGCGACGTTGACCTCGATCAGGGTCTGCAGGCCCGGCTTGGCGGCGTCCTTGAAGCGCTCGAGCTCGCGCAGGGCCGAGAGGCTCGCCAGCGAGTGGATCAGCCGCACGTGCGGGACGATCTGGCGCACCTTGCGGCTCTGGAGCTGGCCGATGAAGTCCCAGGCGAAGAGGTCGCCGTGGGCCTGCGCCTTGGCCTGGAGGTCCTGGGCGCGGTTCTCGCCCACGAGCGTTACGCCCGCTTGGGCGAGGATCGGCAGTTCCTCCTGGGCGACGTACTTGATCGCCACGAGCAGCTGCACGGCGTCGGGGTCGCGCCCGGCGCGTAGCGCGGCGTCGGCGATGCGCTCGCGCACCTGAGCGAGTCGTTGCGCAATCGCCTCGGCGTGCAGCGGGCCGATCAGGGCAGCCATGCGACCGCCGCTTGGCGGCCCGCCGCGGCTCCCTGCCGGCGGTGAGAGAACATCCGCTCGTCGCAGATCGTGCAGCGATCGAGGTCGGCCACGTCCTCGACGCCAGCCGTGCTCAAGCGCTCGCGCGCCGCGGCGCGCAGGTCGAGCATCGCTTTGGCACTCCCCGGCGGCGGTGCCGGCAGCCCGAGGGCGCGCAGCACCTCCTCGCCGACCTCGTAGCAGCAGCTTCCGGCGCAGGGGCCGATCACCGCGCTCACCTCGCCCTCGGGGACGAGCTCGCGCAGCACCTGCACCCCCCGATCGAGCACGCCTGCTGCCAGGCCGCGCCAGCCGGCGTGGACCGCTGCGACCGCACCAGGCGCGCCGAGCACGACCGGTACGCAGTCGGCGGCGAGCACCATCACGCCGATGCCACGCAGCGCGGTGGCGTGACCGTCGGCCGGCTCGGCGACCGGCTGCCCTCCGCTATGGGTCTGCGCAGTCACCCGCCGGACCTCGGCGCCGTGGACTTGGGGGCTTGCGCAGAGCCAGCGCAGGCCAAGCGCGGCGCAGAGACGCTCGCGCGCAGCCAGGCCCTGCTCGTGGCCGTGGCCGGCCGAGAGCGAAAGGTTGCCGCAAGCGCGCGTGGTGAACAGCGCCCGGCCGCCGCCGGGAAGCGCGAGCTCGATCGCGTCGCCGTCACTCATCTTCCAAGCGCCGCGCGCAGCTCCGCCTCGCGACCCGCTTCGATCTCGCCGTCCAGGCGCCGGCGCAGCGCCTTGCCCAGACGCTGTCCGATCTCGGGGCCGGCGCTCACGCCCGCCGCCAACAGGTCGTCGCCGCCGATCTGAAGCCTGATATGGCGTATCCGGGCGAGCCAGCTCTCCGCGGCGGCGCGGGATCGCGCATCGCCTGCGCGCGCGGCAATCGCCCCCGCGAGCGCTACGGCCTCCAAAGCGACGGGCCGCAGCAGATCCCACAGCTTCGACGGAGCGTCCGCGTGCGCGATCTCGCGGCTCAGCCCCGGCGCGCTCAGCGCGGCTTCGAGCACCGGCGTGCGCTCCGTGGCGGGCTGCTCGAAGCGCTCCAAGGCGGCCAGCAGACCGTCGCGATCGAGCGGCGCGGCGGACCTCATCAGCAGGGACCCGAGCCCAAGCAGGTCGGGCCGGCCGTCTGCAGGCAGCAAGCCAAGCGCGTCGGCAAGCAGCTCGGCGTCAAGGCTCATCGGCGGATCGAGCGCAGCCAACACGCCGATATCCGCCAGCGTCCGCAGCGCTCCCAGCATGTCCGGCTCGCCCAGCGCGAGCCGCAGCTCTGCTCCGATGCGGGCCGCGGAGACGCTGCCCAGCGCGCCCTCCGCGAGCGCCGCGGCGGCGAGATCGGCCGTGTGCGGCTCGACCCCGAAGCCCAGGCGCGCGGCGTAGCGACCCAGGCGCAGCAGGCGCGTGGGGTCGTCCTGGAAGCTGGCGTCGTGCAGAACTCGCAGAGCGCCCGCGCTCAGGTCCTCGATCGCCGCGCCCACACCGCGGATCGCGCCGGCTCGCTCTCCGCCGAGCGAGATCGCGATCGCGTTGACCGTGAAGTCGCGGCGCTGCAGATCCTGCTCGGGTGTGCCCGCGCTCACCTCCGGCAACGCTCCGGGTTGCGGATAGCTCTCCGTCCGCCGTGCGGCGATGTCCACGCGCCCGCCGCTCCAGCGAACGGCTGCGGTTCCGAAGCGCTCGTGGACGCTGACCTGCGGCGGCTCGTCCCCCCCGCCGGCCAGCAGCGGCGCCAGGTCGCGCGCGAAGAGCACCGCCGCGTCCGCAAACGACGGCGGCGACCCGTCGAGCACGAGGTCGATCTCGCGCGGCGTGCGGCCGAGCAGCAGGTCCCTCACCGCCCCGCCGACCAGCTCCACATCCTCGCGCGCGCCCGCGAGCGCCAGCACCTCGGCGCCGCCGGGAAGCCCGCGCAGGCGCTCCAGCACGCGGGCGCCCTGCGCAGGCGCGGCGGCGCTCACGCCGGGCGCACCGCGATGCCGGCCGCGGCCAGGCGGTCCTTCGCCTCGGAGATCGTGTGGGCGCCGTAATGGAAGATCGACGCGCACAGCACCGCGTCGGCGCCGGCCTGCGCCGCGTTGACCAGGTGCGATAGCTCGCCCGCGCCCCCGGAGGCGATCACCGGAACGCTGACCGCTTGCGCCACCGCGCCGGTCAGCGACAGGTCATACCCGTCGTTGGTGCCGTCCCGGTCCATGCTGGTCAGCAGGATCTCCCCCGCGCCGCGCTCCACCGCCTCGCGCGCCCAATCGACCGCATCGCGTCCACTGCGCGTACGCCCACCCGCGACATAGGCATGCCACCCGGCCCCGTCGCCCTCGGCCTTTGCGTCGATCGCCAGCACCACGCACTGGGAGCCGAACACCTTCGCCAGCTCGTCGATCAGCTCCGGTCGCGCGAGCGCGGCCGAGTTGACCGAAACCTTGTCGGCACCGGCGTCGAGCACGTCCTGAGCATCGCCGACAGAGCGGATGCCGCCGCCGATCGTAAACGGGACGAACACCTCGTCCGCGGTGCGGCGCGCAAGCTCGACTATCGTCTCGCGCCGCTCGTGCGTGGCGGTGATGTCGAGGAACACGAGCTCGTCCGCGCCTTCGCGGTCGTAGTGGGCGGCCAGCTCGACGGGATCCCCGGCATCTTTGATGTCGAGGAATTCGACGCCCTTGACGACCCGCCCGGCATCGACGTCGAGGCAGGGGATCACGCGCTTGCAGTGCACGGCTGACACGGTAGCGCCGTGGGCAGTTCAGGCGCGGGCGGCGAGCGCCTGCATCGCCTCGGCGACAGTGAAGCGCCGCTCATACAGCGCCTTGCCGACGATCACCCCGGCCGGTGCACCCCCGGCCAGGCTCGCAAGCGCCTCCAGGTCCCGCAGATAGCCGATGCCGCCGGAGTAGATCAGCCGCGCGTGCGGGAGCGCTGCAAAGCTCTCGAGGTCGGGGCCCTCCAGCATCCCGTCTCGATCGACGTCGGTGTAGACGAGCTCGCCGGCTCCGCGGGCAGTCAGCTCCTCGATCACCTCGGCCGCGCCCTTGCCGGTGCTCTGAGTCCAGCCCGCGGTCGCGACCTCCCCCCCGCGCACATCGACCGAGACGAGAATCCGGCCCGGCCAGCGCGTGAGCGCAGCGTCGAGCAAATCAGGCTCGGTGAACGCCGCGGTGCCGAGGATCGCGCGCTGGGCGCCGGCCTCCAGCGCCCCCTCGATCGCCTCCAGAGTCCGCAGCCCCCCGCCGTACTGAACCGGCACCTGCAGCTCGGTGGCGATCCGGCGCAGGTTCTCCAGGTTGCGGGGCGCGCCCTCCCTGGCGCCGTCGAGATCGACGACGTGAAGGTGATCGGCGCCATCCGCGACCCAGCCTGCCGCGGCGGCCAGCGGGTCCTCGTCGTAGATCTTCTTGTCGTCGAAGTCGCCCTTGGTCAGGCGCACGGCCTTGCCGCCGAGCATGTCGATCGCGGGGTAGAGGATCATGGTTTTAAGCGGCTGCCGCCGAGTGGTTTGTTTGTTGGGCGCAGATCGCGACGAAGTTGCCAAGCAGTTGCAGCCCATCGGTGGAGGACTTCTCGGGGTGTGACTGAGCGCCGTAGACGTTGCCGGCGCCGACCACCGCCGGGAAGGTCTCTCCGTACTCCGCGGTGGCGATCACGGTCTCGGGGTCGCTCGGATGCGGGACGTAGCTGTGGACGTGGTAGAGGTAGATCCGCGCCGGCAGGCCCATCCAGATCGGCGAGTCGCGCACGCGGGTGACCTCGCTCCAGCCGATGTGCGGCAGCTTGCGCCCGTCGGCCGCCAGCCGGCGCACCTGACCCGCCAGCAGCCCCAGGCCGGCCGCCCCTCCGTGCTCCTCGGAGCCCTCGAACAGAAGCTGCATGCCCATGCAGCTTCCGAACAGCGGCACGCCCGCCTGCGCGCGCTCGTGCAGCAGCGTGTGCAGCCCCAGCCGCTCGATCGTCTCCATCGCGGCCGGAAACGCACCGACGCCGGGCAGCAGCAGCCCGTCCGCCGCCTGCAGCTGCGCGGGCTCGCGCGTCACGAATGCGTCGGCGCCCACTCGCTGGAGGGCCTTTTCGACCGACCGGCGGTTACCCATGCCGTAGTCCACTACGGCGATCCGAGGGGCCATCTCCGGCGCACCGCTGCGTCCTCGGTCGCTCATGTGCGTCCGCACACTACGCTCCCTGCGTCCTTGCGGAGCTTGGACCTGACCCCTCGGACAATTGGCTCACGAAGTCAGCGTGCCCTTGGTGCTGGGCACGCCCGTCTCGCCGGGATCGATCGCCACGGCCTGCCGCAGCGCGCGCGCGAGCGCCTTGAACGCAGCCTCGATCATGTGGTGGGCGTTGCTGCCCGCCTGAATCTGGATGTGGAGGGTGAGCTTCGCCGCGTTGGCAAGCGCCCGGAAGAACTCCTCGGCCAGCTCGTGCTCGAAGCCTCCGGTCGCGCCCGCGGGCAGCTGCGCCTCAAAGAGCGTGAAGGGACGCCCCGAGAGGTCGATCGCGCAGCTGGCCCGGGCCTCGTCCATCGGGATCGCCGCCCAGCCGTAGCGGCCGATCCCGGCCCGGTCCGCAAGCGCGGAGTCGAGCGCCTGGCCTAGCACGATCGCTGTGTCCTCGACGGTGTGGTGGGCGCCCGTCTGCAGGTCGCCGCTGACCTGTAGGTCGAGGTCGAGCCCGCCGTGCCGTGCAAGCAGGTCGAGCATGTGGTCGAAGAAGCCGACTCCCGTGCTGCGGGTGCCCTGGCCGGAGCCGTCGAGCGACAGCGAGAGCCGGATGTCGGTCTCCGCCGTCTTGCGCTCGATCGTGGCCGTGCGGCTCATCGCCTAAGGATTCTCGCCGATCGGACGCCCGGCCCGCACTTCCATCGAGCGCGCGTGCAACTCGAAGCCCTCGGCGCGCGCGATCGGCGCACCGGCGGCGGCAAGCGGGCGCGCAGAGTCCGGGTCGATCCTCACTTCGGCCATCTTGCGCCGGAAGGTGCTTGGGCTGAGGACGGATGAGAAGCGAGCGGCGCCGCCCGTGGGCAGGATGTGGTTCGAGCCGGCCACGTAGTCGCCGAATGCCGTCGCCGAGCAGGCGCCCACGAACAGGCAGCCGGCGTGGCGCACGGCCGGCGCAAGCGCCTCTACTTCGACCCCGATCAGCTCCAGGTGCTCGGGGGCGATCGCGTCGGCGATCGCAACCGCGCCGGCCGCGTCATCGCTGCAGATCGCGGCGAAGGCGGCCCGATCCAAGCCAGGGCGATCCTCGCCGAGCCGGCCGAGCTCGACCTCCAGCGCGTCGAGCACCTGCTCGTGCGGACACACCGCGACCACCAGGCTGCCGCGACCGTGCTCGGCCTGGGCCAAAAGGTCGAGCGCGACCATTTCCAGGTCGGCGTCGGCGCCGAAGGCGACCACGAGATCGCTCGGCCCGGCGACGCCGTCGATGCCGACGCGATCGGAGAGCTGGTGCTTGGCCTCCTGCACGTACAGGTTCCCGGGGCCGACGATCACATCGACGCGCTGCACCGCCTGCGTGCCATAGGCAAGCGCGGCGATCGCCTGCGCGCCGCCCATCCGGTAGACGCGCTGCACCCCAAGCAGCCGGCAGGCGCCGAGGATCAGCGGATCGATCTCCCCGTCTTGGCCCGGCGGCGAGCAGACACAGACGTCGAGGACGCCGGCGGCGCGTGCGCTCACCACGCCCATCACCGCAGTGCTCGGGTAGGGCGCGCGCCCGCCGGGCACGTAGACCGCTGCGCGATCGACCGGCAGCTCGCGCACGGCGACCGCGTGGCCCTGCTGCAACTGAACGCTCGCATCCACCCCCACACTTGCGCTCGCGACCTCTGCGACGTTGGCGATGCTCACCTGCAGCCCGGCGATCACCTCGCGCGGCATCGCCTTGATCGCCTCGTCCAGATCCTCCGGGGCCACCAGCAGCTCCCGCGCCGGCGCTCCGGCGAGATCGAACCGGCTGGTCAGCGCAAGCACGGCCTGATCGCCGCCACGCTTGACCTCGCCCAGGATCTCCCGCACCTGCCCGCTGACGGACTCGACGCCCTCGATCAGCCCGCGCACCTGCGCCGCGACGCCGTCCGGCCCGAGCTCCTGCGCGCGCGCCTGCGAGATCCGCTCAAGAACCACGCAGCCGCTCCATCACGTCCTGGACGGCAGCAGCCTTGAGCTTGTGCGCGACCGGGTTTGCGATCAGGCGCGCGGTGCAGTGGACGATCTCCTCTCTGACCACGAGCCCGTTCTCGCGGAGAGTCGTGCCGGTCGCGGTCAGATCGACGATCGCCTCGGCGAGCCCCGTGATCGGCGCCAGCTCGACCGAGCCCTTGACCTCCACGATCTCCGCCTGCCTGCCGGTCTGCTCCATGTGCGCAAGCGCGATCCGCGGGTACTTCGTCGCGATCCTCATCACGCCGAAGCGGCGCAGCGCCTGCGCGGCCAGGTGCTCGCCCTCGGCGCTCTCCCCCGCAGCCGTCGCCAGCACCATCGTGCAGCCGCCGTAGCCCAGGTCGAGCAGCTCGTAGACGTCCCGCTCTCCATCGGCGCCTCCGGCGCCCACCTGCTCCAGCAGCACGTCCTTGCCGGTCACGCCGAGGTCGGCGGCGCCCGCCTCGACATAGGTGGGCACGTCGGAGGGGCGCATCGTGATCGCGCCGACCTCCGTGTCCTGCCCGCCGCCGCCCTGCAGCAAGCCGATGCGCTCGAAGAGCAGCTTGCGGTCGTTCTCGCGCATCTCGGCGGTGTCGAGGCCGAGGCTGTCGAGCATGTCGAGCGTCTCCCCAAGCAGCGCCCCGCGCGGCACCGCGATCATCAGCCGGCCCCTGCCGGCCTGCCCACTCTGCTCGGCGGCGCTCATGCCAGCATCGCCCCCGTGCCGCGCTCCTCGCCTGCAAGCGCGATGTGCAGCCTTTCCACGCTGATCGCAAAGCCGACGGCCGGCAGCGGGCGCCCGAAGCGCCCGAGCAGATCGTCGTAGCGGCCTCCGCCGCCGAGCGGCGCGCCCAGCGCCGGGTCGTAGACCTCGAAGACGGCGCCCGAGTAGTAGCCGATGCTGCGCACCAGCCCGAGGTCGAAGATCACGCGGGAGGCGACATCGCTCGGCAACCCCTCTCCCACCTCTCGCATGCCCGAGACGGCGTCGGCGACAGGCCCGGGCGCGTGCGCGAGCACCTCCGCGCCGCCGCGGAGCTGCGGCACCTCGATCAGGCTGGTGCGAGCGTCGGCCGGAAGATCCGCCTCGCGCAGCGCGCGCTCGAGCGCCACGAAGTCGCGGCTGGCGAGCGCATCGAGTAGCGCCCCTCCAAGCGCGGCGGGCACGTCCAATCCCTCCATCAACGACCCGAACAGCGACGCGTCGCCGAGGCCGACCTTGAAGTCCTTGAGACCGGCGCGATCCAGCGCCCGGCAGAGGACCGTCAGCGCCTCGATCGTGCCCTGCGGCGCGGGTGCGCCGATCAGCTCGATCCCGGCCTGCAGCAGCTCGCGCGACTGTCCGCGCTGGGGGCGCACGCGACGGTAGCAGTGCGCCAGGTAGCAGAAGCGCAGCGGCACATCGGAGTCCGGATAGCGAGTGGAGACCAGACGAGCGATTGGCACCGTCATGTCCGAGCGCAGCGCAAGCATCGCGCCGGCCTCGTCGAAGGTGCGATAGACAGGCGCCGCCTCGGCCATGTCGGCGCGAGCCAGCACCTCCTCGTACTCCAGCGCCGGCGTGTAGACCTCGCCGTAGCCGTGGTCTTCAAAGCCGCAGCGCAGCGCGTCGCTGATCTGACGCAGCTCGCGCATCTCGTCGGGGAGCACGTCTCTCGTGCCGCTTGGAATCGGGTGGATCACCGCTGCCAGAGCCTATCCATCGAGACCGCGCGGGCCGGGTACGGCGACCCGGCGGCGGTGCGCTTCAGACGGGCTGCTCCTCGGGCTCGGTCGCCACCCGCTCGATCCGCGCGCCAAGCTCGCGCAGGCGCTCGTCGATCCGCTCGTAGCCGCGGTCGATCTGGCGCACGTTTCCGATCTCGCTCTGCCCATCCGCGCAAAGCGCGGCCAGCAGCATCGCCATCCCGGCGCGGATGTCCGGAGACTCCACGCGCGCGCCGCGCAGCCGCCGCGGCCCGGTCACGATCGCCCGGTGCGGGTCGCACATCACGATGTCGGCGCCCATCAGGATCAGCTTGTCGGTGAAGATCAGGCGGTTCTCGAACATCCACTCGTGCACGAGGATCGACCCTGCCGCCTGCGTGGCCAGCGCCACCGCGATCGAGGTCAGATCGGCGGGGAAGGCCGGCCACGGGCCGTCCTGGATCTTGCTCTTGTACTCGCCGACGTCGGCCTGCACCACCAGCTCCTGCCCACCGGGCACGAGCACGTCGTCGCCGTCGAGCTCGGTGCGCAGGCCGATGCGTTCGAACACCAGGCGAATCATCCGCAGATCGTCCGGCACCGTGTCGGTGATCCGCAGTTCGCCACCGGTCACGCCCGCGAGCGCGATGAAGCTGCCGATCTCGATGTGATCCGGGGCGACCTCGTGGGCACAGCCGCGCAATGTCTCCGCGCCCTCGACCGTGATCAGATTCGAGCCGATCCCGTGGATGTCGGCGCCCATCTTCACAAGCATCCGCGCGACATCCTGGACATGCGGCTCACAGGCCGCGTTGCGGATCACAGTCGCGCCGGGCGTCAGCGCGGCCGCCATCAGCGCGTTCTCGGTCGCCATCACCGACGGCTCATCCATGAAGACATCGCTGGGACGGAGCCCGCCCGGCGCTTCCAGCACGATGTCGCGCCCGCTGACCGCCCGCGCGCCCATCGCCTTGAAGGCATCGAGATGCGGGTCCAGCCGCCGGCGTCCGATCACATCGCCGCCGGGAGGAGGCATCACCGCGCGCCGAAAGCGCGCCAGCAGCGGGCCAGCAAGCAGGAACGACGCGCGGATCTGCTCGGCGAGCTCGGCGTCGAGCGCAACCCGGTCGCCCGCCCCGGCGGCGCAGAGCGTGACCTCGTTCGCGCCGCTCCAAGCGACGTCCACGCCGATCTCCTCGAGGATCGAGAGCATCGCCTCGACGTCACGAATCCGGGGCACGTTGCCGACGCGGACCTCCTCAGAGGTCAACAGGCAGCAGGCCAGAATCGGCAGCGCGCCGTTCTTGTTGCCCGCGGGCGCAAGCGTCCCTGAGAGCGGAGCGCCGCCTTCGATAACGAACTTCTCCATCTTCTCTGGGCCTCGGGCTCTCGTCCGCCGATCACGAGCCTCTCCGCGGGTGCTCGCAAGCCTAACAGTCATCGCACCAGCCCATTACGCGACGCGCCGCCAACGACCTGCCGAACCGGCGCCAACCGCCCAGGCGAGCACAGCGCCCTGCAATCGCCGTTGCACGCTGGCGCGCCCCAAAACGGCTTCGCAATGCGGATATTACGCGCCAACCGCGACCCGGGACACGTCGAACCCACGTTCCGTCCGAGCTTTCCCCTACAGTCGAACGCATGTTCGCTTCCGCCATCCAAACCACTCTTGCGGGCCGCTCCCGGGCGCTGCTTGCCACAGCCCGCTCGCTTCTGATCGTCGAGGACGACCGCGACGTCGACTGGGAGGTCGACCAGGAGCCCGCGAGCCACGGCACGCATCCGCACCGGGAGCGGCTGGGGGTCGCCTGGGGCAGGCCGCATCGCCGCCGGCGCCCCGGCCAGACTCCCGCGCGCGAGCAGGTCTGCCTCTGCCCGTTGCCCAGCCGCGATCGCCATCGCCGCGCAACGCCGTCGATGCACCGCGTTGCCCCCACCGACTCGGCGACCGCACGCCGCAGCACGGCATCCTGCGCCTCCGAAGACCGACTCGCCTAGCCGCACTTGCATCCCAGCACTCGCTTTCGGATCGCTCACAAGGCCCATGCCGAAGGCCCACAACGAATCGAGCCGCCCCTCGGGGCGGCTCGTCCGCTGCAACAAAAACCGGCGGCGTCCTACTCTCCCGGGCCCTTGCGGGCCAAGTACCATCGGCGCTGAGGGGCTTAACTGCTCTGTTCGGAATGGGAAGAGGTGTTTCCCCCTCGCCAAAGCCACCGGAAAATCTCGAGAGACCGTCCAGGTCCTTCAAAACTGCACAGCGCCACAGTGGGTCCGCAGAGGAATATCTTGCGGCCCGGTGCACCCGCCTGACAGCGCCATGCGTCACCCGCGATGCTCGACGTACCACCGGTACGCCTCCGCTCGCGTGCGCCGCCTGGCATCCGCCATTCGGGCACCCCGAATCCACAATCTATTCCTCTACGGACCCCGGGTATCGCCGAAACGATCAAAAAATCCGTCAAGCCCTCGACCCATTAGTACCAGTCTCCTGCAGGCGTTACCGCCCTTCCAGATCTGGCCTATCAACCTGGTGGTCTACCAGGGGTCTTACTCCCTCTAGGGGATGGGAGAGCTCATCTCGAGGTCGGCTTCCCGCTTAGATGCTTTCAGCGGTTATCCGGTCCGCACGTAGCTAACCTGCAATGCCCTTGGCAGGACAACAGATACACCAGAGGTGCGTTCATCCCGGTCCTCTCGTACTAGGGACGAATCCTCTCAACTCTCCAACGCCCACGGCAGATAGGGACCGAACTGTCTCACGACGTTCTGAACCCAGCTCGCGTACCGCTTTAATGGGCGAACAGCCCAACCCTTGGGAGCGACTTCACCCCCAGGATGCGACGAGCCGACATCGAGGTGCCAAACCGGGCCGTCGATGTGGACTCTTGGGCCCGATAAGCCTGTTATCCCCGGAGTACCTTTTATCCGTTGAGCGACGGCACTTCCACTTGCTACCGCCGGATCACTAAGACCTGCTTTCGCACCTGCTCGACCTGTCGGTCTCGCAGTCAAGCTCCCTTGCTACCTTTGCGCTCTACGTACGATTTCCAACCGTACTGAGGGAACCTTTGTGCGCCTCCGTTACATTTTGGGAGGCGACCGCCCCAGTCAAACTACCCGCCTGGAACTGTTCAGCACCCGGATTCACGGAATGCTGTTAGAAACCCAATACACCAAGGGTGGTATCTCAAAGTTGGCTCCATGCCGGCCGCAACCGACACTTCATAGCCTCCCACCTATTCTGAGCGAAATGCATCGAATCCCAATACCAGGTTGTAGTAAAGGTTCACGGGGTCTTTCCGTCTAGCCGCGGGTACTCGGCATCTTCACCGAGACTGCAATTTCACCGAGCCCCTCGTTGAGACAGCGCTGAAGTCGTTACGCCATTCGTGCAGGTCGGAACTTCACGTGATCTCTCGTTATCCGAGAGCGCAGACTATCCCTTCACCTCATCCAGCACCCTTAGGCTTGTCCGCTGCAACCAATCGCCTTGTCGCAACTGATTGTTGAATCAACGAACACTACAAACCGTAGGCGCCAGTACTGCGATGAGGGCCGGCGTATTGCGCATCGCATAGATTTTCAGGCTTAAGCCCGAAGAACGACACGCCTCTCCTTTCGGATCAGTCGTTAGGGGGTCACTAGGACTTCCCTCGGGATTGCCCTCTGCCAACGGCAGGAGGGTTTCCCCGATATGAGCCGGTTCTCGGTCGCCTCTCGCGAGGCGACGGGGCAAGTGTTACTTACCCGACAAGGAATTTCGCTACCTTAGGACCGTTATAGTTACGGCCGCCGTTTACCGGGGCTTAGCTTCGGTGCTTCGGGTCAAGCCCTAACACCTCCACGTAACCTTCCGGCACCGGGCAGGCGTCAGCCCCTATACGTCGTCTTACGACTTAGCAGAGACCTGTGTTTTTGGTAAACAGTCGCTTCAGCCAATTCACTGCGGCCCCATCGGGCTCCACCAGCAAGTGGTTTCACCCTACCGGGGCGCCCCTTATCCCGAAGTTACGGGGCGATTTTGCCGAGTTCCTTAACGAGGGTTATCTCGATCACCTTAGTATTCTCTACTTGCCCACCTGTGTCGGTTTTGGTACGGGCACGCGCTTCCTCCCTAGAGGCTTTTCTCGGAGGCATGGCGTCAGGGACTCGCCGGCTTAGTGCCAGCTGCCATCACGTCTCAGGTTATGCGAGTCTGCATTTGACAGACCCACCCCTACACGCTTGGCCCAGGACAACCATCGCCTGGGTTCCCTTAGCCTTCCTCGTCCCCCCATCGGTCAAACGGAAGCGACGTGGTACAGGAATATCAACCTGTTGGCCATCGACTACGCCTTTCGGCCTCGCCTTAGGTCCCGACTAACCCTGAGCAGACGAACTTTACTCAGGAATCCTTGGGCAATCGGTGGAAGGGATTCTCACCCTTCTTTCGTTACTTATGCCGACATTCTCACTTCCCAGGCCTCCAC
>CAVSAL010000005.1:0-37500 GCA_963725915.1 uncultured Actinomycetota bacterium | reverse complement strand
GACCGTGCCGCCCGCTTCGCCGCCCAGGGCGCCGCAATGCGCCGCGCGGCGCGCAAGCGCCTCGATCGCAGCTGCAGGCTCAGCGCGCGGCACTCAGATTGACCATCGGGCCATGACCGACTCGACTTCCCGCTTCCTGCCGCATTTCCAGACCTGCGTAACGACCGTGGGCGCCGCAGCGTGAGCTCCACCGTTCCGCCGCCCAGCCGAGGCGGGTCGCGGCGGCCGCCGAGCCCGCCGTCGCAAAAGCTCGGCGGGTTCGCGCAGCGCGCGCTTGCGGCAGTACGGCTGAGCTGGCGGGTGCGCTGGCGCGCCTGGCAGGCGCGCCGCAGATCGCGACCGAAGATGAAGTGGTTGCGGCTGGCCGCGATCCTGCTGGCGATCCTCGTGCTGGGGGCGATCTCCTTCGTCTTCGGGATCTTCATGGCGGTGACCTCCGACCTGCACGGGTTCGAAGATCAGGTGCAGTACAAGAACGCGCACAGCTCTGTGCTGGTCGACGATCACGGGCACATCCTCGCGGTGCTGAGCAGGCGCAACCAGATCCTGCTCAGCCCCAAGCAGATCCCGCGGATCATGAAGGACGCGGTGATCTCGATCGAGGACAAGCGCTTCTACTCAAACGAAGGCATCGATCTGCGCTCGCTCGCTCGCGCCGCGCTGCACGACGTGCTCGGCGGCGGCGGCGTCGAAGGGGCATCCACGATCGAGGAGGAGTTCGTCAAGAACGCGCTGGAAGCCCAGTCCAAGCGCACGATCTTCGAGAAGCTGCGCGAGGCGATGCTGGCCTTCCACCTCGACCATCGCTGGAGCAAGGAAAAGATCATCACCGAGTACCTCAACACGATCTACTACGGCAACGGCGCCTACGGGATCGAGGCGGCGGCGCACACCTACTTCGGCCAGGAAGCCGAAAACCACGGCTGCGGCACCCCGCAGCACCTCTGCATCGCGAGCATCAAGCCCTACCAGGCGGCGCTGCTGGCCGGCATGGTGCAGTCGCCGACCGAGTACAACCCGGTCGAACATCCGCTGGCGGCGCGCGAACGGCGCGACGTCGTGCTCGAACAGATGCTGGCGCAGGGCTACATCGACAAGGCGGTCTACAGGGAAAGCATCGCCCAGCCGGTGCCCACCCAGCAGCAGATCCAGCCGCCGCGCGAACAGCTGGCCGAAGGCGTGGACACCGGCTACTTCACGAGCTGGCTCGACCAGCAGGTGATCGCCAAATACGGCGCCGGACTGGCCTTCGACGGCGGCCTGCACATCAAGACGACGCTCGACCTGGGGCTTCAGCGGGCCGCCGAACGCGCGGTCAACGACTACCTGGAAAGCCCGGACGGACCGACCGCCTCGCTGGTGGCGATCGAAAACTCGACCGGCGACGTGCGCGCGATGGTGGGCGGGCGCAACTACGAACAGAGCCCCTTCAACCTTGCCACCCAGGGGGAGCGGCAGCCGGGCTCCTCCTTCAAGGCCTTCGACCTCGCTGTCGCGCTCCAGGACGGCATCTCGCCCTACTCGGTGTGGACCTCGAAGGTGAAGTCGTTCCCCGTCCCCCACTCCAGCGAAGTCTTCGTCGTGCACAACGACGAAGGCTCATACACCGGCACCAACACGCTGCTCGGCGCCACCGAGGTGTCGGACAACTCGATCTTCGCCGAAGTCGGCATCAAGGTGGGCACGAAGAACATCGCGCGGATGGCGCACGCGATGGGCATCACCACCCCTGTCTCGACCAACTACGCGATGACGATCGGCGGCTTGAAGACCGGCGTCACGCCGCTGGACATGGCCCACGCCTACGAGACGCTCGCCCACGACGGCCAGCGCGTCACCGGCAGCCTGGCCGGCGGGAAGGGGCTGCCGGTCGGCATCCAGGAAGTCAGCGACCCCACCCACGCGCTGCCGAACGGCCGCCACCGCGAAGTCAACCACACGATCCTGCACCAGATCCTGCCTCCGGAAATCGCGGAAACCGAGACCCAGATGCTCGAGGCGGTGATCGCGCACGGCACCGGCACATCGGCGGCGATCGGGCAGTTCGCCGCGGGCAAGACCGGCACGACCTCCAACTACGTCGACGCCTGGTTCGTCGGCTGGGACAGCAAGTACACCGTCGCCGTCTGGGTCGGCTTCCCCGAAGGCGCCAAGTCGATGAGCACCGACTACGACGGGGCGCCCGTCTACGGCGGCACCTTCCCCGCCCTGATCTGGAAAGACTTCATGCTCTCCGCGATCGGGCTCGAACGCGAAGAGGGCGCGCACGGCTCCGGCCACGGCAGTCTCTCCAGCAGCGCCGGCGCGCTCACCACCACGGCGCCGCAGACGGGCGCGGGCACGACGAGCACGCACTCGCAGAGCCACGGCGGCGCGGGACAGGAACCGAGCGCAGCCGAAGGTGCAAGCCCCGCGCCGGGCAAGGAAACCTCTCACGCCCCGGCCACGCCGGCTCCCCAGAGCCCGCCGAGCTCTGCGCCGAGCACGCCGGCCGAACAGACGCCCGCCGCGCCCGCGGGCGGCGGGGCAACGGGCGGCGCCAGCGCGCCGACCGGGGGCGCCAGCGGCGGTTAGCCGGCTCGCGGGCGCGGGCGTGACACGTACGCGCTGCCGGCAAGACTGAAGCGCCAGGGCAGCTCGGCCGCCTTGGTGATCCCGACCCGCGGAGCGCTCAGCACCTCCGCCCCCACCGCCTCGGAGTGCGCCCGGATTACGATCGGACCCTCGAGCAGGTCGCTTCCGTTCTCCGAAAGCTCGATGCCAAGCGCCTGCGTGAGCTTGCCCGGCCCCGAGCACAGCTCCAGCTCATCGCGCACGCCGCGACGCGCGCGCATCCGATCGAGCCCTGCGACCGGGGCGAGCGCGCGGATCAGGACCGCGGCGCCGACGCCCTCGGGCTCGCAGACCGCATTCAGCATCGCGTGGATGCCGTAGGAGCGGTAGACGTAGGCGTGACCGGGCGGACCGAAAAGTGTCCTCGTGCGCGGAGTCAGCCCAACGAAGGCGTGGCAGGCGGGCTCGCTGTCGTGGTAGGCCTCGGTCTCGACGATCACGCCGGCCGTGCCCGCGTGCTCGACGGTGCACCCGATCAGCTCGCGTGCGACCTCCAGCACCGGCCGGTCGTAGAAGGATCGCGGCAGGCGCCGCTCAAGGGTGGCCGTCTTCATCCAGCACGCTCCTGGCAAGCGTCAGCTGCTCGCGCAGCCGCGGCAGCGAGGTTCCGCCCTCGGAGACCTTCGACTCCAGCCACGAGCTCTGGGCGAGCACCTCGTAGTACCCTTCCGTGCCATCGGGCCCAGAGAACGCCTCGCTCTGGACGATCAGCTCCTCCGGAGTCAGCTGCGAGAGCACGCGCCCGCTCTCCAGAGCCAGCCGCACGAGCCTTGCGACCACGCCATGTGCCTCCCGGAAGGGCACGCCGCGTCGCACGAGCAGGTCCGCGATGTCAGTGGCAGCGATCATCTCATCGGCGGCAGCCGCCCTCATCTTCTCCCCGTCGAAGCGCACGCCCTCCAGCATCCCGGCGGCCGCGGCCAGGCACAGCTGCAGCGTGTCGGCCGTGTCGAAGAGGTGCTCCTTGTCCTCCTGCATGTCCTTGTTGTAGGTCAACGGCAGCGCGTGCATCACCCCGTGCATGGCGGAGAGATGCGAGACGATCCGCGGCGCCTTGGCGCGCAGCAGCTCGGCCGCGTCGGGATTCTTCTTCTGCGGCATGATCGAGGAGCCCGAGCTCCAGGCGTCGGGCAGTTCGCAGAAGCCGAACTCCTCGCTCGACCAGAGCACCAGCTCGGCGCCCAGGCGCGAGAGGTGCGTGGCGCAGGTCGCGGCCGCGCCGAGGTAGTCCAGCACGAAGTCGCGCCCGGAGACGGCGTCGAGCGAGTTCGGCGCCACCTCGCTGAAGCCGAGCTCCTGCGCGACCATCCGCCGGTCGGTCGCAAAGCTCACGCCGGCAAGCGCCCCGGCGCCGAGCGGCATCCGACCCGACTCCCGCTGCGCGAAGGCGAAGCGCGCACGGTCGCGGCGCAGCATCCAGAAGTAGGCGAGCAGATGATGGGAGAGATAGACCGGCTGTGCCCGCTGCAGGTGCGTGTACCCCGGCATCGGCCAGTCGATGTGCTGCTCTGCGCGCTCCAGCAAAACCGCCATCAGGCGCTGCACCGCCGCGCGGGCATCGCCGGCGGCCTGGCGCGTGAACATCGCCACATCGGTGGCGACCTGGTCGTTGCGCGAGCGCGCGGTGTGCAGGCGTCCCGCGACCGGGCCCGCGATCTCGGTCAGGCGCCGCTCGATCGCCATGTGGATGTCTTCGTCGTCGTCCCTGAAGGGGAAACGTCCCTGCGCGAGCTCCTCCCTGACCGCCGCAAGGCCCTCAAGCAGCTCATCGCGGTCGCGCTCGGTGACGATCCCTTGGGCCGCCAGCATCCTCGCGTGCGCCTGCGACTGGGCGACGTCAAACGGCCAGAGCCGTCGATCGAAGTCGATCGAGGCGTTCAGGCGCTGGAAGTCCGGGTGCTGAGGCTCGCTGAAGCGGGACATCGCCGCGACAATCTATCGGCCGCTGCGCACCGGACCTGCGGAGGCGGCGCAGAAGACCCCGCGAAGCCACTCAGTAGTTAGCCGTGAGGTCCATGTGTGTTCCCCAGAATGGGCCGGGCAGGCCGTCCCTGGTAGCATCGCAGCCTTGAGAGGCGTAGACGTTCTTGTCGTTTTGGGTCTGCTCCGCCACCGCGCGGGCGAGTGGACCGTGCGCATGCTCGCCCGCGAGCTGCACATGCCGCTTGCCACCGTGCAGCGCGCGCTCGGCCGCCTGGGCACCACTCCGGCATTCGATACGCAGCAGCGGCACGTGGGCATCGCCGGCTGCGAAGAGCTCTTCGAGCACGCGCTCATGTTCGTGGCGCCTGCGAGCACGGGCGACCGTGCGCGCGGCATGCCGACCGCGTGGGCGATGCCGGCGCTGGCCAAGCGGCTGCGCGTCTCGGCCGACGCGCCGCAGCCGGTCTGGCCGCAGCCGCGCGGGCGCGTACGCGGGGTGGCGGTGCGGCCGCTGCACCCCGGGGTGCTGGCGCTCGCCGCCGCCGACCCGGAGATGCACGAGCTGCTGGCGCTGACCGACGCGGTGCGCCTCGGCGACGCGCGCGTCTCCAAGCGCGCGCTCGGTCTGCTGATGTCCTGGATCGCCTCCTCGCCGGCGGCACAGGACACATGAGCGTTCCCTGATGGCGACGGTGCGCGAGCAGTTCGCCGCCAACCTGCGAGCCCGGCGAGAGGCGCTCGGGCTCACCCAGGACGGGCTCGCGCGCGCCTGCGGTCTGCACCGCACCGAGATCAGTCTGCTGGAGCGCTCGCGCCGCTCGCCACAGCTGGAGACGATCGTGCTGCTGGCACGCGGCCTGCAAATATCTCCGCGCGAGCTGCTGAAGGGTCTCGGCTGAAAGCGCGTTCAGCGGGCAGCGGCGCGGCGTCCGGCAAGCGCTCCTGAGAGCTCCTGCGCCACGCGCACTACCTGCCCCTCGGTCATCTGAGCGAAGAACGGCAGCGCGATCGAGCGGGCGGAGACGTCCTCGCACACGGGGAACTCGCCCTCGCGGTGGCCGAAGCGCTCGCGGTAGAAGCTCATCAGGTGGATCGCGGGCAGGTAGGGCTTGCTCTGAATCCCGCGGCGTGCCGAGCTCGCGGACCGTCTCGTCGCGGTCAACGCCATGCGGCAACTGGACGACGAAGACGAACCAGCCGCGCAGATTTCCGCCGCTGTCGGGGCAGGGCAGCGTCAAGCCCTCAATCTCGCCGAGCGACTGCCTGTACAGCTCGGCCACGCGGGTCCGCTGCGCGAGGGTCTGCTCGATCCGCGAGAGCTGGGCGATCCCGATCGCGCAGGCTATGTCCGAGAGGCGGTAGTTGAAGCCGAGGCGGTCGTGATCGAGCCAGTCCATGTTCGGCGCCCGACCCTGGTTGCGCTCGGAGTCGATGATCTCCTTCAGGCCCGCGTCCGCCAGCGTGATCATCCCGCCCTCGCCGGTGGTCAGCTGCTTGTTTGCGTAGAAGCCGAAGACGGCGGGATGGCCGCGTCCTCCCACCGGGACCCCGTCGGCGTGCCGGGCGCCGAGCGCCTCGCAGGCGTCCTCGACGATCGCCAGCTCGTGCCGGCCCGCGATCTGCTCGAAGGCGGGCATGTCGGCCGGGTAGCCGAAGATGTGCACGGGCAGCAGCGCGCGGGTGCGCGGCCCGATCGCGGCCTGCGCGGCCTGCGGGTCGAGGTTGAGCGTGACCGGGTCGATGTCGGCGAAGACCGGCCGCGCACGCTCGTAGATCGCGGCGTTGGCGGAGGCGACGAAGGAGAAGGGGCTGGTGATCACCTCGTCGCCCTCCTGCACGCCAACCGCGCGCACCGCGAGGTGCAGCCCGGCCGTGCCGCTGGAGACCGCGCTGGCCAGCGGCGCGCCCACCAGCCTCGGCGAACGCCTGCTCGAACTGCGCAAGGCGCGGGCCGAGCGAGAGCTGTCCGCTGCGCAGCACATCGAGCACCGCCTGCTCCTCTTCTACGCCAAGCGCCGGCCGCGCCAGCGGAATCTGCTCGCTCACGTAAGCGGCTCGCTGGCGCCCTTCATTGCCGGGGCGGGCGCGGCACCTCCCGCGCCGGTCTGGCGGTCGGGCTGCATCCCGTACTCCAGCGCATCCACGAGCGCCTCCCATGATGCCTCGATCACGTTCTCAGAGACGCCGATCGTGCCCCATGTCTCCTCGCCGTCGCTGGTGTCGAGCAGCACGCGCGTGATCGCGCCGGTGCCCTTCTCCTCGTCGAGGATCCGCACCTTGAAGTTGACGAGCTCGATGTCGCGCAGATGCGGGTGGATCTCCCCGATCGCATCGCGCAGCGCCCGGTCGAGCGCGTTTACGGGGCCGTTGCCCTCGGCGGTGCGCACCAGCCGCGTGCCGGTCTTGCGGTCGGGGACCCAGACCTTGATCGTCGCCTCGGTGGCGGCGCCGCCCTGCGCGCGCTTCTCGACGATCACGCGCCAGGACTCGAGCTCGAACAGCCGCTCGTAGTGGCCCGACTGGCGGCGCATCAGCAGCTCGAAGGAGCCCTCGGCGGCCTCGAACTGGTAGCCGCGGTGCTCCAGCTCCTTCACCTTCTGCGCGGTGCGCTGGGCGGAGAGCTCGTCCAGCTGCAGCCCCGCATCGACGGCCTTCTCCAGGATCGTGGCGCGGCCGGAGAGCTCCGAGACGAGCATGTCACGGTCGTTGCCGACCAGCGCCGGGTCGATGTGCTCGAAGGTGCGCGCGTCGGTGCGCACGCCGGCGGCGTGCAGGCCGGCCTTGTGCGCGAAGGCGTTCTTGCCCACGTAGGGCTGGGCGGCGCCCGGGGTGCGGTTGAGCATCTCGTCCATGAAGTGGGCGGTCTCGGTGAGGCTGGCCAGACGCTCGGGGTCCAGCAGCGCGAAGCCCATCTTCAGCTGCAGGTCGGCGATCAGGGTGACGAGGTTGGCGTTGCCGGTGCGCTCGCCGATCCCGTTCATCGTGCCCTGCACCTGGGTCGCGCCCGCGTGCACCGCGACCAGCGAGTTGGCCACCGCGCAGCCGGAGTCGTCATGGGTGTGGATGCCGAGCGCGAGGTCAGGCAGCGTCTCGCGCACGGTGCCGACCACGGCCTGCACCTGCATCGGCAGCGAGCCGCCGTTTGTGTCGCAGAGCACGACGCGCTCTGCCCCCGCCTCGGCGGCGGCGCGCACGCATTCAAGCGCGAAGGACGGGTCTTCGGCGTAGCCGTCGAAGAAGTGCTCGGCGTCGAGGATCACGCGCTTGCCCTCGCCGACCAGGAAGGCGACCGACTCGGCGATCATCGCCAGGTTCTCCTCTCGGGAGACCCGTACGACCACCTCGACGTGCAGCGGCGAGCTCTTGCCGACGATCGTGCAGATCGGTGCGAAGCAGCCGGCGATCTCGGACAGGCCGGGGTCGTTGGCGGCACTTGCGTCCCTGCGCCTTGTCATCCCGAAGGCGGCGATCTCGGCGTGCTGCAACTGCTCGCCGGCCAGCAGCGCGAACAGCTCGCTCTCCTTCGGGTTGGACGCGGGGAAGCCGGCCTCGACGATGTCGATCCCGAGCGCGTCGAGGCGGTGCACGACCTGGAGCTTCTCGGCGACCGTGAGATCCAGGCCCCCGCCCCCCATCCCGTCGCGCAGGGTGGCGTCGTAGAGCTCGATCTCGCCCATGCGCTAGTGGTCCCTCCTGTGAATTCGTTGGTGGGTGGTCGTTCGATGACCAAGCCTGCCGCGGACGCAGGGAGGGGACAGTAGTAGCACTACGGACCCGACTGAGGACAAAGGCAGGCGCCGGTCAGCGGGCGATCCAAGCGACGACGAATTTGCAGGACGGGGCACTTAAGCCGTCCTGGCGGGCGGCGCGGGCGCCGGGGCGTCCTGGCTCACCGGGTCCAGCCACTCGCGATAGCGCTCGGCGCGACCGTGGATCGCGTCGTCGAAGGTCGCCTGCAGCACGCGCGTGATCTCGCCGGGGCGGCCGTCTGCGACCGGGTGGTCGTCGACCTCGCGCACCGGCACGATCTCGGCGGCGGTGCCCGAGAGGAACACCTCGTCTGCGAGGTAGAGCTCGGCCCTGGCAACGTTGCGCTCGCAGACCGGGTAGCCGAGGTCGGTCGCGATCTGGATGATCGAGCGGCGCGTGATCCCGTCGAGGATCGAGTTGTGGTGGCCGGGCGTGACGATCTGCCCGTCGCGCACGATGTAGACGTTCTCGCCGGTGCCCTCGCAGACATGGCCGTGGTCGTCGAGCAGGATCGACTCCTCGTAGCCGGCCTTGCTGGCCTCGACCTTTGCGAGCACGTTGTTGAGGTACTGGCCCGAGGCCTTGGCGTAGGGGATCAGCGAGTCGGGGCTGATCCGCCGCCAGGAGGAGACCTTCGCGCGCACGCCGTTGCGCATTCCCTCCTCACCGAGGTAGGTGCCCCACTCCCAGGCGGCGATGATCACTTCCACCGGCGCCTCCATCGGGTTCAGCCCCATCGAGCCGTAGCCGCGGTAGACCAGCGGGCGGATGTAGCAGGAGCTCAGGCCATTGCGGGCGACCAGCTCGCGCGTGGCGGCACGCAGCTCCTCCACGCTGTAGTTGACCGGCATGTAATACAGCTCGGCGGAGCGCCGCAGACGCTCGGCGTGCTCGGCGTTGCGGAAGACCGCGGGACCGAGCTCGGTGTCGTAGCAGCGGACGCCCTCGAAGACTCCTGTGCCGTAGTGCAGACCATGCGTGAGGACGTGGATCTTCGCGTCCTCCCATGCGACGAAGTCTCCATTCATCCATATGAGGTCGGTGGGCTCCACGGCTCGACGGCTCCTTGTTGTGTTCTCGGTGCGTTTGCCTCGCTGCCCTGGCGCGCCCGCGCCGGGCTAGTCGAGATGCGCGAACACCGTCCGGGCTGCCTGCGCGGTACCGGCCTCTCCGCCAAGGTCCGGGGTGCGCAGACCCGCGGCGAGCGCGCGGTCAACCGCGGATTCTACCGCCGCGGCCTCGCTTTCCAAGCCCAAGCCGTGGCGCAGCATCAGCGCCGCGGAGAGGAACATCGCCAGCGGGTTGGCGATGCCCTGACCGGCGATGTCCGGAGCGGAGCCGTGGACGGGCTCGAAGAGGCCGGGACCGTCCCCGCCCAGAGAGGCGCTCGGCAGCATCCCGATCGAGCCGGTGATCATCGCGGCCTCGTCGGAGAGGATGTCTCCAAACATGTTCTCGGTCAGGATCACGTCGAAGTGGCGTGGCGCGGCGACCAGCTGCATCGCGGCGTTGTCGACCAGCACGTGCTCGAGCTCGACGTGCGGGAACTCGCGGGCGTGCAGGTTGGTAACGACCTCGCGCCAGAGCCGGGAGGTCTCCAGCACGTTGGCCTTGTCGACGCTCGATACCTTCGAACGGGCGGCGCCGAACGCGGTCCGTGCGATCCGCTCGATCTCCTCCACCGTGTAGGCGCAGAGATCGCTGGCGGAGTCGGCGGTGCGAGTCTTCTGGCCGAAGTAGATGCCGCCGGTGAGCTCGCGCACGACGAGCATGTCGGTGCCTTCGATCCGCTCGGTGCGCAGCGGCGAGGCGTCATACAGCGCCGGCAGCGGGCGGACCGGGCGCAGATTCGCGTAGAGGCCAAGTCCCTTGCGCAGGCCGAGCAGGCCCTGCTCGGGTCGGGGCGCCTTGGGGTCGGTGCTGTCCCACTTGGGGCCGCCGACCGCCGCCAGCAGGACGGCGTCGGCTGCGCGACAGGCGGCGAGCGTCTTGTCGGTCAGCGCAGCGCCGTGCAGGTCGATGGAGGCGCCGCCGAAGGGGTGCTCCTCGAACTCGAAGTCGCCGAGCTTTGAGAGCAGCTCCAGCGTCGGCGCCATGATCTCGGGGCCGATCCCGTCGCCGGACAGGGTGACGATGTGCTTGGCGCTCACGCTTGCTTCCTCTCGTTCGATGGCTGGCGCGGCGAAGCTAGCAGCAGCGCCCCGCTCACAGCGCGGTCGTCACCGGCGTGGGCGCGAGCGTCTCCTCGCGCTGCACTTCATAGGCGGTGATCGCGGCCTCGTCGCTGAGCGTCACGCCAATGTCGTCGAGCCCGTCCAGCAGCCGCCTGCGGATCTCCTGGTCGATCTCGAAGGGCACACGTACGAGCTCGCCGCCGGCGTCGCGGTAGCGGACCTCCTGGGCGCGCAGGTCGACCTGGCCCTCCCCCGCCTGCGCCAGCGCTCTGCAGTGCGGCTCGTCGATCGCGATCGGCAGCAGCCCGATCTTGGTGCAGTTGGAGTAGAAGATGTCCGCGAAGCTCGGCGCGACGATCGCCTGGAAGCCGTAGTCCTGCAGGCCCCAGGGGGCGTGCTCGCGCGAGGAGCCGCAGCCGAAGTTATCGCCGGCCACGAGGATCGGGTTGGGCGGCAGATCCCAGTCGGGCTCCTTGGCCCAGTCGTAGAAGAGGAACTGCCCGAAGCCGGTGCGCTCCACCCGCTTCAGAAACTGCTTGGGCATGATCTGGTCGGTGTCGACGTCGGCGCGGTCCAGGAAGCTGACCTTGCCGGAGATGGTCTCGATTGGGTCCATGACGGTCAGGCTCCTCTTTTCAGTTCCAGTTGCGGATGTCGGTGAAGCGCCCCTCGATCGCGGCCGCGGCCGCCATCTGCGGAGAGACCAGGTGCGTGCGCCCGCCGCGACCCTGGCGGCCCTCGAAGTTGCGGTTGGAGGTGGAGGCGCAGCGCTCGCCTTCGGCCAGGATGTCCGGGTTCATGCCCAGGCACATCGAGCAGCCCGCGACCCTCCATTCGAAGCCCGCATCCTTGAACACCTTGTCCAGCCCCTCGGCCTCGGCGGCCGCCTTGACCTGCTGAGAGCCCGGCACGACCATCGCGCGCACGCCGTCGGCGACCTTGCGGCCGGCGACGACCTCGGCGGCGACGCGCAGATCGCCGATCCGCGAGTTGGTGCAGGAGCCGATGAAGACACGGTCGATCCCGATCTCCTCGATTGGCGTGCCAGCCGTCAGGCCCATGTAGTGCAACGCTCGCTCGGCGGACTCGCGCTCGGCCTCGGTCTCGAAGTCCTCGGGCGAGGGCACCTTCGCGCTCACCGGCGCGACCATGCCGGGGTTCGTGCCCCAGGTCACCTGCGGGGAGAGCGCGGAGGCGTCGACGACCATCTCGCGGTCGAAGCTCGCGCCCTCGTCGGTGCGCAGCTCGCTCCAGCGCTCAAACGCGCGCTCCAGCTCCGCGCCCTTCGGCGCGCCCGGACGATCCTGGTCGGTGAACCAGGCGAAGGTGCTCTGATCCGGCGCGATCATGCCCGCGCGACCGCCGCCCTCGATAGTCATGTTGCAGACGGTCAGGCGGCCTTCCATCGAGAGCTGCTCGATCGCCGGGCCGGCGTACTCGACCACGTGCCCGGTTGCGCCGCCGACGCCCATCTGGCCGATCGTACCGAGGATCAGGTCCTTCGCGGTCACGCCGAACGGCAGATCGCCCTCGTAGCGGATGCGCATCGACTTCGGCTTGTGCTGGACCATGCACTGCGTTGCCAGCACGTGCTCGACCTCGCTCGTGCCGATCCCGAACGCGAGCGCGCCGAAGGCGCCGTGCGTGGCGGTGTGCGAGTCGCCGCAGACGATCGTCATGCCCGGCTGGGTGACGCCCAGCTCCGGGCCGATCACGTGCACTATCCCCTGCCGGTCGGAGCCCAGCGAGTACACCGGCACGCAAAACTCCGCGCAGTTGCGCTCCAGCGTTTCGACCTGCACGCGCGAAAGCTGGTCGGCGATCAGATGCGCGGCCATCGTGCCATCGGTGGGCGTGTTGTGGTCGGCCGTGGCCAGAGTCCTGTCGGGGCGGCGCACCTTGCGTCCTGCCATCCGCAGGCCGTCGAAGGCCTGGGGGCTCGTGACCTCGTGGACCAGGTGCAGGTCGATGTAGATCAGGCCGGACCCTGCGCCTCCCACCTCATGGGTCTCCCAGATCTTCTCGAACAGGCTGCTTGGCATCGTCACACTCCTAGCTGCGTCTCAGGCCCGCGCTGAGCACCGACAGGAAGGTCGCCCCCGCGGCGGTTGGATTCTCGAAATGGTGCGGCAGGTCGGCGTCGAAGGTCACGCAGTCGCCGGCGTCCAGCTCGTAGCGCTCGCCGTCGCAGATCAGCGTCACCGATCCGCTCTCCACGAGCGCGACCTCGCGACTGCCGGGCTCGTGCATCGGTGGATCGTCCGCGGCGCCAGTCGCGCCGCCGGGCGCCAGCGTGTGGCGCGAAAGCTCCGCGCGTTGTCCCGGCTGGTCTGAGGTCATCACCTCGAAGCTGTGGCCGCGCCGACTCGTGCCCCCGCGGCGACGCTGGCCTGCGCGCACGACCGTGACCGCACCATCCTCGTCCAGGCGCAGCAGCTGAGAGAGCCGCAGGTCCAGGCCCGATGCGATCTTCGCCGCAACCACGAGCGTCGGGCTCGTCTCGCCGCGCTCGACCTGGGAGAGCATCGGCGCGCTGACGCCACAGCGCAGCGCAAGCTCGCGCAGCGAGAGCGAGGAGGCCTCGCGCAGCGCCTTCACACGAGCGCCGATCACCGCCGGGTCCAGGGCGTCCTGGGCCGCCGGATCCTGCCGGTCGGCCGTCTTTTGCTTCTGGGCCATCGCCATACGACCGTACGCTATCACATACGTCCGTACGTGGGCGGACACGCAATGATTCCCAGCAGCAGGCGCCGTATATATCGTCGGACATCTCATCGACAAGGAGACATCACCATGCCCAAGATCACTCCCTTCCTGTGGTTCGACCACCAGGCCGAGCAGGCGGCGCAGCTCTACGTGTCGGTGTTCCCAAACTCCCAGATCGAGGAGGCTGACGCGCTACGGCCAGGCCGGCCCGGGCCCGGCCGGCTCGGTGATGACGGTTCGCTTCACTCTCGACGGCAACGAGTCTGATGGCCTTCAACGGCGGCCCGGCGCACTATGGCTTCGACGAGTCGATCTCCTTCGTCGTCAACTGCGCGACCGAAGAGGAGGTCGATCACTACTGGTCGGCCCTGACAGATGGCGGCGAGGAGATCGCATGCGGCTGGTGCAAGGACCGCTACGGCCTGCGGTGGCAGATCGTTCCCGACGGCCTCTCGAAGCTGCTCGGCGACCCCGACCCCGAGCGGGCGCAGCGTGCGATGCAGGCGATGATGGGCATGAAGAAGCTGGACCTGGACGCTATGCGGGCGGCCGTCAGCGGTACGCCAGATGCGCGTACGCCATGATTCACGTCATACCCTGGTGTGACATACCATGGTATGCTAGAGGCCATGAAGGTGGACAAGCTCAGTGTCTCGTTTGACCCCAACCTCGGCGACGAGGTGCGCGCCGCCGCCAAGCGCAGTGGTCGGGGCCTGTCTGGCTGGCTTGCCGAGGCAGCCACCGCCCGCCTGCGCGCCGAGGCTCTTGCCGAGTTTCTCGACGATTGGGAATCTGAGCACGGCGAGCTCACCGCCGAGGAGCTGGCCCAAGCCACTGCTGAGCTTGGGCTGCCGATCGCTCCGACAGCGGAAGCCGCGTGAGCGCCATCGTGCTCGACGCCGGCGCCTTGCTCGCCGTCGATCGCGGTGACCGGAAGATGGCGGCACGCCTGAGAGTAGCTGAGAGCAACGGCATCGAGCTGCGCAGCAACGGCGCGGTCGTCGCTCAGGTGTGGCGCGATCCCTCTGGGCGCCAGGCAGAGTTGGCTCGCGTGCTCCACTCTGTCGCTGTGGCGCCGGTTGACCAGCGCCTGGGGCAGGATGCTGGCGTCCTTTCAGGCCGGGCCGGCGCAGGCGATGCGGTCGATGCAACCGTCGTGGCGATCGCCAATGCGGGAGACAGAATTCTCACAAGCGACCCGAAGGACATTCGAGCGTTGGTCGCAGCGTCACGTCGTTCGATTCTGGTCGTCCCCTGCTGAGCAGGGGTCGCTGCGTCCAAGCGTTCCTCACACACGCATCACTCGTTGAACCGCTCCGCCGACCGGCTTGACCGCGCTCACGCACCCCCACACCTGGGTGAGCCACAGCTCCTCCATCGCGCTCGAATGGCTGGAGCCCGGTGGCCAGGCCGCCGTCGATCTCTTCCAGCAGCTGCGCCCGCACCGCCGCAGCGGCGCTCGGCGAGTCCGCGCGGTGTAGCCAGGACTCGACGCGATGCCCGGCCGGCCGCGCCTGCACCTCGATCTGCTCCAGGCCGAGGCGCTCCATCTTGGCGACGAGATCCCGGGCCGACAGCGTGCGCGTATGCGAGCAGTCGCGCATCTGCTCCAGGGCGTTCTGTCTGCGCGCGACCTCGGGGTCCTCGTCGGCGAGCACGTCCGCCAGCGCAAGGCGGCCGCCGGGACGCAGGCAGCGCGCCATCTCGGCCAACTGCATGCCGGGACGCTCGATGTGGTGGGTCGCAAAGCGCGAGATCACCACGTCGAAGCTCTCATCGAGGAACGGCAGGGCCAGCGCATCCCCGTGCTGGAAGATCACGTTGGCGATCCCGGCCTGCTGCGCGGCGACCCTACCCGCCTGCAGCATCTCCTGCGTCAGGTCGATCGCGACCACGGCGCGCACCCTGCTCGCCAGCGCACGAGCCGCGTGGCCGGTGCCGGCGGCGACATCCAGCAGCATGTCCTGCGGCCCGCACTGAAGCCCGTCGAAGAGCCAGGCGGAGTCCTGCGTGAGCGCGTGGTTGTGCTTGGGGTCCTCGAAGGCCGCGGCCTGCTGGGAAAACACCTCCCGCACACGCTCGGCGTGCCCATCTGCCGGTGACATGATGACCCCCTACGGCGCCGGAGCGGCGGCGGGCAGGCCGGCGTCGGCCTCCTGCGCGCGCTGCACCGCGACCGAGAGAGCGCGCACGTAGGCGCGGGCGGCCGCCTCGACGATGTCTGTCGAGATCGCCTGGCCAGAGCCAGAACTGCCGTCCACCTCGACCACAATCGAGACCTCACCCAGGGCGTCCTGTCCCTCGGTCACCGCTCCGATCTTGAAGTCGCGCAGCTGCGCCTGCAGGCCGCTGGCCGCGTTGATCGCCGCCAGCACCGCGTCGATCGGGCCATCTCCGGTGAAGGAGCCCTCGGCGACCGAGCCGTCGGGCAGCATCACGCCCACGCGCGCGTTCGGTGGCCGCCGCGAGGAGGCCTCGACCTCGAACCAATCGAGGCTGTAGCCGCTGATCTCGCTGCGCAGCTCGTCTGTCACAAGCGCCTCCAGGTCCATCGCGGTCAGGACCTTCTTCTTGTCCGCGATCTCCTTGAAGCGCTTGAAGGCGGTGTTCAGCGCCTGGCCCTGCACAGCGTAGCCCATCTCCTCCAGCGCCGCTCGCAGCGCGTGGCGGCCGGAGTGCTTGCCCAGCACGATCGAGTTGGCGGCCAGGCCGACCGTCGTGGCGTCCATGATCTCGTAGGTGGAGCGCTCCTTCAGGACACCGTCCTGGTGGATGCCGGACTCGTGCGCGAAGGCATTGCGGCCCACGATCGCCTTGTTCGGCTGCACCGGATAGCCGGTCAGGCGCGAGACCAGGCGGCTGGTGCGCGCGATCTCGCGGCTGTTGATCCCGGTGTCCAAGCCGATGTCGGCGTGGCGGGTGCGCAGCAGCATCACGATCTCCTCCAGGGAGGCGTTGCCGGCGCGCTCGCCGATGCCATTGATCGCGCACTCGACCTGTCGCGCTCCCGCCAACACGCCCGCAAAGGAGTTTGCGACCGCCAGCCCCAGATCGTCGTGGCAGTGAACCGAGAGCACGACGCCGTGCAGGTCGGGCACCAGCTCGTAGAGGCGCCCCAGGAAGACCTGGAACTCCTGCGGCATCGTGTAGCCGACGGTGTCGGGGATGTTGATCGTGGTGGCGCCCTCGTCGATCGCGATCTGCAGCACCTCGGCGGTGAACTCGGCGTCGGCACGGGTGGCGTCCATCGGCGAGAACTCGACATCGTCCAGGTACTGCTTGGCGTGGGCGACCGCCGCGCGCGCCTGCCCCTTGACGTCCTCGCGCGTGCTCTGCAGTTGGTGCTCGATGTGGATGTCGGATGTGGAGATGAAGGTGTGAATGCGCGGGCGCTCGGCGTCGCGCACCGCTTCCCACGCGGCGTCGATGTCGGCAACGTGCGTGCGAGCCAGCCCTGTCACGATCGGCGGCGCCGGATCGACCACATCGCGGGCGATCGCCTGCACCGCCTCGAAGTCGCCGGGAGACGTGATCGGAAAGCCCGCCTCGATCACGTTGACGCCCAGGCGCGCCAGCTGGTGGGCGATCTCCAACTTCTCTGCTGTGTTCAGCGAGATGCCTGGCGACTGCTCGCCGTCGCGCAGCGTCGTGTCAAAAACTAGGACCCGGTCGTCACTGGAAATACTCATGTCGTCGATGCTCCTTTACTAGGTCTCTTGGCAACTTCCTCCAGGTGGGTTCGCGGCTCGCGGCCGCCACGCGCTATTCCCCCCGAGGGGGGAGGAGAAGGAGAAGTGCAAGAGACTGCGCAAACGACATGTCAGAGCAGGCTAGCAGTCCGTTGGCAGAACGGCAAACGAGCTCAGTCGAGCACGAGCGCCCAGCCGCCGACAAAGCCCTCCAGGGCGACGATCTCGTCCACAACCTCCGCGGAGACCGCAACGTCGGTCGTGACTACCATCGCCGCCAGGCGGTGGGCGCCATCCTCGCCGGGCTCGCTTCCACCGCCGTTCGGCGCATGCCCGACTGCCGCCGAGGAGATGTTGATGCCATAGCTGCCGAAGACCGTGCCGACGCGCCCGATCATCCCCGGCAGGTCGGCGTAGCGGAAGACGGTCACGAACGGCGCGAGCTCCACGGTCAGACGCCGTCCCTGGACCTCGACCAGATGGGGAACGCGGTTCGGCCCGATGCCCGTGCCCGCGACGGCGACGCGCTCATCGCCGGCCAGCACCGTGACGCGGATCAGCTCGTTGAAGTCCTGGGCCTCGGAGACGGTCTTTTCCTCAACGACGATGCCGCGCTGCTGCGCGATCGAGGGCGCGTTTACGAGGTTGACCTCCTGCTCGCTGCGGCCCTGGAGCGCGCCGCGGATCACCGCGAGCGTGAGCAGGCGCGTGTCGAACTCGGCGATCTTGCCCATGAAGGCCGCCTCGATCCGCTCCACGGAGCTGCCCTCGGCAAGCCCCATCGCCAGCCGGCCGAGCTGGGTGGCAAGCGGCAGGAACGGCCCGAGCACCTCCATGTCCTCGGCGCCGACCGAGGGGATGTTCACGGCGGTGGAGACGACCCCGCCGCTGAGCGCGGCGACGACCTGCTCGGCGCTCTGGTAGCCGGCGCGGTCGGTGGCCTCTGCGGTGGAGGCACCGAGATGCGGCGTGACCACGACGTTGCGATAGCCGAAGAGGGGATTCTCGGTCATCGGCTCCGAGGGAAACACGTCGATCGCGGCGCCGGCGACCTTGCCGGAGTCGAGCGCGTCCTTCAGCGCCGCTTCGTCGATCAGACCACCCCGTGCCACGTTCAGGACGCGCACCCCGTCGCGCATCTTCGCGAACGACTCGGCATCGAGAAAGTTCGCCGTCTCCGGGGTCTTGGGCAGGTGGATCGTGATGAAGTCAGCCTGCGCATAGATGTCATCGGGCCCATCGGCCTTCTCCACGCCCAGCTCGCGGTAGCGCTCGGCCGAGACGAACGGATCGAAGGCCAGCACTTTCATCCCAAAGCCCTTGGCGCGGTGAGCGACGAGCTGGCCGATGCGTCCAAAGCCGACGATCCCGAGCGTCTTCTCGTAGACCTCAACGCCGGAGAACTTCGAGCGCTCCCACTTGCCGGAGATCAGCGAGGCGTGCGCCTGCGGGATGTTGCGCGCGAGCGCGAGCAGCAGCGCCATCGTGTGCTCGGCCGCGGTGACGACGTTGGATTCTGGCGCGTTGGCGACGATGATTCCGCGCTCGGTCGCCGCTTCCACGTCCACGTTGTCCACGCCGACGCCGGCGCGTCCGATCACGCGCAGGCGCGCGCCCTTCTCGATCAGGTCGGCAGTCATCTTCGTCGCCGAGCGGATCAGGATGCCGTCGTAGTCGCCGATCCGCTCCAGGAACTGCGCGTCGTCCCAATCGGCGCCGAGATCTACCTCGAAATGCGACCGCAGCAGCGCGATGCCGGACTCGCCGATCTTCTCCTTGACCAGCACCTTCACGGTTCCGTTGGATGAGGTCATTGCGCCTCCGTCCGGTCGGCGCCTTCGATGTTGGAGGAGGACATCCGGTCCTCCTTAACCGTACCTTCGGTACTCATGCTGCCGTCCTCTCCACGACGTAGTCGATACATGCGGTCAGCGCCTTGACGTCCTTCGGCTCAACCGCCGGGAACATGCCGACGCGCAGCTGGTTGCGGCCCAGCTTGCGGTAGGGCTCGACGTCCACGATGCCGTTGGCCCGCAGCACCCCGGCAATCGCGGCGGCGTTGACCTCATCGGCGAAGTCGATCGTGCCCACGACCAGCGAGCGCTTGGCCGGATCGGCGACGAACGGCGTCGTGTAGGAGGTGCTCTCCGCCCATCCGTAGAGGCTCTGCGAGGACTGCGTGCTGCGATCCACGCAGCCGGCAAGGCCGCCGCCGTCCAACATCCAGCGGATCTGGTCGGCGAGCAGGAAGAGCGTGGCCACGGCCGGGGTGTTGTAGGTCTGATCCTTCACCGAGTTCTCAAGCGCAGTCTGCAGAGAGAGGAAGGCGGGGATGTAACGATCGCTGGATGCCAGCGCGCCGATCCGCTCCTGGGCGGCGGGGCTGAGCATCGCCACCCACAGGCCGCCATCGGCGGCAAAGGACTTCTGCGGCGCGAAGTAGTAGGCGTCCACCTCGCTCAGATCGACAGGCAGGCCGCCGGCGCCGGAGGTGGCGTCGATCAGCACGAGCGCCTGCCCCGCGCCCACCGGCCGCCGCACCGGCACCATCACGCCGGTCGAGGTCTCGTTGTGGGCCCAGCCGATCGCATCGATCCCGTTCTCGCCTGCCAGCGCCGCCTGCAGATCGTCCTGGCCCGGCGCGTCGCCGGGATCGGCCTTCACGACGATCGGGTCGCCGAGGAACGGGGCCTCCTTGGTCACCGAGGCGAACTTCTGCGAGAACTCGCCGTAGGCGAGGTGCAGTGAGCGGGACTCGATCAAACCGAAGGCCGCCGCATCCCAGAAGGCGGTCGCGCCGCCGTTTCCAAGCGCGACCTCGTATCCGTCCGGCGCGGCGAAGAGCTCCTTCAGGCCCGACCTGATCTCCCCCACCAGCCCCTTTACGGGCGCCTGCCGGTGGGATGTTCCCATCAGCTTGGCGCCGTCCTGCGCCAGGCGCGCAATCGCCTCCGGGCGCACCTTGGAGGGGCCGCAGCCGAAGCGGCCGTCGGCGGGCTTGAGCTGCTCTGGGATAGTGAGTTGCGTCTGCTGGCTTGCGCTGCTCGGCGTCATGGGCTTCCTCGCTGTCGGACCTCAGGGGGCGTGGTGGATCTGAGGGGTGCCCAGGCGCGCGGCGGTGATCTTGCGTCGCTCCCCGGTGGTTGATCCCACCTGAGCCCCTTGCTTGATTCTGAGAAGGACTCCGAGCGCCAGTCGCGACGACAAGCGCGAGTGTAGCGAAGCGGCCGCCGAGGTCAACCGTCGAAGATCGCATCCCTGCGCCGGACGCCGGCCTGCCATCCCTGCGGCAGCCGTGTCGGCGACACGCCGGCGGGCGGCTCGGCTGCAAGCAGGCAGTACTCGGGCGCCGGGCCGAGCACGAGCGCCCGCCGCCACAGGCTCGCGCGCTCGCGATCCATCCCGTCGCCGAGCATGTCTCCAAGTCCGGGCGCCGCGGCGCCCGCGGGACGCGAGACCCAGACGGCCAGCGGATGGGAGATCGAATCGCCGCCGCCCTCGATCAGCTTGTAGAGAGCGCCGGCGCCGCCGCCGAACGCGCGCGCGACGTTGTCGTGGGCGCTGCGATGCCCGGCCGCGACGGCAGCCTCGTTCAGGACTCCGAGCGCGCCGAAGTCCTCGAGCAGATACCAGTCCTCATACCAGCCCTGACCGTCCAGCCACGGCAGGTCCCCGGCGCGCAGCAGCGCCGTGCCCCGCAGGCTCGCCGGGCGGGCGTGGGCCAGCGAACGGTGGAAGCGCTCCGCCGCCTGCTCGTAGGCATCGCGATCGACCTCCTGCCGTGGACGGTGCCAGAGCAGGTAGGCAAGCATGTCTAGAAGGACGTCTCCAGCCAGTCCATGTGCGAGCGCAGCTCGGCGCCGACGTGTTCTATCTGCGTGTCGGCCTGCTCGGCGCGCATCCGCTTGAAGTTCTCCTGGCCGGCGCGGTTCTCGGCGATCCACTCGCGGGCGAAGTCGCCGGACTGGATCTCGCCGAGGATCTTGCGCATCGCCTCGCGCGTCTGCTGCGTGATCACGCGCTTGCCGCGGGTGTAGTCGCCGTACTCTGCCGTGTTCGAGATCGAGTAGCGCATGCCCGCAAGGCCCTTCTCGTAAATCAGATCGACGATCAGCTTGACCTCGTGCAGGCACTCGAAGTAGGCCATCTCAGGGTCATACCCGGCCTCTACCAGCGTCTCGAAGCCGGCCTGCACCAGCTCGAGACCCCGCCGCAGAGGACGGCCTGCTCGCCGAAGAGGTCGGTCTCGGTCTCATCCTTGAAGGTCGTCTCTATCACTCCGCCGCGGGTGCAGCCGATGCCCTTGGCGTAGGCGAGCGCGAGCTCGCGCGCATGCCCGGTCGCATCCTGCTCGACGGCGATCAGCCCTGGCACGCCCGATCCCTCCAGGAACTGCCTGCGCACGAGATGCCCAGGCCCCTTGGGCGCGACCATCGCCACGTCAACGCCGGGCGGCGGCTCGATCTCCTTGTAGTGGATCGAGAAGCCGTGGCCGAACATCAACATGTTGCCCTCGGCGATTCCGTCGGCGATCTCGGCCTCGTAGACCTGCCTGTGGAGCTCGTCCGGCAGCAGGATCATCACGATGTCTCCGCGGCTGGCTGCTTCGGTGACGCTCAGGACATCGAGGCCCTGCTCCTTCGCCTGCGCGACCGAGGCCGAGTCGGAGCGCAGGCCCACAACGACTTTCACCCCCGAGTCCTTCAGGTTGAGGGCGTGGGCGTGGCCCTGTGAGCCGTAGCCGATGATCGCGACGGCCTTGCCGTCGAGGAGGGTGAGATCCGCGTTGTCGTCGTAGAGCATGCGCGCAGGCTATCTCACGCGCGGCCCAGGGCGCCCACCGGCGGCCCAGGCGGGCTCAGACTCGATATGAGATTCCAAGCGCGGAAAACGGGGTGGCGCTGCTGGTCACGAGCACCATCGCATGCGGCCCAAGCCAACGCAGCCGGCGCTGCAACTCGTCGTTGAGCATCGTAATCACAGCAGGCTTGGAGAGCTCGACACAGACGAGAATCAGCAGCCTAACCGGTGTTTCAGCAGCGGCAGCGCGCCAACGCGTCAACTCTGGGCGTTTGTTGTTTTCGGAGTCGTGGGCGAACGTTGCCCCAGTCAGCGTGTCAATGATCTTCCGCACTATGTCGCGCCGGAGATGGGCCGACTCCGCTTGCAGCATGACGCCTGCACGGTCCCTCACAGGAATCGTCGGATGGGCGAAGTCCTTGAACTCCGCGATGAGCAGGATCGAGGATCCAGATAAGTCTCCGCCCTTCACACCGACCACATCGGCGGCCTTAACCCCATCCCCCGCGAGTTGATGCAGGGCCTTGTCCATGCCACCCACGAACTCTTCAGCCAAGTCCCATTGGAAGGCGCCCCATGTCGCATCGAAGTCGAGATGCTGGCGTCCCTCTGTGATCGTCGCCATGTTCCTGGACGCTACTTGGCTGGTGTCTCGAGGCGTCTTGCAATCAGCCGTTGCTCGCGATCGTGGTGATCGAGAAACGCTTCGAGCAGCGGATTGGGGGACAGATCGGTGAACGTGTCAGCGGTCTCGATGGCGACGACGTCGCTGTCGTCACGGACCAGCTGAAAGAAGCGGACGTCCGCGGCATCATCGATCACCTCCCTGTACTCGGACCATCTGGAGATCGCATCCGCGAGCAGGTAGTCGTGGGTTGCGAGCAAAATCTGGATGCCGCTCTGGGCGAGCACCCCAAGGCACTCGACGACGACCTCCGCCAGACGCGGATGAAGGTTGGCCTCCGGCTCGTCCCAGATGAGAATGCCTCCCTGTCGTAGCCGGCCGTTGGCGATCAGATGGACGATCTGCGCCACCTTGCGCAGCCCCTCAGCAAGCAGATGCGCCTCAAGGCGCTCGCCGCGAGCGCTGTGCAGATAGAAGCGGGCTCCCTCGAGTCTGATCCAACCACCCAACTCCGCTTCGAGGCGCCTCGTCACATCGCGAAGCTCCTTGGGACGAGGTCCACGCAGTGCGGCGGCGCTCATCGCCACGGCTGTGTCGTAATAAGTCTCATCGAAGGAGAGTTCACGCTGATCGTATGCGGCCACGAAGCCCTCGTACATGGCCAGCACCTCACGAGACGGCAGGAAGAGCGCCGGCGCGTCAATCACCGCCGGCGCTGTCGACCCGTCGGCGCCGCCACGAGGGAACTCAAGGCTGGTGATCGGCTGCCGGCCTCCCCTCGAGATCGTGACGCGAACGGGCTCACGATCATCGAACTCCACGCGCAGACGCCCAGTCGATCTTCCAACCGCTCGGCTGACGAGCCGGCTCACCTCGCCGTCGTCAGGACGGAAGACCCCCGCCAGCTTTGCGCGGAGCAACTCGCGCGGAGAGGTGCCCGGCGCGGCACCGGGGCCAAGACCAGCAAGGATCGCGTAGAGCGCCTTCAGCGCGAATGTCTTGCCGGTGCTGTTCGCGCCGAGCAAGACGTTTACGCCCGGGCTCAGATTCAAGTCCGCAGACTTGAACGGACCAAAGCGCTCAAGGGTCAGCTTAGTGGCGGGCATGCGGACAGTTTCGTCGATCTCGCGTTTGGATCCTGCCTGTGCACACCCTTTGCCGCCTCGCGCTCAGGCGCTCGCCGATGCGACCAGACTCGACGCCGGTATCTCCATCGTCCCGTCGGCAGCGGTGAAGGGCGCAAGGCTCGCCGCAACCGCCTCCTTGATCTGCTCGATCTCGCTCTCCGGGCAGGACATCACCGCGTCGTGGAAGCCGGGCGACATGTCAAGGCTCGTCTCCCAGAAGCTCTCGAAGTCCTCGTGGGCGCGCGCGAGCGCGACCGAGCCGACCGCGACCTCGATAAAGCCGGCGTCGCCGATCCGCTCGGCAAGAGCCTCGGAGTCGGCCAGCGCGAACATCCCGGGGGCAAACACGCCGGGCTGCTGCGGGGGCGTCTGCATCAGCCCGCGCTCGGAGAGCACCATCGCCGGGGCCGAGGCCCACGGGTTGCGCGCCGGATAATCCCAGACCGCGAGTGCGATCCTGCCCCCCGGCCGCAGCACTCTGCGACACTCGCGCAGCGCCGCGTCGGGATCGGCCATCAACATCACGCCGAAGCGGCAGGCGATCGCGTCGATGCTGCCGAGCGGCAGGTCGATCCACTCCGCGTCGATGCGCTTGAACTCGAGGTTGCCGACTCTCATCTCCGCGGCGCGCTCGGCTGCATGCTGCAGCATCGGCTCGGCCTGGTCGGCGATCACCACGCTTCCGCTCACCCCTACACGCTCAGCGGCGAGCAGGCCGACATCGCCAAGGCCCGCGGCGAGGTCGAGCACCCGCTGGCCGGGGGCAAGGTCAAGCGCATCCACCAGCCACTCGGCGACCGGCTCGGCGAACGAGCGCATCTGCTCGGCCCGGCGCGACCATCCCGTAGCCGCCGCCTCCCACTGCGCGAGGCTGTCCTGCCGGTACCGATCGGGGTCGAAGTCGCTCATGCCAGTTGCCTGCGCAGCAGCTTGCCAGATCGCGTGCGTGGCAGCGGCCCGGCGATCAAGACCACCTGCTTTGGCACCTTGTAGGCGGCCAGGCGCTGCGCGCAGTGCTCCCGCAGCCGCTGCGGGTCGGGCTGAGCGCCCTCCCGCGGCACCACGATCGCAGTGACCGCCTCGCCCCAGCGCGGGTCGCTGCGTCCGACCACCGCCGCCTCGCAGACCTGCGGGTGCGCTTCGAGCACGGCCTCGACCTCCGCGGGCGCGACGTTCTCGCCGCCGCTGATGATCGTGTCGGCCTTGCGGCCGATGAGATGGAGGTTGCCCTCGGCGTCGAGCGTTCCCAGATCGCCGGTGTGAAGCCAGCCATCGTCGGCCAGCGCGCCCTGAGCGACGGTTGGCCCGCCGACGAGCACCTTGCCTTCATCGCCGATCCTCACCCGGGTGCAGAAGAGCGGCCTGCCGGCGCCCATCGCGGCCACGCCCGCAGGCCCCGCGCACTCAAGCGCCGCCAGCGGCACCGTGCTCACCTGCGAGCATGCCTCCGTCAGGCCGTAGGTCTGACATACGGGGACCACCGCAGAGGCGGCACGGTCCAGCAGCGCCTGCGGCACCGGGCCGCCCCCGGCCAGCGCGCAACGTAGCCGCGGCGGCCGTGCGAGACCGGCGTCCAGCAGCCGCGCAAGCGTCGTGGCAACGACGCTCACCAGCGTGATCTCCTGCTCCATCAGCGCCTGCAGCGCCCGCTGTGTATCGAAGCGCTCGTGCACCACCGCGGTCGTCGCGAAGATCGCGCTGCGAACGAGGATCGAGAAGCCGCCGACGTGGCAGACCGGCAGCGTGCACAGCCACCGCTCACCCGGATCGGCACCAAGGGCCACCGCCGAGCCCTGAGCGCTCCAGAGCAGGTTGCCGAAGGTCAGCTCGACGCGCTTGGGCTGCGAGGTCGTGCCCGAGGTATGGATTACCGCGGCCACCGCGTCAAGGTCATGCGTCGCTGGACGATCCAGCCCAGAATGCGTCTCGCGCCCGAAGGCTGCGACCGGCAGCCGCTCCTCCACCACGAGCGAGGCGCCCTCACAGATCGCCGCGCGCTCGGCGCCCGAGAGCCGCACGTCCACCGGCGCGGCGCTTGCGCCCGCAAGCCAACAGGAGTGCAGCGCCACCGCGAAGTCGATCCCGGGCCCGAGCGCGACCGCGACGCTCCCGCCCGGCCTGACCCCTCGCTCGGCAAGCACGGCCGCACCCGCCAACGCCTGCTCGTGCAACTGCGCGTAGGTGCAGACGCGCTCACCCTCCTCCACAGCAACCCGCTCCGGCGAGCCGGCGGCGGCGCGCGCAAGCCAGGATTCGACGATCATCGCGCAGAGGCTAGCCTTCGCTGGCCCACACCAGAAGCCAAGCAGGAGGCGATAGCAGACTTGTCCCCCATCACCTGGAGCACCGCCGGCGAGTACACCGACATCCGATACGAGAAGGCGTCGGTGCAGAGCGCGTCGATCGCGAAGATCACGATCGACCGCCCCGAGGTCCGAAACGCGTTCAGGCCGCTGACGATCGTTGAGATCTCCCGCGCGCTGGAGGACGCGCGCGAGGACCCGGCTGTGGGCGCGATCGTGCTCACCGGAGAAGGCCCGCTCGCCTTCTGCTCGGGTGGCGACCAGCGCGTGCGCGGCGACTCCGGCTATCTGGCCGAGGACCAGGCCAGTAACCCGGATCCCGCCCGCCCCGGTCGTTTCCACGTCACCGACCTGCACATCCAGATGCGCCGCCTGCCCAAGCCGATCGTGGCGATGGTCGCCGGCTATGCGATCGGCGGCGGGCACGTGCTGCACCTGGTCTGCGACCTCACGATCGCGGCCGACAACGCGATCTTCGGCCAGGTCGGCCCGCGCGTGGGCTCCTTCGACGGCGGCTTCGGCGCCGGCCTGCTCTCCAACCTCGTCGGACCGAAGAAGGCCAAGGAGATCTGGTTCCTCTGCCGCCAGTACGGCGCGCAGGAGGCGCTGGAGATGGGCCTGATCAACACCGTGGTGCCGCTGGAGCGCCTGGAAGAGGAGACCGTGCAGTGGTGCGAGGAGATGCTGCGCCTATCCCCCTTTGCGCTGCGCCTGCTGAAGGCCAGCTTCAATGCGGCCGAAGACGGCCTGGCAGGCATCCAGCAGCTCGCCCACGACGCCAACCTGCTCTTCTACGGCAGCGAGGAGGCGCAGGAGGGCCGCGACGCCTACAAGCAGAAGCGCACCCCCGACTTCGGCCGCTTCCCGAGAAGAGCCTGACCCGTGAGCGCCCGCGCAGGCGAGCTGGTCGCCGGGCCGCGCAGCCCCATCCACATCTGGATGATGGCCGCGCGTCTGCGCACGCTGCCCGCCTCGATCGCGCCGGTGCTCGTGGGCACATCGCTCGCGCTCGGCGCCGGCCACTTCCATCCGCTGGCCTTCCTGGCCGCGCTGCTCGGCGCGATCTTCATCCAGGTCGGCACCAACCTCTCAAACGACTACTCAGACGCCCGCCGCGGCGCCGACACCGAGGAGCGGCTTGGCCCGGTGAGGGTCACCGCCGGCGGCCTGGTGCCGCCTTCACAGGTGCTGCTCGCCACCTACCTCACCTTCGGCGCGGCGGTGCTCTGCGGCGTCTACCTGGTCTACGTCGCCGGCCCCGAGCTGATCGCGGTCGGCGCCGCCTCGATCCTCGCCGGCGTGCTCTACACCGGCGGCCCGCGCCCCTACGGCTACGAGGGTCTTGGCGAGGTGTTCGTGTTCCTGTTCTTCGGCATCGTCGCCGTCGCCGGCTCCTACTTCGTGCAGGTCCAGCAGTTGCCCTGGCAGGCGTTCGCCTGCGCGGTGCCGGTCGGCCTGATCGCCAGCGCGATCCTCGTCGTCAACAACGTGCGCGATCTGGAGACCGACCGCCGCGCCGGCAAGCGGACGCTCGCCGTGCGGCTCGGCCGTGAGCGCACACGCACGCTATACGGGGCGATGCTCACGCTCGCGTTCCTGGCGCCCCCGCTGCTGTGGATCGCGGGCGGGATGACCCCGTGGCTGCTGCTCTCGCTGGCCTGCCTGCCCCTTGCCGTGCAGCTCGTGAAGGTGGTGCGCACGCGCGTCGACGGACCGGCGCTCAACGCCGCGCTGGCAAAGACCGGCATGCTGCAGCTCGCCTTCTGTCTGTTCATCTGCGCCGGCCTGCTGGCCGGAGGCGGCATCGGCTCCTGAGAGCAGGCTGAAGATGAAGCTCGCAATCGAGCGGCAGACGCTGAGGTTGCGCTCCCCGCTGCGGGCCGCCTATGGCGAACTGCGCGAGCGCGAGGTGCTCTACGTGCGGGTCATGGACGCCGATGGGGTCAGCGGCTATGGCGAAGCGGCGCCACTTGCGTCCTACGAAGGGGTCAGCGTGCAGCGCACGCTGCTTGCGCTGGAGCGGTACGCCGCGGCGCTGGAAGAGCTCCCCGAAGGCGGACCGCTCACCAGGCCGCTGGAAGCATGCAGAGCCGCCGACGATCTCCCCCAGGCGCTCGCGGCGATCGATCTCGCGCTGTGGGATCGCGCAGGCAAGCTCCGCGGCCTTCCGGTCTGTCGCCTGCTGGTGGACGACCCAGCCGCCGAGGTGAATGTGAACGCCACGCTCTCGGCGACCGACAGGGCCGGCGCCGCGCGCGAAGCGGAAATCGCCGCGCAGCAGGGATTTGGCTGTATCAAGATGAAGGTTGGAGTTGGAGATGACGCCGGCCGTGTCGCGGCGGTGCGCGCCGCCGCCGGGCCCGACATCGCGCTGCGCCTGGACGCCAACGGCGCCTGGGATGTCGAGCAGGCGGTGCGCAGCATCGACGCGCTCGCCCCCGCCGGCCTGGAGTTGGTCGAGGAGCCATGCCACGGCCTGCACGCGATCAGGCAGGTGCGTGAGCGCGTACCGGTGCGAATCGCGATCGACGAGACCGCCGCCGAGCCCGGAGCGCTCGGCTCGGGCGTCGCCGACGCCGTCTGCCTGAAGATCTCCCGCTGCGGCGGCATATCGGGACTTCTCGCCGCCGCGACGCTGGTGCGAGCGGTCGGCGGAGAGCCCTACCTGGCCTCCACCTACGACGGACCGCTGGGCATCGCCGCGGCCGTGCACGCGGCAGCGGCGCTGCGCGCCCGCGGCCCGCTGCCGGCGTGCGGGCTTGCGACGCTGTCGATGTTTGAGGGCCCGGGCGAGCAGCTTCTCGTTCGCGATGGGCAGATCGCCACCCCGCAGGAGCCGGGGCTTGGGGTACCGCCCACCGCGGACGCCTAACGATCCTCGCCCGCGATCGCACGTGCGACTGCCGCCGGGTTCTCCAGCAGCAGCCCGTGACCGCCCTCGACGACGTGGAGGCTGCCATTCGGCGCCGCGGAGGCGATCCGTTCGCCGAGCGCCCGATACTTCGCATCGCGCTCGCCGGCGAGCACGACCACCGGCATCGACAGCTCGCCAAGCCGCTCCCACAACGCCGGCATCGCCCCGGAGCCGATGCCACGCAGCGCCGCCGCGATCCCGGCCGTGGTGTTGCGCCGGTGGTCCGCAGTTGCGAGCAGTCGAACTGCCTCAGACTCATCGGCGAACATCGGCTGGGAGCGCCAGCGCTCCACGAAGCGCTCCATCGACTCGCCTTCGATCTGCGCTGCCAGGCGCTCGTCTGCCTGCCTGCGCACCTCTCGCTGCTCAGGCTCCTCGATCCCCGCCGTCGTGGAGACGAGCACGAGCCGGCTCACGAGCTGGGGCGCCGCAAACGCCGTCCGCAGCGCGATCCGGCCGCCCATCGAGTAACCGCAGAGCACGAAGGAGGGCGGGCTCTGCGCGAGCACGATATCCACGGAGCGCTCATAGGTGATCGGGCCGTCGAGCTGCGAGCGGGCGCCGTGGCCGGGCAGGTCGAGCGCCAGCGGCGTGTAGCGTTCAGCCGGCAGCGCCGCGATCACGCCGTCAAAGGCGCGCCCGGTGCCGCCGAACCCATGCAGCATCACCACGCCTTCGCCTGACACCGCGCCATCCTAACCCCCATGGGCTCCGCCACAGACACCTATCTGCTGCTGCGAGCGCTGGTCGACGAGCTCGCGCGCTGCGGCATGGAGCACGCCTGCACCTCGCCCGGCTCCCGCAACGCGCCGATCGCGCTCAGCCTCGCAAGCGAGCCGCGGCTGTGCTGCCACAGCCACATCGACGAGCGCTGCGCCGGCTTCTTCGCGCTCGGCCTGGCCAAGGCCACGCGCCTGCCGGTCGCGGTGGCCTGCACCTCCGGCACCGCCGCCGCTGAGCTCTTGCCTGCGGCGATCGAGGCCCGCGAGGCGCGCGTGCCACTGCTGCTGCTGACAGCCGACAGGCCGCCGGAGCTGCGCGAAGTGGGCGCCGGCCAGGCGATCGACCAGCTCAAGCTGTACGGCTGCGCCACCAAGTGGTTCTTCGAGGTCGATGTCCAGAGCGCCGATCGGGCGAGCCTGCGCTGGATGCGCACCCTCGCCTGCCGCGCCTACTGGACCGCACTTGAAGGACGCCCCGGGGTAGTGCATCTGAACCTGCCGCTGCGCGAGCCGCTGGTCAGCGATGAGTCGTTGCCGGCGGACGACACCGGACGCCCGCACGGCCGGCCCTACCTCGGACGCTCGCGAGCCGCAGCGTCCGGCGCGCCCAGCGAGGGCATGGACCGTCTGCGCGAACTGGCGCTCGCCGCCCGCAGGGGCATCGTCGTCGCCGGGCGCGAGGAGCGCGGCCCGATTGGAAGCTCCTTCGCGCAGGCTGCCGCCGCGTTCTGCGCCGCCGCCGGCTGGCCGCTGCTGGCCGACCCGATGTCCGGCGCCCGCCGTGGCGCCGCGGCGATCGCCCACTACGACGCGCTGCTGCGCGACGAGACCTTCCTGCGGCGCGTCAAGCCCGACCTCGTGCTGCGGGTCGGAGATCTGCCGACCTCAAAGCCGCTGCGCAGCTGGCTGGCGCAGATGCCGGACGTCGCCCAGGTCGCCCTCGACCCCGAGGGCGCCTGGCAGGACCCCGCCGGCGTGCTGCAGGAGTCCTTTGCCCTGGACCCCAAGCCTGCGCTCGAGGAGCTCGCAACCACGGTGTTCGAGGGCTCACAGGCGCAGGAATGGCTCGCGCGTTGGCGCAGCGAGGACGAGCGGGCAGGTGCGGCGATCCGGGCGTGCCTGGGCTCAGAATCTCAGTGAGCCGGCGCTTGCGAGCGAGCTCGGAGTGCTGCTGCCCGAGCAGGCGACGCTGTTCGTGGCCTCCTCGATGCCGGTCCGTGAGATCGAGACCTTCTGGCCGGTGCGCGACGAGCCGCCGCGGGTGCTCTGCAACCGGGGCGCCAACGGCATCGATGGGACGGTCTCGGCCGCCTTCGGCGCCGCCGCCGCAGACACGGGGCCCGTCGTGCTGCTGATCGGCGACGTCGCGCTCGCGCACGACATCGGCGGCCTGCTCGCGGCCAGTCGCCTGGATCTGCGGCTCACGATCGTGCTGGTCAACAACGGCGGCGGCGGCATCTTCGACTTCCTGCCGGTCTCCGGCACTCCGCTCGGACGCCATGCTGCCGGGCCGCCCCCCGCCGATGATGAGGGCACCGCCGCCCAGGACGTCTATACGCGCCACATCGCCACGCCCACCGGCCTGGACTTCTCCGCTGCGGCCGCCCTCTACGGCCTGCGCCACGAGCATGCGACCGACCTGCCCTCATTCCGGTCGGCGCTGGAGCGCAGCCTGCAGGCGCCGGGCAGCACGATCGTCGAAGTCCGCGGCGAGCGCGCGGCCAACGTGCAGCTGCACCGTCGCATCTGGCGCGCGGTCGCCGAGGGGATATCAGAGGATCCCTGAACATCGACTGAGCCCGCTGGTCAAGTCAGGCAAGAACGCAGCGAGCGTGGCGTACGTCGGTACGCGAGCGAGCGAGGACGCCGCATGACGCCGGCCAGCGGGGCTCAGCCCGCCAACAGCGGCAGCAGCGCGCTTCAACTTCACTCGGTCTCGGCCAGCTCGCTCGCCGGATGAGAGCCCCTGGACGATCCCGTTGCCGGCGTAGCAGTGCGCGACCCCGGCCGCGCAGCAGCGCGCAGCGCAGCGCGACGCAGAACTCGCCGTCGCCGGTTGCGTCGGTCCATCCGACCGGCCCGGAGTACCAGCCGCGGTCAAGGCCCTCCAAGGCGGGAATCGACTCCAGCGCCGGCGCCGAGGGCTCGCCGCCGATCGCAGGAGTCGGGTGCAAGAGCGCCGCCAGCTCGATCGCGTCCATCGGCGCGGCCAGCTGCGCCCTGATCGGCGTCGCAAGGTGTTGGATGTTTGCGATCTGGGCAAGCTGCGGCTCTCGGCCGGCGGCCACCCAGACCGAATGCGGGCGCAGGATGCGTTCGATCCGCCGCACGACGATCGCGTGCTCTTCGCCATAGCTGGCAGATCGCAGCAGCTGCTCGCCGAGGTGGGCGTCAACGGCGGGGTCGGCACTGCGCCTGCTGGAGCCCGCAAGCGCCAGCGTGCTCAGCCGTTGCCCCTCGCGCCGCACGAGCAGCTCGGGGCTTGCGCCGATCAGGCTCGCCTCGCCGCGGCCGACGCACATCACGAAGCAACCCGCAAACGCCTCCCGCAGCACATCGAAGACCGCGGCCGGATCGTGGTCGCCGGGGCCGTGGACCTGCACCTCGCGCGCAAGCACGATCTTCTCGATCCTTCCCGCCTCGATCATCTCTTTCGCGCGGGAGACCGCCGCTTCGTAGTGCTCGGGGGGCATCGCGCTAACGAAACACACGCACCGAGTCACGGGATCGGGGTCGAGCAGCGGCAGGCCGCGCGTCGCAGCTCGGCCAGACGGCCCTCCAGGCGAGCGAGCAGCCGCTCGGGCACGTCGTCGGGGCCGGCCATCGCAGTGAGAGTGATTCGCGCCGCGCCGCCCTCGCGCACGATCGCGACCTCGGGCACGATCATCGACGCGGGCGCAAAGCCGGCCCACGCAGGCGAGCGGGCGCCGGATGCGGCAAAGGCGAAGCCGCCGACCGCGATCGGGCCCGCCTCCTCGACTCCCTCCCCCAACTGACCGCTCCGGCGGCAAGCTCGCGCCAGCGCGCCGCCACCTCCTCGAAGCGGCCGGGCCCGTCGGCCTCGATCGCGGCCGCCTGCCCCAGCGCGGCAAGCGCCATCCGATCCCTGGCCGGCTGCTCGAGCAGAAACCAGGGCTCTCCGCCGCGACGCGAGCTCAGCGCCACCGCGCTGGGATCGACCTCTCCGGGCAGAGGCGCGGTGATCGAGGCGAGCGTTGACATTCCCCGCCGCCTGGCCCGCGAGACCGCGGAGGCCAGCACGGATGAGAGCCTGCTGCGCACGGCCGGCAGCAGCGCCAGCGGCTCGCCCTGGTCGATGCGCGTCGCGCCCGATCGCTGATCGGCGGGAGCTGCGGCAGTGGCGGTGCGTGACTCCACCGCCGCGGATTCTACCTGGCGGTGTTTCCGACTTGGTTCTGAGAGCGTCTAGGTCTCGCCGCGTCCGCGCGAGATCGCGATCTCGCCGGTGCGCATCATCTCGATCAGGCCGAACGGTCGGACCATGCTCTCGAACGCCTCGACCTTCTCGGTCGTGCCGGTGATCTCCACGACCACGGAGCGCTTGGTCACGTCCACGATCTTGCCGCGGAAATCTCGGTCACCTGCATCAGCTCGCCGCGCTGGCTGCCGTCCACGGCGACCTTGAACAGCGCGAGCTCGCGCGTGACCGTGTCCTCGGGCTCCGAATCCCTGATCTTCAGCACGTTGATGAGCTTGTGCAGCTGCTTTGTGACCTGGTCGATCGGGTGCAGTGCCCCGTCGAGCGTCAGCGTCACGCGCGAGATCGCGTCGTCGTCGGTCGGGCCGACGGTCAGCGTGTCGATGTTGAAGCCACGCCGCGCGAACAGCCCCGCGATCCGGCTGAGCACGCCCGCCTTGTTCTCGACCAGGATCGAGAGCGTGTGCTTGCGACCGGTGCGCAGGCTGCCGGCGGCCTCCAGCTCCTCGAGGCTCAGGGGCTCCTTGGTCCCAGGCTCGCCCAAGGCTCTGGTCACCTCAGGCCGGCATCCAGCCGGCCTATCGGGTGGGCGGGCATCCGATCCGAGGCCCTCCAGGCGGCCTTGACCTGACGAGCTTTGCTCGTCATCCCACCATCTCGCGGGCCGCGTGCCCAGCCGGAATCATCGGGTAGGTGTTCTCCTCGCGGGTCACCTTCACGTCAACCACGACCGGTCCGTCGGTCTCGATCGCACGGCGCATGTCCTGCACGAGGCTGCCCTTGTCCGAGACCCGCATGCCCGTTGCGCCGTAGGCCTCCGCGAGCTTTACGAAATCGGGGTAGGCGCCGGTCTCGACCTGGCTGTAGCGGCGATCCCAGAAGAGCTCCTGCCACTGGCGAACCATGCCCAGATAGCCGTTGTTCATGATGAACACCTTGATCGGGATGCCCTCCTGGGCGCAGGTCGCAAGCTCCTGGGCGTTCATCTGAACAGACCCGTCGCCGGCGATGCAGCAGACCAGCCGGTCGGGGCATCCCACCGCGGCGCCCATCGCAGCCGGCAGCCCGAAGCCCATCGTGCCCAAGCCACCGGAGTTGATCCAACGGCGCGGCTGCGGGAAGCCGTAGTACTGCGCCGTCCACATCTGGTGCTGGCCCACGTCGCTTGTGATGATCGCCTCGCCGCCGGTGGCCTCATACAGCGCCTGCACCATGTATTGCGGCTTGATCTCGGAGTCCTCGGAGTCCTTGTAGGTCAGCGGATAGCGCTCACGCCAGCCTCTCGATCCGCTTCCACCAGTCGCCGAGGCGGGCGTTGTCGGGAGACAGCGCCCGGTACTCGACCAACAGCTTGCTCAGCACGTGCTTGGCGTCTCCCACGATCGGGATGTGCGCCGGCACGTTCTTTGAGATCTCGGCCGGATCGACATCGATGTGGATGAACTTCGCGCGCGGCGCGAACTCGGAAAGCTTGCCGGTCACACGATCGTCGAAGCGCGCGCCGATCGCGCAGATCAGGTCGGCCTCGTCGATCGCATAGTTGGCGGCCCGCGTGCCGTGCATGCCGAGCATCCCCAGCCACTGCGGATGCTGCGCCGGGAACGCGCCGAGGCCCATCAGCGTGCAGGTCACCGGGAAGCGATCGGAGGTCGCGAACTCGGTCAGCTCGGCCGCGGCGTTGGCGTTGACCACGCCGCCGCCGGCATAGATCACCGGGCGCCGCGCGGCGGCGAGCGCCTTCGCGGCCTGGCGGATCTGCTTCTGGTTGCCTTCGACGGTCGGCTGATAGCCGGGCAGGTGCACGTCGGTCACCGGCTCGTAGTCGATCTCCGCGCGCGAGAGATCCTGCGGAACGTCGACGAGCACGGGGCCCGGCCGGCCGCTGCGGGCGATGTAGAAGGCCTCGTGGATCGCGCGCGGGATTTCGCTTGGGTGCTGGATCATGAAGGAGTGCTTTACGACCGGCATCGTGATCCCGAGCGTGTCGGCCTCCTGGAAGCCGTCGGTGCCGAGCAGCTCTGTGCGCACCTGGCCGGTGATGAACACGACCGGCACCGAGTCCATCATCGCGTCGCAGATCGGCGTGAGCAGGTTGGTCGCGCCCGGGCCGCTGGTCGCAAACGCGACGCCCACACGGCCACTCGCCTTCGCGTAGCCCTCGGCGGCATGTCCGCCGCCCGCCTCGTGGCGCACGAGGATGTGCTTGATCCCCGCGTCGACGAAGGCGTCGTAGGTGGGCAGGTTGGCGCCGCCCGGCAGTCCGAAGACGACATCCACGCCCTCAGCCTTCAGGCATTCCATTATTGCGTCGACAGCGCGCATGGAGGCAGTCTAACAGCGGGTTTTGCGGGGGCGAAACGGCGACGCTCAGCTTGCGCCGACGCCAACGCCGATTCCAAGCACGATCGCGCCGCCGAGCGTGACGACGATCAGCGAGGAGCGCAGCGAGACCTCCAGGAAGCGGAAGCGCACCCAGGCGATCGCGAAAAGCTCGACCGCGACCACGGCGCCGGCGACGATCAGCGCCTTGTGGACTTCGGAGATCAGGAACGGAAGCGTGTGGAAGATGCCGCCGACGGCCGTCATCAGGCCGGTGATGCTGCCGCGGATCACGGGTGAGCCGCGGCCGGTGCTCGCACCGGTGTCCGAGAGCGCCTCCGACATGCCCATGCTCACCCCGGCGCCGAGCGCGGTGGCCACGCCGACCAGAAACGCGGTGCGCGAGTCCGAGGACACAGCCGCTGCGAAGATCGGAGCAAGCGAGGAGATCGTGCCGTCGATCAGGCCTACGAGGCCGGGCTGGACGACGCGCAGCAAGAAGTCGCGCTCGTCCTCGAAGCCCCAGCGGTGGATCAGCCGCGAGATCGGCCCTTCCTGGCGCCGCTTTGCTGTCTCCTCCGGCGTGGCCATCTCGGCGCGAATATAGCAAGTGATTTCAAATAAGGGTGGCCTAAGTTCTCTAAGGCAGCCCTAATAGCGCTACACTTGTTCTGATGAGCGCGACGGCAGAGACGGTCGGCGTGACGGCGGAGCTCGACAGGGAGCTCACCGAGCGACTGCGGCAGAGTGGCCACAGGGTCACCTCGCAGCGCCTGCTCGTGCACCGCGCGGTGTGCGAGCAGCAGCGCCACCTCACCGCCGAGCAGGTTCTCGGCAGCGTCTCGCACGCCCTGCCGAGCATCTCGCTGCCCACGATCTACGCCACGCTAGAGCTGCTCGAGGACCTCGGGCTCGTGCGTCGGGTCAGCACGGGCACCGGCGCACTGCTGTTCGAGTCGCGCAGCCACGCCCACGCACATGCTGCCTGCCGCCGCTGCGGCCAGATCGTGAACGTGCCGGCGCCGCAGATCGACCCCGACGCCTTCGCGGGCGCCCGCGCCGCCGGCTTTGCGCCCGAGGAGGCGCAGCTGATCGTCTTCGGGCTTTGCGAGTCCTGCCGAGCCGCCGGCTAGGCGCTGACGCCACTGCGCTGGCGCTGTTCCATCGCTTCTGACATCACCGCGACCTCGGGCAGCTCCAGCTCCATGCCGCAGCGCATACAGAGCGCGTCGTAGATCTTGACGACCCTTCCGCAGCGCGGGCACTGGCGCCGCAGCTCCTCGCGCTCGAACCTGTAGGCGATCGCCGCCATCAGGCCGAAGATCGGCACCGCGCCCGAGATCAGGAACCAGAGCAGGAACGAGCTCCCCTTCAGCTTGCCGACGATCCCGCCAGCGAAGCCGAACGCCACGGCGATCACGACATAGCCGAGCGAGGCCATCGCAGCTACAGCAGTATGCGCAGCGCCCAGATCACCGCGACCACGGCAAGCACGATCACGGCGACGCTCGCAAGCCAGACGACGAAGCCGACGAGGAAGTGCAGCAGGAACCACGCGGCCACGCCCAGCACGAGCACCGCGAGAATCATCCTGCCGATCGAGCGCGAGGAGGACTGATGAGGTTCGTTCATGACCTCAGCCTAGACGGTTGTGCGGCCGTTGCGGCGCAGTGGGTCCACGCTGGCGGGATGGGAGCGCGGCGGCCGGGCGGGCGAGGCGACCCGCCCGGCCACCGCTCGCCTGTCCCTGCGGGAGACACGGGACAGAACGGTGGGTGTCGCTACCTGCTGGAGCGAAAGAATTGGCCAAGCTCCCCAGTCAGGCGCGCCATTGCGATCTCCGCCCCGTCGGACGCCGAGCGCCGCCCTATGCTCGCCAGCTGGTAGCGCCGGATCCGCGGTCTCTCGCCTGACTCGCCCACCGGATCCTCTGGCAGCAGGACGAACCGCCGAGAAGCCGAAGTCGCCTGGTGTGAGTGCGATCTCGTCATGAGCGCATGTTGCCCGCAGGCGGCAGAGATCACATTGGACGGCAGTCCAAGATATGAGACGACTGAGTCTCTTCAATGCCGGGCTGCAACGTCCGCTTCGGAGCGCCGCGCGCCAGCGGCGCCGCTCAGAGCCGCAGCTGCTCGGCGATCAGCCGGTTGACTTCGCCGCCATCGGCACGGCCCTTGGTCTCGCGCATCACGTAGCCGACGATCGGGCCCACGGCCTTCGCGTTGCCGGCCTTCACGCGCTCGGCGGCGTCCGCGTTGGCTGCAATGGCTGCGGCCACCACGCCCGCCAGCTCATCGCCCGCGCCAATCGCGCCAAGACCCTCCGCCTCCACGATCGCGACAGGGTCGCCACCATCGGCCAGCAGCCGGTCGAGCACCTGCCTGCCCGCGCCGACG